>QHXY01000019.1:4965-10790 GCA_003223145.1 Acidobacteriota bacterium
ATGGCCCAGACCGGGACATTCCTTCAAACCGGAAGGTTCGACCACCTTGAGCCCAGTCGCCCATCGTCATGACCCCGAAAGGTGCGCTCCTGGCAGCTGACCGCTCTGCGATCGGCTCGCCTGACGCACCTTGGCCGGGGATTGGGGCGACCGGTCTGTCCCGAGGCTCGCAAACAAAGGAGACCCACGATGTCCACTCGCACCACGACGATCTTCCTGTACGCACGAGGCGCAGTCTGCATCGCCGCCGTCGCCGTTTGGCTGATGGGTGCGACTCCCGCCGATCCAAAGCTCGCGAAATACGAGGCCGAAGAGCGCATCGTCAAGGCTCACATCGTCACGTTCGACACGCTGGACTTCGACGTCTTCACGCACCAGAAGTGGGACCGACTGCACGAGAGTCATTCCAAAGACATCGTCGTGCACTGGCCCGACGGGCACCAGACCAGGGGCATCGACAAGCACATCGAGGATTTGAAGGCGATGTTCGTCTACGCCCCTGACACCCGGATCGAGGTCCATCCGGTCAAGTTCGGCTCGGGCGAGTGGACGAGCGTGATCGGCGTGATGGAAGGAACCTTTACGAAGCCCATGCTCGCGGCCGATGGGAAGACGGTCCCACCAACGGGCAAGCCGTTCAAGCTGGAGATGTGCACGGTCGGTCATTGGAAGGACGGCGTGATGGATGAAGAGTACCTGTTCTGGGACAATCTGACGTTCATGAAGCAGATCGGGCTCGCGCAGTAACAGGCGAGAAGCTAGTACGATTCGTGGAACACTACGTGTTCGACAAGCGCTAGCGGCTGCCAGGCATCGACCGGAGGGACCCATGCCATTCTCCTTGCGATTGGAGCCCGAAACCGGCATCGTCATCGCCACCTGCTCCGGCGATCTGGGACTGAACGACGCCAAGGCAGGCGCCGTGGCCTTTTGGGAGAACCCCGAATGCAGCGGCAGACCGATCGTCTGGGATTTCCGATCGGCGCACCTCAAGGTCGCCGCTGCGGAGGTTCGCGAGATTGCGCGGTTCATTCTCGAGCGCCAGCCGCCGACACCGCCATCCAAGGTGGCCTTCGTGACCGCCAGCGACCCCGATTTCGGCCTGGGTCGCATGTACGAAATGGTCCGAGAACATCCTTCCACGCAGGTCCGGATTTTCCGGGATTACGACGAGGCGGTCTCCTGGGCACGGACGCGTGGAACCAGCACAACTTAGCCACTGCCTGAATGGAGGTCCAAGGAGATGACGCGCACAATGAGTCTCGCGGTCGTGCTCGCTCTGAGCCTCGGCGGCGCCGCCGCCGATTCTCCCCCCTCGTCGCGCGTGGAGATTGAGCAGTTCGTCCGCACCTATGTCGAGGCCAACAACGCCACCGACCCGGACGCGGTCATGGACCTGATGAGCCGGAGGCCGGACGTCTCGTCGGTCACCATGGGCGCCGTCGCCCGCGGCCCGGACGCGATCCGGCGCGAGACCGGCACGCTCGCGGGCATTCAGGGCTCGCACCGGATGGGGCTGAACTCCGATCTGCACGGCGCCCTCACGCTCGTGATCGAGAAATCGTCGGGTAAGTGGAAGGTGCTGCACGAGCACGTCAGTCTGCAGTTCCCTCTCACCGACGTGCAGGGGGAGAGCCGTGACTAAGCCCCGCGACATCCGCCAGACCGTCCGTCTCCCGGCATCTCCCGACAAGCTGTTCGAGTCGTACCTCGATCCGGCGCGCCACGCGGCGATCAGCGGCCAGCCGGTGCACATCGCGCCCGAGCCGGGAGGCGAGTTCCGCGCGTTCGACGGAGTCATCTCGGGGCGCATCGTCGCGCTGGTTCCGAAGCGGCTCATCGTGCAGACGTGGCGGGCCTCCCACTGGAAGAAAGACGACATCGATTCGGTCCTGGTGCTCGCCTTCTCGGGCGACAGGGCGTACGGCCAGATCGATCTGGTGCACGTCAATGTGGCCGATCACGACTTCAAGGACTACTGGACCCCCTGGCGCAAGTACCTCGGACAGCGGTAGGACCACCGTGCACGCCATGCTCCTCGATGAGCCCGGGCGCCCCCTCAGGGCCGTTCAGATCGAGCCGCCGTCGCCGGGGCGGCGGCAGGTCCTGCTGCGGGTGCGCGCCTGCGCGGTGTGCCGCACCGACCTGCACGTGATCGACGGCGAGCTGCCGGATCCCAAGCGACCGCTGATCCCCGGTCACGAGATCGTCGGAACGGTCGTCGAGACCGGCCCGGACGTCGAGCGCTTCAAGCCGGGGGACCGTCTCGGCGTGCCCTGGCTGGGAGGCAGCTGTGGCGCCTGCGAGTACTGCCGGAACGGGCGCGAGAATCTGTGCGACGAGGCGCTGTTCACCGGGTATCGGATCGACGGGGGCTACGCCGAGCACGCGGTCGCCGACGAGCGCTTCTGCTTCCCGATCCCGGAAGAGTATCCGGACATCCAGGCCGCTCCCCTGCTGTGCGCCGGGCTGATCGGCTACCGGTCGTTGCGGGCCGCCGGCGATGCGCGGCGGCTCGGGTTGTACGGCTTCGGGGCGGCGGCGCACATCGTCGCGCAGGTGGCGCGCTTCCAGGGACGGCGGGTGTTCGCCTTCACCCGTCCCGGCGACGAGGACGGCCGCGTCTTCGCGCGCGAGCTCGGCGCGGAGTGGGCGGCCGATTCCGGCCAGGCTCCCCCGGAGCCGCTCGACGCGGCGATCATCTTCGCTCCGGTCGGCTCGCTGGTGCCGACCGCGCTGCGCGCGGTGGCGAAGGGCGGAACGGTGGTGTGCGCCGGCATCCACATGAGCGACATCCCGTCGTTCCCCTACTCCATCCTGTGGGGCGAGCGCGCGGTCCGCTCGGTCGCCAACCTGACCCGGCGCGACGGCGAGGAGTTCCTGGCCCTGGCGCCGCGTGTCCCCGTCCGCACCGAGGTCCGGACCTTCCCGTTGGAGCGGGCCAACGAGGCCCTGCAGGCGCTGCGTCGCGGGGAGGTCCGCGGCGCCGCGGTCCTCGAGATCTCCGGCTGACCTATCCCCCGCCGACCTTCCCCGTCGGCCACGATTTCGTGCTACGCTCCCGGCCGCTCGGGCTCCACCACAATCCAATCGGAGGCAGCGGATGAAGGGATCAGCGCCGATCCGTGCACGTCGTATCCGGTCCGTCGAGACACTTCTGTCGGTTCTGGCCGCCTGCATCCTGCTCGCCCCCGCGCAGGCGCCAGCGGCGCGTGGCGCCGGCGGGCCGGCGGCCGCGGCGAGCGCAGGCCCCCGGCCGCAGGTGGGCTTCCTGAGCGCCCGCCGCGAGGCCGAGCGGCGGGCCGAGCAGGAGATGCTGGCAGTGCCGACCCCCGAGCGCGAGCGCGCCTGGCTGCACGCGCTGACGGAAGAACCGCACGTGGCGGGGACGCCGCAGGGAAAGAAGCTCGCCGAGTACGTGCGCGATCGGCTGGTGGAGTTCGGTCTGAAGACGGAGATGGTGCCGTACGACATCTGGCTCAACCATCCGGTGTCGGTCAGCCTGAGGCTCCTGAAACCGGAAGCGGCGAGCCTATCGCTCCGCGAAGAGGGGTACATCCGCGACAAGTCGTCGTACAGCGAGGACGCGTTTCCGGGGTTCCACGGCTACGGCGCCTCGGGCAAGGCGTCGGGGAAGGTTATCTATGTCAACTATGGAACGCACGAGGATTTCGAGCGGCTCGAGTCGCTGGGGCTGCCGGTGGAGGGGCGTATCGTCATCGTGCGCTATGGCAAGGTGTTCCGCGGCCTCAAAGTGAAGGAAGCCCAGACGCGCGGCGCCAAGGCGGTCATCATCTACAGCGACCCCGCCGACGACGGTTACATGAAGGGGGACATCTATCCCGACGGCCCGATGCGTCCCGCGTCGTCGCTGCAGCGAGGATCGGTGCAGTTCCTGTCGTCCGGCCCCGGCGATCCGTCCACTCCGGGGTACGCCTCGACGAAGAACGCCAAGCGCGTCGGGCGGGAGCAGATGAGCGGCATCCCGAAGATCCCCTCGCTGCCGCTGTCGTACGGCGAGGCGGCGAAGATCCTGAAGGCGCTCGCCGGTGATCGTGTGCCCGACGACTGGCAGGGTGGTCTGCCGTTCGCGTATCACCTCGGCCCGGGGCCGGCCGAGGCCGAGATGTCGGTCGAGA
Organism: Acidobacteriota bacterium; assembly: GCA_003223145.1. Classification (GTDB taxonomy): domain Bacteria; phylum Acidobacteriota; class Polarisedimenticolia; order Gp22-AA2; family Gp22-AA2; genus Gp22-AA3. The sequence continues at coordinate 9,105 of QHXY01000019.1, forward strand.
TGGACTACGCCGTGCAGCCCCTGTACGACGTCATCGCCACCATCCCGGGGACGGCGGAGCCGGACCGCCTCGTGGTCCTCGGCAACCACCGTGACGCCTGGACCTACGGCGCGGTCGATCCGAACTCGGGCACCGCCTCGTTCCTGGAGACGGCGCGCGGCCTGGCGGCGGCGCTCAAGACCGGCTGGAAGCCGAGGCGCACGATCCTCCTGGCGTCCTGGGACGGCGAGGAGTACGGCCTGCTCGGCTCGACCGAATGGGTGGAGGACCGGACGCCGGCGCTGCAGCAGAACGGCGTGGCCTACATCAATCTCGATTCCTCGGTGACCGGCGGTGACCTGGACGTCTCGGGGATGCCGTCGCTGCGCGACTTGATCTTGGAGGCGGCAGGCGACGTCGACGACCCGCGCCACGGCGGCACCGTGCTCGAGGCCTGGCGTTCGCGCAAGCAGCGCGACTGGGCCAAGACGGAGCCGGCCTGCCCGCGCGACGAGACGACCTTCGAGCTGCACCTGAACCCCCTCGGTTCGGGGTCCGACTACACCGCGTTCGCCGACCACGCCGGCATCGCCAGCGCCGACTTCACCTTCGAGGGCCCCTACGGCGTGTACCACTCGATCTACGACGATCTGTTCTGGATGGAGCACTTCGGCGATCCGGAGTTCCTGTACCACACGGCCGCGTCGCGGCTGTACGGCCTGCTGGCGATGCGTCTGGGCGCGGCCGATATCGTGCCGCTGCGCTACGGCGCCTATGGCCGCGCGCTGTCGCGCGAGCTGGAGCTCCTGCGCCGCGAGGCGGTGCGCGACCGGCGCGTCTGGGAGGCGGCGCGCACCGAGCCGCGCTCGGTCGAGCCGGGCTCCCAGGCGGCGGTCGAGGCGCGCAAGAAGCCGGCGCTGGTGCCGGATCTCTCACCCGTCACCCAGGCGATCGATCGCCTCACGGCGGGCGGCATCGATCTCGACGCGGTGCTCGACCGGCTGCAGGAAAACCCGGCCGCGGCCTCCGCCGAGCCCCAGACTCTGGCGCGTCTCAACGACGCACTCGTCCAGGTCGAGCGCGCCTTCCTCGACAAGCGCGGTCTGCCGGGCCGCCCCTGGTTCCAGCACACCCTCTATGCGCCGGGCCTGACGACCGGTTACGCCTCGTGGCCGTTCCCGGGGATCGTCCAGGCGCTCAAGGATCGCGACTCCGACGAGATGCAGGCGCAGATCCGCGTCGTGGTGGAGAGGATCGACGCCGGGGCGCAGAGGATCGGCGCGGCCCGGGAGATCGCCATGGAGATCGGCGGTAAATAACCGCCGGGATATCTTTTTCGTCTCACTCGAACGTCCGCAGATCTGAACAGCCGCCCCGATTTGCCCCACGTTTCGATCGTGCCTCGTGGCCTGTCCCTAAAGAGGCATTGACGCCTGAACGCTTTGGACGTAGCTTCCCGTCGATCCCCAGGCGAGCACCCATGCAAGCGGTCCGCAAGCTTGTGAGCGTCGTGCTCCTCGGCATCTTTCTGATGCCGTCGCCGCGCATCCTTGACCCCGAGCGAACGCACAAACGGCACGCCGCCTGCGCGCACCACCTCAGGCACCATCACCCCGATGAGGCGGAACAGGCCAGGTTCCTGCGCCGCGCAGAGCGACGAAGGCAGCGGCGCGAAGAAGCGCTGCTCCTCGAGCAGGCGCGTATCGA
>QHXY01000255.1 GCA_003223145.1 Acidobacteriota bacterium
TCCCAGCACCTGCTTGTGCCCCGTCGCATCGATTCCCTGAGCGGTCAGCATGAGGTGCTCGTCGACAATGACGCCGTCGATCTGCAGCACCGGGAAGTCGACGTCACCGAGAGGCCGGCTGAGGAACGCTTCCACGGCCCGCGCCGTGCGGGCCACGAACCGTCGCTGTCATCTGGACGCCTATTATTCCCCCGTGTTGGACGCTTATTTTCCCCCCTCTTCACCTGAGGCGCGAAGCGCCAGGAGGGGTTTATGCAGGAGTCGAAGAGTTCGCCTAGCCTGACGGCGGCACCGACCGGTGCCGCGGAGGGCGAGGTGATCAACCAGAACGTGTACGGTGCGGTGCGCACGCTGGCCGAACAGGGGACGCCGAAGAAGGCGATCGCCCGGCAACTGGGGCTGGACGTGAAGACGGTGAGGAAGTGGCTGCGGCGGACGTGGGCGCCGGAGCGGCGCCGGGCCCGGGGCCGGCTGTTGGACCGGTGGCGGGAGTTCCTGCAGGCGCGGGCCCCGGAGGTCGGCTTCAACGGAGTGGTGCTGATGCGCGAGATGGCGGCTTTGGGATACCGCGGCGGGTACTGGGCGGTGCTGAAGTACATCGCCCCGTGGCGCAAGGACTGGCGGGGCGAGGGGCTGCCGACGGTGCGCTTCGAGACCGGCCCGGGCGAGCAGGCGCAAGTGGACTGGGGATCGACGGCGCTGTACCTGGGCGAACAGCGGGTCCGGGTGCATCTGTTCACGATGGTTCTCGGCTTCAGCCGTCGGATCTTCGCCCGGGCCTACCGTAGCGAGGGTCTCGACCCGTTGCTCGACGGTCACGCCGCGGCGTTCGCGCACTTCGGGGGCCGGACCGAGACCATCCTGTACGACAACCCGCGCACCATCGTGACCCGCAAGGATGAGGCGGCGGGGCACGTGGTCTGGAACGCCACCTTCAAGGACCGGATGGACTTCTACGGGGTAAGCGTCCGGCTGTGCCGTTTCTACCGGGCGCAGACCAAGGGGAAGGTGGAGAGCGGGGTGAAGTACGTGAAGCGCAACGCCCTGGCGGGCCGGCG
>QHXY01000256.1:0-797 GCA_003223145.1 Acidobacteriota bacterium
CCTGACCCGGATGCGCACGACCGATTGCGAGACCCGATGCATGACCTGCTCGATCTCCTCGGGCGAATACGTCCCGGGCGAACGGACGAAGCCGGGCATCCGGCGAGTCGTGTCGATCGGCGGAAGCGGCGTCCCGTCCTTCAGACAGAATCGGTTCTCGGGGCGGTTCTGCGCGCCGCAGGCGGGGCAGTACCGGAAGTCGGAGAGCTCACCAGGGACGCCGGAGTCTGTGGCGAAGCGGGAGCCGGATCGGCGGCGGACGATCGGTGTATCGCGAGCGTCGACACGAGGATGAGTACCGCGATCGCTCTCAACCCGCAGCGACAATCCGGTCCGTGAAGCATTCGAACTCTCCGGGAGGTCGAAACGCTTCGGCTATTGTAGGCGGGAGCATGCGGCCGGCGCAAGGCCGGGGAGGGCCGCGGGCGGCCTGGATGAATCAACCGGTATCGCGGGGGCTGCCGCCGGTGCCCCGTCGATCAGGACGTCGATCCCGACCGCGCCTACCGCTCGTCTTCGAGCGGCGGCTGTGGCCCGGGACGGATGCCGGCGATGTCCGGATCCTCGTCGGGGGTCTCTAATGCGGGGGCGTCGCCCCGCTCTTTTTTCTTCAGGAGACGGCGGGCCATCTTGTCCTGCTGTCTCTGCTGCCTCGCCATTTCCTTCTGACGCTTTTTGAACGTCGAACGGGATCGTCTCGCCACGTCCAGTCCTCACCAGGCTGTTGAGGATTCGCGAACAATGCCGGTCCGGCTCAGAGACTGCGCTTTCTCGCCCGCAGACCCCGGCGGCTGCCA
>QHXY01000256.1:834-9810 GCA_003223145.1 Acidobacteriota bacterium
TCGGCTCTCGGAGCGCTCGCGCGCCTCGCTGACGCTGATGTTCCTCCCCCGCAGCTCACGGCCGTTGAGCTCGGCGATGGCCTTCTGCGCGTCCTCGTCCGAGCCCATCTCGACGAAGCCGAACCCGCGCGAGCGGCCGGTGAGCCGATCCTTGATGACCGAGGCCATCGAACAGGCCCCCGCCTTCGAGAACGCCTCCTTCAGATCGTCGTCGGTCGTTTCGAAGGAGAGATTGCCGACGAAAAGTTTCAGGCCCATGTCGCGCTCAGACCGGGCGGACGTTCGACGCAGCCGGGCCCTTCTGCCCCTGGACGATGTCGAACTCCACGCTCTGTCCTTCCGCGAGACTCTTGAACCCCGGCATGCTGATCGCCGAGTGGTGGACGAAGACGTCCTTCGAGCCGTCGTCCGGAGTGATGAACCCGAAACCCTTCGCATCGTTGAACCACTTGACCTTGCCTCTGGCCATCTTTCTTCTCCCCTCTTACAAAAACGATAGACGGGCACGATTGCCCTGTTTCCTTAACGCTCTAGCGGGTGCACGGGAATCACCAGCGGAACACCAAGGCACGTCGTGGTCAACTCGTGGGAACGTCAATCGCAGGCGTGCGGCACGCATGCTACCCGAACGCGGCTTCCCCGTCAATCGAAAAGGCGGAAAAAGGGTCGGGACCCCGTTGCGTCGCGGCCCATCCCACGGTAAAGTCTGTGGGCAGTCTCGTCCCGATGAACCTCGACCCGGTGGGCATCCGTGACGACGATCGGCAACCTCATCTGCCTGACCCCGCGCGACTCCTACGTCGTTGACGAGCCGATCCGTCGCAGGGGCCTGTTGGGGCGTCTGGAGGGCGCCACCGGACCGTTCGTCCGCAGTCCCGGGATCGGGTTCCCGTACCTGGTCGGCTTCTTGCGCAAGGACCGTGTCCTGTCCAGCGGGACGCGTGTCGCGGTGCAGCACGACAAGATCGAGGGGCCGACGCCCTTCGAGGATATCCTGCGGGACAAAGTCGATCTGCGCCGCGGCGACCGCGATGTCCTGTTCGTCACCGCCTACACGAACTCCGCCCGGGAGGCCTATCGCAGGGCGCGTGAGGCGCGGGCCGCCTACGCGGCCGCGGGCAAGCGTCTCACGGTCGTGTTCGGCGGGCCGCACGCCTCGTCGGTTCCCGACGAGGCGACGCGCCGGGGTCATGTCGACGCGACGGTCGCGGGAGAGGGCGAGTGGGCCGCGGCCGAGCTGCTCAACGACATCCGGGAAGGACGCGCCGTGAAACCGATCTACAGGTCCGAGTTCGCGCGGATCCGCGATCGCGGCACGCTGGCCCTCGACATGGGGATCTGGCAGGGGCTGAGACGGAGACCGCAGCAGATCGTGGCCTCCACGACCTTCGCGCGCGGCTGCAAGCTGGATTGCCATTTCTGCGCCGTCTTTCTCACCAACGGGCCCAACGTCAGGAACCGCGACGTGAGCGACGTCGTGGAGGAAATCCGCAGCCAGGGCCCGGCCTGCACGAGGGAGACGATCGGTGAGATCGCCCCCGGTCTGTACAACAGCCTCCTCAAGGCCCTCGTCAGGCTGCCCGTTCTCGGTTCTCTCTGGAGCGATCGCCTGATCGCCCGGATGGGTCCGGGCTTCACCGACCGGTTCTTCTTCTGGGACGACAATCTCTATAACGCCGCCGGATCGTTCAAGGCGCTGTGCGAGGCGATCCGGCCCCTCGGCCGCTCCTGGGCGGCGGAGCTGACCATCGACCTGGCGGAGAAGCCGGAGCTCCTGAAACTGGCCTACGACAGCGGCTGCCGCGATCTCTTCCTCGGGATCGAATCGGTCAGTCAGACGGCGATCGACGGGCTCGACAAATGGTCGAACGACACCAAGGCGATGAGGGAGAGGGTCATACGCGTGCACAACGCGGGGATCAACGTCATGGGCGCTTTCGTGTTCGGACTGGACGGAGACGATCCCTCCAGCTTCGATCGGACCCTCGAGTTCATCTATGACACCGGGATCGATTTCGTGGTGGCCAACATCATCCAGCCCTACCCCGGGACCGGGACCTTCAAAGACGCCATCTCAAGCGACGATCTCCTCCCCTGCACGCGCTGCCCGGCGCATTCGGACGTGGCGATGGACTACAACTGGCCCCTGTTCGACGGTGCCCACGTCCTGGTGCGCCCGAAGGGGATGACCATCGACCAGCTGCAGGAGGGGTATTACTACTTCCTTCGCGAGGTCTACTCGCTGACCGGCATCGTCCGGCGCTTCCGGGGCCATGCGTACGAGCTGCCCCGCGCGGCCTCGCACCTGGCGCGCAATTACCTCGTGAGCCGCTACGGGATGATCAAGACCGCCCACGCGATCCGCCGGAAGAGCGCGAGGCCCGTGAACTCCATCGGTGCGACGGAGCACGGGACCAGCGCGACCGGGCCGCGCCACGACCGCGCGCAGCCCGCCGCGTCGCCGCGTCGCGTGAAAGCCCGCCCCATCGCGGACGCATCCAACGCTCGCGGATAAGCCCCGATCACCAGCGCCCCAAACGGGCGCACGGGCGGGTTACCATGCCTTCATGCTTTCCGGCGAGGATCGATTCAACGCCTGGTTCGAGGCCCTCGAGGCGAGACACCTGTCGCTGCTGACGTTCGCCGAGGTGCGGCGGGGATTGCAGGCGCTGTCCTCGCTGTACGTGGAGCGACGCAAGCGACTGGTCGCCGGGGCGGCGTTGGAGGGCAGCGGGAAGCGGGCGGCGTTCGCCCTGTTCTACGCCCCGCTGCATTTCCTCCTGGTGCGCGCGATCGCCCGGGCGCTCCGCGCGGCCGAGCCGCCCCCGCGGATCATCGCCGACATCGGCTGCGGCACAGGCGCCGCCGGCGCCGCCTGGGCTCTGGAGGCCGGCGTCGGCTGCCGGATTGCAGGAGTGGACCGGAGCGGCTGGGCCGTCGAGGAGGCCCGCTGGAACTACCGCGTTCTCGGCGTCAGCGGCCGGGCGTTCCGCGGTGACGTCGCGAGGGCGGCCCTGCCAGGGAAAGGCGGCGGCATTCTGGCGGCGTTCACGGTCAATGAGCTGCAGGAGGACGCCCGGGCACATCTTCTGCAAGGACTCCTCGCGGCGGCGCGCGGCGGCGCGCGCGTCCTGGTCCTCGAGCCGATCGCCGGACGGGCCGTCCCGTGGTGGGACTCCTGGTCGGACGCCTTTCGCACGGCCGGCGGGCGCGATGACCGCTGGCGCGTCCCGGTCGATCCGCCGGAACGGCTGCGCCTGCTCGACCGCGCGGCGGGGCTGGACCATCGCGAGCTGACGGCGCGCTCGCTCTGGCTGCGGCCCTGAGGCGATCCGTGGGCGGCGCGTTCGACGTCATCGTGGTCGGCGGGGGCCACAATGGCCTGGTGGCGGCGGCCTATCTTGCGGGCGGCGGCCTGAAGACGCTGGTGGTCGAGCGCCGCCAGGTCCTCGGCGGGGCGTGCGTCACCGAGGAGCTCCTGCCCGGGTACCGCTTCTCGACGGCTTCCTACGTCTGCTCGCTCCTCCGTCCCGAGATCGTCCGCGACCTGCGTCTGAATCGTCACGGTCTCGAAATCCTTCCGTGCAGCACCTCGTTCACGCCGTTCCCGGACGGTCGCTCCCTTCTTCTCGGGCTCGGTGGCGACGAGGACGCCCGGCGAATCGCGCGCTTGTCGCGCCGCGATGCGGAGGCCTATCCCCGCTTCAACTCGGCGCTCGCGCGCATGGCCGACGTCGTCCGCCCTACGCTCGCGATGACTCCGCCCGACCCCAGCTCTCTGCGTGTGGGCGACCTGTTGGATCTGATGCAGCTCGGCCGCCGGTTCCGAAAGCTGCCGCGCGCCGACCAGGCGTTGCTCATCAAGACCATGACGATGAGCTGTGCCGGCCTCCTGGACGAGTGGTTCGAGTCGCCCGAGCTGAAGGCCACTCTCGCCGCCACCGGAACCATCGGCACGTACGGCAGCCCGCGCACGCCTGGTACCGCCTTCGTCTTCCTGCACTATTACCTCGGTGAAGCCAACGGAGCCCCCGGCGCCTGGGGCTTCGTCAGGGGTGGAATGGGTGGCATCGCCCAGGCCGTGGCGGACGCGGCGCGCGCCGCGGGGACCGTCATCCGGGTCGGCGCACCGGTCGAGCGCATCCTGGTGGAGGATGGTGCGGCGACCGGCGTCGTCCTGGAGTCAGGGGAGGAGATCCGCGGACGCCTCGTCGTCTCCAACGCCGATCCCAAGCGCACGTTCCTGAAGATGATCGGGCCATCCGATATCCCGCCCGAGTTCGTCCGGGGGATCGAGAATATCCGCTGCACCGGCAACTCGGCGAAGATCAACCTCGCCCTTTCGGAGCCTCCTGATTTCAGGGCGCTGCCCGGTGACGGTCCCCACTTGCGCGGGAGTATCCAGGTCTGCGGCGCGGACCCGGCCTACCTCGAGGAGGCCTTTGACGATTTCAGGTCCGGACGACCGTCGCGCAGGCCCTATCTCGATATGGTCATCCCCTCCACGGTCGACGACACCCTGGCGCCGGCAGGCCACCACGTGATGTCGATCTCCATGAAGTTCATCCCGTACCGGCCCACCGAGGGAGACTGGCGAACCCGGCGGGAGGAACTGGGAGATCTGGCTCTCGACACGCTCGCCGAGTACGCTTCGAACATCCGCCGGGCGGTCATCTACCGCCAGGTGCTGACCCCGCTGTGCTTCGAGGAGGTCTACGGGCTCACCGGTGGCAACATCTGTCACGGCGACATGGCGCTGGACCAGCTGTTCGCCATGAGGCCTCTCTGGGGATGGGCCAGGTACCGGACGCCCGTCCGTAACCTTTATATGTGCGGCGCCGGCACCCACCCCGGCGGCGGCGTGATGGGCGCGCCTGGCAGGAACGCGGCCCGGGAGATACTCAAGGATCTCAGGCGCGGGCGGGCAGGCCGGTCCTGAAACGGCCCCACACCGGTCAGGGGCAGGCCGGCACCGTTCTCTCCAGCCCCATGCTGTCCGTGCCCCACGTCCCGGCGGCGCAGGTGTTCCGCGCCCGGACCAGGTAATAGACGCCGGCACCGGAGCCCGGGACGGCGGCGTCGGTCGCCGTCGTGACGGGGAGCCCGCAGGCGAGCGCGACGGCGGCCGCCGTGCCGGCCGAGGCGAGAGTCGCCAAGTCTCCGACGGCGACATCGTAAATTGTCCCGGGGCCGGCCGATGCCGCGAAGCCCGGCCAGGACAGGTGGGCCGCCGTCGCCGGTCCCATCCCGACCGCGAGCGGGCCGGCCTCGCCGGGAGGGGCGAACGCCCCGGGATCGGCGAGCGCGCAGTCATGATTGTTGTCCACGCCGTCCCCGTCGCCGTCCGCGGGGGGAAGCTGATCGAGACTGTATGAATAGATCGAGCGCCCGTGAGTGCCGGCGTACAGGGTGCGTGTCGGATCGTGTCGCACCAGGTCCATCACCACGACGTACGGCATACCCCCGTTCATGATCGACCAGGTGACGCCGCCGTCGTCGCTCAGGTGCACGCCGACGTCGCTGCCTGCGAAGAGCCTCCCGCGCCATTCGGAATCGTGCAGGATGCAGTTGATCGGAACCCGCGGGAGCGCGCCGCTCAGATCCCGCCACGTCGTGCCGAGGTCGGTCGTGGCGCGGACATAGGGCAGCCTGTCTCCCTGCCGGTACCCGGTCACGGTCAGGTAGGCGGCGCGCGCCTCGAACGGATCGCCCGCGATGTCCGTGACCCAATAGGCGGGACCCGGCGGGCTGACCCTGTTCCAGGTGGATCCCGAATCTTCGCTGACCCAGACATTGCCGTCGTCGGTGCCGGCCCAGAGTACGCGATGGTCGGCGGGCGACACGCCGACCACCGTGATCGTCCCCGTGACGAGGTTCTTCAGATGATCCGGATCGACGCCGGGGTTCCGGTCACGCGACGCGACGACCGCGGACGCCGCGCCGCCGGTCAGGTCGGGGCTGATCGGGCTCCACGTGCCGGCGGAGTCCGTCGAGCGGAACACCCTCTGGTACCCGGTGTACAGGGTCGTGGGCACGATCGGATCGAGCGTGATCGGCGTGTTCCAGTTGCGCCGCTCGTTGGGATCGAGACCGATCATGGCGCGCACGAAGCTGTTGCCGCCGTTCGTCGACCGGTAGATCTGACCGTACTGGTTCTCGACGTAGAGGATGGAGGAATTGGTGTAGTCGACCTCGCACTGCAGGCCGTCGCCACCCAGGATGGTCTGCCATCCCGAGGGGTCCCCCGTCTTCGTGCGCAGCGTTCCCGTGTCCTGGCTGCCGCCGAATCGCTGCTGCGGCAGGAGCCGGTCGATCCCCAGATCGTAGAGCTGGGTGATCGGCAGGGTGACGGCATGGTCCCAGCTCGAGCCGCCGTTGCGGCTGCGGAAGAAGCCGGCGTCGTTCCCCGCCAGGAAGCCGCGCGCCGTGATGATCAGGTCATGCCAGTCGGGATGCACGTTGGCCGCGATGATCGAGAAGCTCGCCCCGCCGTTGGTGGACTTCAGCAGGTTCGAGTCGAGGACGTACACGGTGTTCGGATTGGCGGGGTCGATCCGGATGTTGCCGAAGTAGTAGCTGAATCCGTTGAGGAGGAGCGAGGCGGCGCTCAGGGGGACCCAGGTGTCGCCGGCGTCGGTGGTCCTGTACAGACCGAAGAGGTTTCCCAGCCCGTCGATGACCAGGGCGTAGACGGTGCTCGGGCTCGAGCGCGAGACGGCGAGACCGATGCGGCCGACGTCCGCCCCGAGCGGAAGCCCGTTCGTCATCCTGCTCCAGGTGGTGCCGCCGTCGGTGGAACGGAACACGCCGCTGTTCGACCCGGCGATGTACCAGGACGACCCCAGGCTCTGCCGCTGCCAGATGGCAGCGTAGACCCGGTCCGGATTCGCGGGATCGATGGCGACATCGATGCCGCCGGAATCGTCGGCGACATACAGGACCTTCTCCCAGGTGGTCCCGCCGTCGAGGGAACGGTAGATGCCGCGGCTGGAGTCCCGGCTGAACCAGTCGCCGCCAGCCGCCACGAAGACGCGCCGCGGGTCCAGGGGGTCGAGGGCGATCCGTCCGATACGGCGTGTCTCGGCAAGACCGAGACCGATCCAGGTCGCCCCCCCGTCGGTGGTCTTGAAGACGCCCTCGCCGTCGTACGAGAACCCGCCGCCGTTGTCCTCCCCCGTCCCGACGTACGCGGTGCCCGAGTCAACGGGGTGCGTGGCGATCGACCCGATCGACAGCGCCGTCTCGCCGTCGAAGACGGCGGTCCAGGTCGTCCCGCCGTCCGTCGAGACGAACACGCCGCCCTCGGCGGAGCCGAGCCAGAGGTGATTGATGTCGTTTGGATCGACGCCGAGCGCGGTGACCCTCCCGCCGATGTTGATCGGCCCCGCGCTGAGCTAGGATCCGGGAGCGGACGCGAGGATTCCCCGCGCGCGCGCCTGCTCCAGCGCCCGGGCGCGCGCCCGGACGGGGATGGCGCCGTCCGCGCTCAGACGCTGGTTCAAGAACCAGGACGAAGGGAAAGGCCGCTCATTGCGCTGGGTGTCAGGGGCCGCGCAGGCGGACAATCCGCAGATCGCTGCGGCCAGGATGGACGACGCCCGTCGTCTGATGGCCAGCTTCGTGGTGTCGGGCATGTGCGGCACACTGCCTGGGGATGAGAACCCGCGACCCGCCCCGCGCGCCAAACATACCCCGGAACCGGCCTCCCGCAAGGAGATTCGCGGGGCGACTTCCTTCAGAAGCCTGGCCGTCGCCTTGAGCTTCGTCGCGTCCCCGCCGGCCTTGTAGGCCCTTTCAAAAGACCGGTTCGAGTCGCCCGCGGGACCAGACGTAGGCCGATCGGGTCCCCCCAGGCGCGGGCGGAATCCGGACGCGGATGCCGCCGGTGTTATCGAGAAGGATCACCGCCCACTCTCGCTCGATCCGCTTGCTTTCGGGCACCGGGAGCGGCCAGACATAGCGCGAGTAACGCTGGTGGGGAATTCGCAGCCGGATCTCGGCGAACGGAGGAGGCCGGCTGACGGCGCTCGAGAACGATCCGTCCAGCGCGTCCGCCTCCGGGACGGGATAGTCGATCGCGATCCCGGTCCGCACGGCGACCGGCCGGCCTCCCGAAACGGTCACGGCGGCGCTGTAATCGGCCGCCACCGGAGCTCCATGGACACGGTGAGGCATATTGGCGACCACGATCTCCTGCGCTCCGGGATGGGCGCTGGCCTCGACCAGATCGGCGATGAGCCGGCGGCTGGCGCGCCCTCCGTCGCACCAGCCGATCCAATGGTCACCCGCCGACACGATCCAGCCGGCAACCAGAAGCCCGGCGGCCACGGCACGGGCGCGCCGCCCGGCGGTGTTCAGGAGCGCGGCCAGCCCCAGCGCCGACGCGGCGCTCGGCAGGAAGAGGTAGCGCTCCTGGAACGAGATCACCGAGGGACCGACAAGGATCGCGAAGGCGGGCATGGCGGCCCAGGCGACCGCCGGTATGCGGCGCCTGGCTGTGAGGACAACGAGCGTCAGGGCCGTCGCCGCGAGCGCCGCGAGGGACACCCACAGCTTCGGATGCGCCTCGATCACCTCGGTGTGCGCGGGCAGAATCGCCGCGGCGCCGAAGAGCGCGAGGTTCTTGACCCACTGGACCCGGAACTGGCCCAAGAACGAGAGCCCGGGCTCCCCCAGACCCCACGGTCTCAGCACGACGAAGTGCACGAGCGCCACGGCCGCCATCGGCAGAAGTCCGCGCCCCCATTCCGCCGCTTGCGGCCTCCGGCGTTTGTCACCAAGACCGAGGAACACGAGAAACACGGGCAGCGTCACCGCCGTCTCTTTCGCGAGCAGGGAGGCCTCGAAGAGCAGCAGGGCCGTGATCGGCAGGGCGCGCGTCCGCGCCCGCCAGCGGTCGTACGCCAGGGCCGCACTCAGGAACAGGAGGCTGAAAAGAGGATCGGCGAGCGCCGCGATCCAGGCGGCGCTTTCGAT
>QHXY01000257.1 GCA_003223145.1 Acidobacteriota bacterium
CACGCCTCCCGCGAGTTCGATGAGCTGCTTCAGCGTCGTGCCGAACGGGACTTCATAAAGGCCGGGGCGGGCGACGCACCCCGAGATACAGAACAGCTTCGGGCCGGTCGACTGGCCGGAGCCGATGGCGGCGAACGCCGGGCCCCCTTCGAGGACGATGTCGAGGACGTTGACCAGCGTCTCGACGTTGTTGATGGCGGTCGGCTTGCCGAAGAGACCCGACTGCACGGGGAACGGCGGCTTGTTGCGCGGCTCGCCGCGTTTCCCCTCGATCGAATTGAACAGGGCGGTCTCCTCGCCGCAGATGTAGGCGCCGGCGCCGCGGCGGATCTCGACGTCGAAGCGGAGCCCCTCCCCCAGGATGTCATCGGCGAGGAAGCCGCGGGTCCGGGCCTGCCCGGCGGCGCCATGCAGACGCTCGATCGCCAGGGGGTACTCGCCGCGGACATAGATGTAGCCGCGCTCGCAGCCGGTGGCGAAGGCGGCGATGGTCATCGCCTCGAGGACCGCGAACGGGTCCTCCTCCATCAGGACGCGATCCTTGAAGGTGCCGGGCTCTGACTCATCGGCGTTGCAGACGAGATAGTGCGGGCGCACCGGCTGGCGCGCCACCGCTTCCCACTTCCGCCCGGTCGGGAAGGCGGCGCCGCCACGGCCGACGAGCTTCGAGTCGAGGACCTCGCGCAGGACCGCCTCGGGGCCGATCGACAGGGCGCGGCGCAGCGCCTGGTAGCCGCCGTGCGCGCGGTAGGCGTCGAGGCTTTCGGGATCGGCCAGGCCGACGCGTCTCAGGAGGCGCAGCCCGGGGGCGCGAGGGGCGAGGGTCTGAGGGGCGGAGGGGACGCCGGGATGGGTCTCGGCGACGCGCTCGGATGTTTTCCTCCCGGGGCGGCCGTCGTCGATCCCGGCCATCACCGCCTTCGATGTCGCCGGCGCCAGACTCCAATCGCCACACCCCTCCCCCGCCGCCTGGAACATCACGGCCGGGGCGCGCTCGCACTGCCCCAGGCAGGGGCTGCGCAGCCACGTGCCGTGCGCGTCCAGCTTGGCGGCGCCCGGCGGGCCGAGACGTTTCTCCAAGTCGCGGCAGAGATCGAGCGCGCCGCTCACCCGGCAGGCAATGTCGTCGCAGACGTGGACGACCGTCCTGGGGCGCGGCTCGAGCGAGAGCATGTGGTAGAACGCCGCAACGCCGTACGCTTCGGCGGGCGGGACCATCAGACGCTGGCAGACATAGTTGAGCGAGCCCTCGCTGATCCAGCCGATGCGCCCCTGGATGGCATGCAGCGCTGGCAGGAGAAGATGGCGACGTCTGTCGGCCTCGTCGTGGCCGCCGTGGGCGACCTGGGCCTCGGGGCCCGAGCGCCGTGCCGCGCCCTCCCAGCCCGAGGCGGGGGGGCCGAGCGCCGCGTCGACGGCGGCGCGCTCCTCGGCCGTGGCGACCGCGCCTGGGATGAGGTGAAGATCCACTCACCGCCCCCGGACGCCGGCCGGCGCCGGGGTCGCGGTGGCGCGAGCGATCGTCGCGGCGGTCTTCGCCGGGCGGGCGTCGCGGGGCGCGTCCAGCCGCTCGATGCGGATCGCCGTGGCCTTGAACTCGGCGGTGCCGGACTTGGGGTCGGTGGCGTCGATGGTCAATAGGTTCGTCGCGACGTCGTCCTGAAAGTGCAGCGTCATGAAGGCGAGACCGGGCCGCAGACCGGGATCAACGCGCACCGGCACCTCGATGGCGCCGCGGCGGGAGACGACGCGCACGCGCTCTCCCTCGGCGAGCCCGTGGCGCTCGATGTCCTCGGGCGCCAGGTCGAGCGACTCCCCGCGCCGCAGTGGCGAGGCGTAGCCGGCGGTCTGGACACCAGTGTTGAACGAGTCGAGCCGCCTCCCGGTGGTCAGACGGATCGGGTACTCCTCGGTGAGCGCGTCCACCGGCGGCTCGAACTCGACCGGGCTGAAGGGGGCCGGCCGCCCTTCGATTGGCTCTTTCCACAGACGATCGTGCAGGAACGGGCTACCAGGATGGTTCTCATCCGGGCAGGGCCAGGGGATGCCCCCCAGCTCCTCGAGCCGGCGGTAGGACATCCCCTTGTGCCAGGACGAGAGACTGCGCAGCTCGTCCCACGCCTGCTCGGCGGTCGGGCGCCCCCAGTCGCGGCCGAGTCGGTGCGCCAGATCGGACAGGATGTCGATGTCGTCGCGCGCGCCCGCCGGCGGGTCGAGCGCCTTGCGCACCCGCTGCACGCGCCGCTCGCTGCTGGTCACCGTGCCTTCGGACTCGCACCAGGAGGCGGCGGCCGGCAGGACCACGTGGGCGTAGTCGCAGGTCTTGGTCAGGAAGATGTCCTGCACCACCAGGTGATCGAGGCGGCCGAGCAGATGCATGGCGCGGGCGCAGTCGGCTTCGGACTGCGCCGGGTTCTCTCCGATGACATACAGCGTCTTGAGATCGCCGCGCTCCAACGCCTGGAACATCTCCGACAGGTGCCAGCCGCGCTTCGGCGGGATCGCCGCGCCGTAGGCCTGCTCGAACCGCGCGCGCGACGCCGGGTCCTCCACGTCCTGGCCACCGGGCAGCTTGTTCGGGATCGCCCCCATGTCGCCGCCGCCCTGGACGTTGTTCTGGCCCCGCAGCGGGTTGAGACCGGATCCGTAGCGGCCGACATGCCCGGTCAGAAGAGCCAGGTTGATGATCGCCAGCACGTTGTCCACCGCGTTGTGGTGCTCGGTGATCCCGAGCGTCCAGCAGATCTCCGCCCGATCGGCCCGCGCGTAGGCGTGCGCCAGCTCGCGGATGGCGTCCGCGGGCACGCCGGTCACCTTGGCGGCGTGCGCCAGCGTGTACGGCTCGACCGCCTCGCGATACGCCTCGAACCCGGTGGTCGCGCGCGCGATGAAGGCGCGGTTTTCCAGGCCCGCGGCCAGGATCTCGCGGCCCATGGCGTTGGCCAGGGCGATGTCCGAGCCGACGTCGATCCCGAGCCACCCGTCGGCCCACTCCGCCGAGCCGGTGCGACGCGGATCGATGGCGTACAGACGCGCGCCGTTCCGCACCCCCTTGAGAACGTGATGGAAGAAGATTGGGTGCGTCTCGCGCGCGTTCGAGCCCCATAGGATGATGAGATCGGTCTCCTCGATCTCCCTGTAGGAGCTGGTGCCGCCCCCGGCGCCGAAGACCGTCGTCAGACCGACGACGGATGGCGCGTGTCAGGTGCGGTTGCAGCTATCGATGTTGTTGCTGCCGATGATCGCCCGGGCGAACTTCTGCGCGAGGTAGTTCACCTCGTTGGTCGCCTTCGAGCAGCTGAACAGCCCGAAGGCGGACGGCCCGAAGCGCTCGACCGCGGTACGGAACCCGGAGGCAGCGCGATCAAGCGCCTCATCCCAGGTCGCGGGACGAAGCACCCCGTCCACCCGCACCAGCGGCTCGGTCAGCCTGACGTAACCGGCCTTCATCATGGCTCCCCATCGCGAAACGTGAAACACTTTTGCATCAACGCTTTGAGCTTACCGCCGTTGCCCGGCCGCTGTCCATAGCGCGGGCTCTTCTGGCGCCAGCGCCGCGCCGGCGATAAATTTACGCCCATGGACCCGTCGTTCGAAGCCGGTCGCACGGCTCCTGCGGAAACGCTGGCGCTGGAGCTGGCCACCGCTCCCCTGGTGTTCCTCGAGGGGGCGCTGGCCAATCCCGCCATGCAACCGCGTCTTGTTTCAATCCTCCTGAAGAACCACACGGTCACCGGCCAGCTGATCGTGCGGATCAGCGCACGTCGTGAGTGGCTCAAGGCATACGAAGTCAAAGCCGCCATCGTCCTGCACCCGAAGACGCCGCGCGCCGTGGCCATGAATCTGGTGCAGTTCCTGTGGTGGCGCGATCTGGTGAAGGTGGGGGACGATACCCTGCTGGCGCCGCCCCTGCGCCGGGCCGCGGAGCGCATCCTGTCGCTGCGCATCCAGGAGCTGGCGCTCGGAGAGAAGATTGCGCTCGCGCGCATTGCCAGCCGCGGCGTCATCCATGTCCTGACGAAGCAGGAGCATCCGATGGTCATCCGCGCCCTGCTGCAGAACCCGCGCTTGGTCGAGGAGGATGCGCTGGTGATCGCCAGCGCCAGAGGGACGCCGTCCGGTGTCCTGCAGACCCTGGCGGAGGACGCGCGTTTCTCGAAGAGGCCCTCGGTCCAGAAGGCCCTGGTGCAGAATCATGCGACTCCGGCCGCCACCGCGTTGCGGATCGTCCAGGGCCTGGGCGCTCAGACACTCAAAGAGCTGGCCCGCGCTCCGCACGTCCCGACGCTCGTGAAGGTGGCGGTGCAGAGGATTCTGGATGACCGGGAGCATCCGCAAGGAGGCTCCTCACCCGCCTCGGGGATCTGATTAAGTTGCTGAACACAAGCTAGTTACGCTTGTTTGACAAACCGATCCCCCGTCCTTATTATTAGCCCACGGTTGAAATCGCGACGGTCCAACGATTTGGAACGTGGCGGACGCGGAGCCGATGGCGAATTTCGGGGAGACCCTCAAGCGAGAGCGCGAGCTGCGTGAGATCTCGCTTCGCCAGATCTCCGAGGCCACCAAGATCAACATCCGTTACCTCGAGGCTCTGGAGGAGAACCGCTTCGACGCCCTTCCAGGAGGTCTGTTCAACAAGGGATTCATCAGGGCCTACGCCACCTACATCGGGGTCGACGGCGAGGCGATGGTCAACTCGTACCTGCACGATTTGAGCGC
>QHXY01000258.1 GCA_003223145.1 Acidobacteriota bacterium
ACATTCCCCGCATCCTGCCGCGCGGGCTGTCGGCGCGCATCGATCTCGGGACCTGGCCGGTGCCGCCGGTGTTCAGGTACCTGCAGGACACGGGGCGCATCGCCGGCGACGAGATGTTCCACACCTTCAACATGGGGATCGGCATGGTGCTGGTCGTGCCGCTGCACCGGGAGAGCGAGGTGGTCAAGCACCTCGACACGCTGGGGGAGAAACACTACCGCATCGGCGAGATCGTCCGGGGCAGCCGCCGGGTGGTCTACGAGCCCGGGAACCAGGGCCGGGCGGAGCGGGACGGCGCCCTGCCCGCGGCGCAGTGAGGGGATCCATGACATGCGCGTCTACGTCGTCTACCTGACCCTGATGACCGTGCTGTTCGGCACGAGCGCGGGCATCCTGTTCGTCGTGGCCCTCGGGCAGGCCCTGCGCCGGCGCGTGGAGCGCGCCGCCGTGTATCTGGGACTGACCCTCCTGTCGTGCGTCGTGGCGGCGGGCTTCTACTTTTTCCGCCACCTTCTCTGAGGCGCCCGTGCCGGCGAGGGGGCACTCCAAGAACCTGGTCGGGGTCCTCCTGTCGGGCCGCGGCTCGAACCTGGTGGCGATCCTCGACCGGATCGCGGCGGGCGAGCTGGAAGCGAGCGTTGTCCTGGTGATCGGCAACGAGCCGTCCGCCGACGGCGTGCAGGCGGCTCGCTCCCGCGGTGTGCCGACCCTGGTGGTCGACCACCGCCAGAGCCCGAGTCGCGAGGCGCACGACCGGGAGATGGCCGTCGCCCTCGAGGCGGCCGGCGCTCGCCTGATCTGTCTCGCTGGATACATGCGCCTCCTGTCTCCGTGGTTCGTGGAGCGCTTCGCCGGGCGCGTCATGAACATCCACCCGTCGCTCCTGCCGTCGTTCCCCGGGCGGGAGGCCCAGCGCCAGGCGATCGAGGCGGGCGTCAGGATCAGCGGCTGCACGGTTCATTTCGTGGACGAGCGCGCGGACTCCGGTCCGATCATCTTGCAGGAGGCGGTGCCGGTCCTGGACGGGGACACGCCGGAGACCCTGGGGGCGCGCATCCTGGAGAAGGAGCACGTCCTTTACAGCCGCGCCATCGCTCTTTATTTTTCCGGCCGGCTGCGTGTCGAGGGCCACCGGGTCCTCGGCACGAGCTGAGACGGCCGCCGGAGCCCCGTCGGCAGCCGGCGTGACCTTCCCTTTCCAGCCGACCGCGGACACTGTCCGTGTCCGGACGCGCCGGGCCGCGCTCCCCGGGGATACCCGATGGGGGCGTCGCGGCACGCGGCTTGCTCAGACCCGGGGAAATGGCCGACAACCCAGATCGCCCCGGCGACTCCATCGACTCCCCGGACGCGCCGTCGTCCGGTGAGCCCCCCCGGAGGCACAGAAAAGTGCGCGAACTGCCCGCCAGCGTCCTGCGTCCGCGGGACAAGCTGATCCGCTTCGGCGCCGGCGGGATGAGCCAGTCGGAGCTGCTGGCGGTCATGCTCGGCACGGGGACGAAGGGGCGCAGCGTCATCCGCATCGCCGAGGACCTGGTGGGCGCGCATGGGGATCGCGGTCTCACCGGCCTGAGTCTCGAGGACTGGGCGAGCGAGCGCGGCGTCGGCCGGGTCAAGGCGGCGCAGATGATCGCAGCTCTCGAGCTCGGCCGGCGCCTTCTGGCGCCGCCCGCCGAGGAGCCGCGGGTCGGGTCGCCGGCCGAGGCCTACGCCCTGGTGCGCGATCTCAAGCGGGCGCGCAAGGAGCACCTGGTGTCCCTTTATCTCGATGCACAGAATCGCCTGATCTGCCGTGAGACCGTGTCGATCGGCAGCCTGAACACCACACGCACGCACCCCCGCGAAGTGCTGCAGCCCGCCATCGTGAACTCCGCGCTCGCCTTCATCCTGGTCCACAACCACCCGAGCGGGAGCCTCGACCCGAGCCGGGACGACGTCGAGTTCACCCGCACCATGGCCCGCGCCGGCGAGCTGATGGGGATCAGCCTGTACGATCACCTCATCGTCAGCCAGAGGGGGTTCGTCAGTCTGAAAGAGCGCGGTCTCCTCTGACGTGAGCCATTGCGGCGCGCGGAGCGACTAGGGACAGGGCCAGCGCAGGCTGTCGAGGGAGGCGGCGGAATCGACGCCGCGCCCGGGGTCTCCTCCCCAGGTTCCGGAGCCGCAGCCATTCCGACCCCGGACCAGGAACCAGATCCCGTCCCCGGGTTCGGGCTCGGACGCGTCGACGAGGAGGGCGCGCTCGACGGCCGCCGCGGCGCAGTCGGCGGCGGCGAACCTCCGGTTCGCCCGGAGCGCCTGGAGCGATCCCGAGGCGACGTCGTAGAGCACGGCGGGACCCGACCGATCGGAGATCGACTCCCAGGTGGCCAGGACGTCATGGCCGGAAGCGCGGGGGGGCGGAACCCCGGCCCGCGGAACCGGGGGGGCGGGTGCCGGACCCAGCTCGAGGTCCGGGATCTCCGGCGGGGCGCCCCAGGACTCCGCGTCGCGTGGGGCGCAGTCACAGTCGTCGCCGTGATGGTCTCCGTCGAAATCGCTCTGCAGAGGGTTTGCGATGGATGGACAGTTGTCGCAGGCGTCCCCGACGACGTCGTCATCCGAATTCTCCTGCCCCGGGTTGGGCACGGCGGGGCAGTTGTCGCAGACATCCGGGACGCCATCGCCATCGACGTCGCCACCGCCGGAGCACAGGTCCGGGTCGACGAGGAACGCGACCAGCGCCTGGCCAAGCGGACGTCCCGTGGGCTCGGCCGCCTCGAACAGCACCTGGTAGGCGCCGCTCTTCGCCTCTCGGCCGAGTACGTCGTAAGCCGACAGTGTCTGGGAGTGTTTCCGGCCGGCCGGGATGCTCTCGGGTGCGAACGGTCGCACGGACGCCGACGGGAGCGGCCCATCGGGGCCGGTCACGGTTGCCTGCAGATCGGTGACCGAGGCCGATCGCGGCCGCGGGTTGGTGAACGCCAGCTCGAACGAGATTTCATAGAAGCTGCGGTAGGCGAAGCGCACCGCGCCGGACGGGTCGCGCGCCATGGCGCTGAAGTCGAGAGGCGCCTCGGCGGGATCGAACGGGCAGCCCTGCTGGCGGGATGGGCCCGGCGCGAAAGGGCAGAGGTCGACGTCGTCAGCCGTACCGTCGCCGTCGCTGTCGAGCCGCTCGGGCTCATCGTCCCCGGGAACCCCCGGCGGCCCCTGAGCCCGGGAAAGCGCCACCCTCCGGCCGGGTGCCGGGGGCAGCAGCAGGGTCGAGCACAGGAGGACGAGAAAGCGCTTCACAACCGCTCCCCGGGTGAAATCGCGGACCGGCCGGAATCGTTATAGACTTCGCGACCATGACGACCGCCGGCCGCGGCACCACGGCGTTCGCCCCGCCGCAGGAGCAGCTGGAATACCTGCGCAAGGGGGCCGTGGAGATCATCCGCGAGGACGAGCTCCTCGGCAAGCTGCAGCGCTCGCAGCGGCAGGGCCGGCCCCTCACCGTCAAGGTCGGATTCGACCCGTCGGCGCCGGATCTGCACCTCGGCCACACCGTCGTCATCCGAAAAATGAAACACTTCCAGGACATGGGCCATCGGGTGGTGTTTCTGATCGGGGACTTCACCGGGATGATCGGCGATCCCACCGGTCAGTCCAGGACGCGGCCGGTCCTGACGCGCGCGCAGGTGAAGCAGAACGCCGCGACCTACAGGAAGCAGGTATTCAAGATCCTGCGGGCGAAGAGGACGGTGATCGACTTCAACAGCCGCTGGCTCGGCAGGCTCGGCGCGGCCGGATTCATCGAGCTGGCCTCGAAGTACACGGTGGCGCGCCTCCTGGAGCGCGACGACTTCGCACGGCGCTACAAGAGCGGCCAGCCGATCGGGCTGCACGAGTTCCTGTACCCGCTGGCGCAGGGCTACGACTCGGTGGCCCTCGAGGCGGACGTCGAGATGGGCGGGACCGATCAGACGTTCAACCTTCTGGTGGGACGGGAGTTGATGCGCGAGTACGGCCTGGAGCCCCAGGTGGTCCTGACGATGCCGCTCCTCGAAGGTCTCGACGGGGTGGAGAAGATGAGCAAGTCGCTCGGCAACTACGTCGGCATCAACGAGCCGGCGCGGGAGATCTACGGCAAGCTGATGTCGATCAGCGACGCCCTCATGTGGCGCTACTGGGAGTTGTGCACCGACTCGTCGCTTTCCGAGATCGCCGGCCTGCGCAGCCGGGTGGAGGCGGGCGAGCTCCACCCTAAGGATGTCAAGACCGATCTCGCGCGCCGGATCGTCGCCGACTACCACGGCCGGAAGGCGGCCGACGCCGCCGCCTTCGAATTCGAGAAGGTCTTTGCCCGCAAGGAGACGCCCGAGGAGGTCCGCGAGGTCCGGATGCCCTCGGGCGCGCAGACGGTCTGGGTGCCGAAGCTCCTGGTCACGCTCGGACTCGCCAAGTCGAATGGCGAGGCCCGGCGCCTGATCGAGCAGGGAGGTGTCTCCATCGACGGCGTGCGCCTGGCCGACGCCTCGCGTGAGATCCACGCGGTCTCGTCCTCCTCGTGCCTCATCAAGGTGGGGAAGCGGCACTTCGTGCGGGTTCTGTTCGACTAGGAGCGCGTCCCGGTGCCCGGACTGGCTCCTACCCGGGCGGAGCGGCTTCCTTGAGGAGGGCGCGAATCTCGTCGTCCGGCAGGCCGGTGACGGCGTGCAGTCTTGGGACCGGCAGGTCGGGGTGGTGGCGGACGAAGCTCTCCAGATCGTCCCTGGTCGGGTCGGATTTCAGATAGAAAACGCGATCGAGGAGCGTCTCGATCTCCTGCCGCTGTCCCGCCGCGTCCTGCTTCCCCGCCTTCAGCTCGAGGACGACGCTCGTGCTTCCCTGCTGCGCGAACGTGGCCAGGGTGCGGCCGAAGTTCGGGTTGGCCCCCATCGTCTGCGGGACGGCGCTGGCGCGCAGCCGGTCCGCTTCCTCGCGGCTGCGATAGACGGTCAGGCCGAGGCGCGAACCGCCCTCGCTGGTGATTCGTTGCAGGAACACCGACTCCAGGCTGGTGAACAGGACGAGCGAGCGTTCGCTCGGGTAGCCGACTCCGTCCAGGCCGACGACGTTCGCGTCGTCCGCACGGCCCGCCGCCCGCAGGTCGATCCGCAGCCGCAGGGTGAGTCCCTCGTAATGCTCGCGGATCTCCTTGCAGACGCCACGCGGGACGGCGCGGGCGCCTGTGCCGGGGAGAAGCACGCCGGCACAGAAAAGCCCGAGGGCGAAGGCAGCCGGGGATCCGTGGCCGGGGCGCATCAAAAGCATGCGCCATTCTACCGCGGCCGGGGGTCAGGGAGACGCGGTCGGGCGGCGCGGTCGGGCGGCGCGCCGTCGCCGCGGGGAAGCGGCTGCGTGTCCGGCGCCAGGGCAGCGTGCTATTCTCCCGGCCATTCCCCGGGGATGAAGGCGTGCGGACGTGGGGCCTGGTGATCGGGTTCGGAGGATTGCTGTCGCTGGCGGCCGCCGCGGGCGCCCAGGAGACCGCACACCCTGAGATCCTGCGCGTGCCGCGCGCCGCTTCGCCGATCGCGGTGGACGGGATCCTCGACGAGGGGGCCTGGGAATCGGCGCTGCGGCTGACGCTCCCGTATGAGATCTACCCCGGCGACAACACGCCCGCGCCCGTGCGCACCGAGTGTCTTCTGCTTTACGACGAAAGAAACCTGTACGTCGGGTTCCGGGCGAGCGACCCGAAACCGGAGGAGATCCGCACCTACCTCGCGGACCGCGACATGCTGCCGAACGACGAGGACCAGGTGTCGATCGTCCTCGACACGTTCAACGACCGCCGGCGGGGCTACGCCTTCGCCGCCGGCCCGCTCGGCGTGCAGTGGGACGCGATCGCGAGCGAAGTGGGTGGCACGGGTCTCTCCTTCGACAGCTCGTGGGACGCGATCTGGAGCGCGAAGGGATCGATCGTCGACGACGGGTACGTGGTCGAGATGGCGGTGCCGTTCACCTCCCTGCGGTTTCCACGCGGCGGCAGCGATCTGGTCTGGGGTTTCCACGCCATGCGTTTCCAGCCGCGCTCGGTGATCCGGCAGCTGTCGCTTCGTCCCATCGACCGGAACAACAACTGCTTCCTGTGCCAGGCGGCGTCGCTCACCGGCTTCAGTGATCTGAGGACCGGGCTGAACCTCGAGCTCGATCCGACCGTGACGGCCCGCCGCGAGGACGAGCGGGAGGCGTTCCCGGACGGGCCGATGACGAACGGCCCGGTGAGACGCGAAGGGGGTCTGACGGCGCGCTGGGCCGTGACCCCCGACTTGACGCTGAGCACCGCGATCAATCCGGACTTCTCGCAGGTCGAGGCGGACGTGGCGCAGCTGAAGATCAACACCCGCTTCGCCCTGTACTATCCCGAGAAGCGGCCGCTCTTCCTGGAGGGGGCCGATTTTTTCCAGACCCGCCTGAACACCATCTATACGCGCACGGTCGCCAATCCGTCCTGGGGGGCGAAACTCGTCGGCAAGACCGGCCGCAATGCCCTGGGTGTGGTCGTCGCCGAGGACGACGTCACGAACCTGCTGCTCCCCGCGAATCAGGGATCGCAGTCCGCCTCCCTCGATCGGAACGTCACCGACGCCGCGCTCCGCTACCGCCGCGACCTGGGCGCCTCGTCGACCATCGGCTTCCTCTTTACCGGACGGGAGGGG
>QHXY01000260.1 GCA_003223145.1 Acidobacteriota bacterium
TTCCTCGGCTGGAGCGGTTCAATTTCAGCTGGGCGCGGCCCTGGGTCGAGGCCGTCGCGCTGCTCCCGGTCGTCGCGTCCCTGCCGTGGCTCCTGCGCAGGCTGGGGGCGGTGCTGGACAGGCTCTGGCTGGGCCGCCGCTACACCACGGTCGCGGCCGTCAAGTATTTCCTGTCGGCCCTGCAGAGCGCCACGAGCGAGCGGCAGCTGGTGGAGCGGGCGGAGACCGGCATCGCAGCGATCTTCCGCGCGCGCGTCCGGATCGACCTCGGTCCCAGGGACACCGGGACGCCGGGCTTCGACCCCGCCCTGGAGATTCCGATCCGCTCCCACCGGGATCAGGTCGGCGTGATCCGTCTGGGCGAGCGGGCCCGAAGGATGCCGTTCTTCAGCGAAGACGAGGCCCTCGCGGGCTCCCTCGCCGACGTGTTCTCCTACATGCTGGAGAACATGCGGCTTCAAGAGAAAAAGCAGGAGCAGGAGCAGCTCGTCAAGGAGCAGGCGCTGCACGCCAGTCGCTCGGAATTGAAGGCGCTGCGCGCCCAGATCAACCCGCACTTCCTGTTCAACGCGCTGAACGCCATCGCGGGACTCATCGTCAAGGACCCGGCGCGGGCGGACAAGACCGTCGAGCAGCTCGCCGAGGTGTTCCGCTACACGCTGCGGCGCTCCGAGAGCGAGTGGGCGCCGCTCGAGGAAGAAATGGAGTTCGCCCGGGCCTACCTCGAGGTGGAGCAGGCACGCTTCGGGAGCCGCCTGCAGTTCCGGGTGTCCATGGAGGACGCCGTCCGGGCCGCACGGATCCCCACCATGATGCTGCAGACCCTTGTCGAGAACGCCGTCAAGCACGGTGTCTCGGTCATCCGGGGAGTCGCCAGGATCGAGATCGACGCCGGCCGGCGGGGCGACCGGCTGCGCGTCGAGGTGGCCGACAACGGGCCGGGGTTCCAGGAAGGCGAGGCGAAGAGCTCCGGCTATGGACTCCGGAACATCCGCGAGCGCCTGCGCGGTTATTTCGGGAAGGAAGCCGGTCTGGCCGTGCAACGGGACGACCCGCGGCAGATGACCCTGGTGTCCCTGACGCTTCCCCTTCCGGCCGGTGCGACCGTCGCCGCCGGAGAGAGGCTCGAACAACCGGCTGCGCCCGGACGAACCCCCGCTCGATGATCCGGGCGCTGCTCGTGGACGACGAAGAGCCGGCCCGCCTCCGTCTCCGCAACCTGCTCGCCGATTTCGAGGACGTGCACGTCGTCGGCGAAGCCGGGGACGGCGACGAGGCGCTTCAGAGGATCGCCGAGACCACGCCCGACCTCGTCTTCCTCGACATCCAGATGCCCGGCCGATCGGGCATGGAGGTGGCCGCGTCGCTCGAGCCGCCACGCCCCCGCATCATCTTCTGCACCGCCTTCGATCAGTACGCCATCGACGCCTTCGAGCAGCACGCGCTGGACTACCTCTTGAAGCCGCTCAGCCGGGAACGTCTGGCCCGGGCGATCCAGGGCGTGCGTGATTCGGCGGGCGAGCGGGAGCGTCTCCAGCGCGAGGTCGCCGATGCCTCCGAGACGCAGGCGCGCCTGTTCCCCCGCGGTTCTCGGGTCGTGGCGGGTCTGGACTGCAGCGGCGTGTGCCGGGCGGCGCGCGGCGTCGGCGGCGATTACTACGACTTCCTCCCCCTGGGAGAGCGACGACTGGGGATTGCCCTGGGAGACGTCGCGGGGAAAGGGCTGTTCGCCGGCCTGCTGATGGCGGGACTGCAGGCGCGGCTCCAGTCGATCGCCCCGCTCTACGGCACGGACCTGGAGACCATGATGGGCGAGCTCAACAGGGCCATGCATTCCTGCACCCAGGCGAACCGTTACGCGACCCTGTTCTTCGCGGTCTACGACGACGCGACCCGCAGCCTGACCTATGTCAACGCCGGGCAGAATCCGCCGCTCCTGCTCCGCCCCGATCCGTCCCCCGCCGGTGTCCTCCCGTGCCGGCGTCTCGAGACCGGCGGGACCGTCATCGGGCTTCTCAACGACGCGCAGTACCGCATGGAAACTCTCTCGCTGGCTCCCGGCGACATCCTGCTCGCCTGCACCGACGGCGTGACCGAGGCGAGAAACGCGGCGGAGGAGGAGTTCGGCGAGTCGCGGCTGGAAAGGACCGTCCTGAGGCACCCGGCCGGGTCCGCGGCGGCGCTGCGCGATCGGATCGTCGACGAGGTCGACCGCTTCCGCGGCGCCGCCCCCCAGCAGGACGACATCACCGTCGTCGTGGCGCGGGTCGCGCCAGCCGGGACATGATGCGCGCCCTGCTCGTCGACGACGAGCAGCCCGCGCGCGAGCGTCTTCGCCGGCTGCTGGCCGACTTCGAGGACCTCGAAATCGTGGGGGAGGCGGAGGACGGCGAGCAGGCGATCGAATCGATCCTGCGTCTCAAGCCCGATCTGGTGTTCCTCGACATCCAGATGCCGGGCTGCACGGGGATGGAGGTGGCCGCCTCCCTCCCCTCGCCCCGGCCGAGGATCATCTTCTGCACGGCCTTCGATCAGTACGCCGTGGACGCCTTCGAGCTCGACGCGACCGATTACCTTCTCAAACCGGTCAGCCGCGCCCGGCTCGAGAAGGCGGTGGCCCGGGTGAGGGGGTTGCCGGCCGCCGGACAGGTGGTGGCGCCCCGCCGGGTGGGGCGCCCCCCCGGGGCCTATCCGACGCGCTTCCTGGCGAAGGGCAGCGCCCGGTATCGCGTGATCCCCGGGAAGGAGGTCCTCTACTTCGCCTCGGAGGGTGGCCTCACGAAGCTGCAGACCGCGGGGCAGCATTACTGGATGCAGCCCACGCTCGCGGACCTCGAAGGACGGCTGGACCCGGCCCGCTTCTTCAGGGTGTCACGCTCGGCGATCGTCAACCTGGATGCGGTCGGCGAAGTCGCCTCGCTGCCGCGAGGCCAGGGTGAGATCCGCCTCGGGAACGGCACGCGTCTCAGGGTGAGC
This sequence comes from Acidobacteriota bacterium, assembly GCA_003223145.1. GTDB lineage: Bacteria > Acidobacteriota > Polarisedimenticolia > Gp22-AA2 > Gp22-AA2 > Gp22-AA3. The sequence goes on from QHXY01000260.1 coordinate 2,977, forward strand.
CGCCGGCGATTCCCGATGCTAGTCGACCGGCTCTCCGCGGGCTGAACCCGGGACCCTGGCTCCGGCCCCGCCCACCCGGCTCAGCGTGCTTTCGATTGATGCTTCTTGAGCTCCGGCTTGACGATCGTCTCGTAGCAGTCGGGACAGATGCTGTGGCTGAACTGGGCCTCCGAATGCCGCCCGATGTAGGCCTCGACCTGCTGCCAGTAGTTCTTGTCGTCCCGCACCTTCTTGCAGTACGAGCAGATGGGCAGGAGTCCGCTCAGCTGCTTGACTCTCGCCATCGCCTCCTCGAGATCACGCACGCGGTTCGCCAGGAGGTTCTGGAGCTCGACCATTCGCACGCCGACCTGGAGGCGGGCCCGCAGCTCGTCGTGATCGAACGGCTTGGTGACGTAATCGTTCGCACCGGCCCCCAGACCCGCCACGATGTCCTCCCTGCGGTCTTTCCCGGTCAGGAGGATGATGTAGATGGCCTCCGTGCGCGGCTCCCGCCGAAGTTTTCGGCAGATCTCCGGACCGTCGATGCCGGGCATCATCCAGTCGAGGATCGCCAGACGGGGCGCATCCTCCCCCTGGAACGCCTGCCATGCCTGCGTGCCGTCCACGCACACCAGGAGCTCGTGTCCCCAGACCTCGAGGGCGGCCTGCAGGACGGCGCGGATCATCTCGTTGTCTTCGGCGATCAAGATCCTCATGGCGGCGGATCATATGACGGAATTCATCCACGCGCCGATTATCTGCCCCACCGCCAGACGGCGCCCGCGTGCCAGTCGATGCCATCGAACTTCACGTTCTCGTCGAAGGCGCTGAGACTGATCGTGGTATCCACTTTGCGCCACATCCCCTCGACGAAGAGACGGGCGTTCTTCCCGCCAAAATCCATACCCGCCTCCCCGTACCAGCCGTTCTTGTCGTCGATGCCGCCGGTGTTGGTGCCCAGGAAGAAGCGGCTGACCCCGAGCCCGACGTAGGGGCTCAGAGCCAGGTCGGGGAGAAAATTGAACTTGAGGCCGCCGTCCACGGGAACCGCCTTGACGTCGAGGGTCGCCGTCGGCAGCTCGGCCCGGAAGTCGCGGTAATAGGTCCCGTGGAACTCCAGCTCCAGGGACTTCAGGAAATTGAAGCCGACCCGCGTACCGCCTCCCCAGCTGTGGCTCGCATCGCTCGAATCCCAGTAGGCGCCATAGACGCCGAAGCTGCCGGCCCGGACGGGCGTGGCGCAGAGCGCCAGCGTCGCCAGAACCATCACGCTTCTCTTGCAGTTCATGTGGACCTCCTGTGATTGAAGTGTCATTCGAGCCGATCCCTGCGACGATACCCCCGTTTTGTCCGCCCGGCAAAAACCGGGACGGCCCGGACGGCACCTGATGGATCTCTCAAGATTGAAACACCCCCCCCTGTTCGGCGCGACCATTTCGTCATCCGCTTGATCGGACCGCCTCCGGTTCCTAGGTTTAGGCCCGTGAAACAGGAAGGGAGGTGCCGCTTCTCTGCGCTCCCCGGGAACTCAAGCATCCCGGGCCCAAACCCGTTTCAATCCACGAAAGGAGAACACCACACATGAAGCGGATCCTGTGTCTTGCACTGTTCGCTGCGCTCGCGCTCGGAGCGCCCGTCTTCGCCGCGAACGCGCCGGAGAAGACCGGTGAGATCGGGTTCGATGTCGCCCAGGCGAACGTCAGCAGCTCGGACACCACCGGCGTCGATTCGGCCCAGTTCCTCGGCGTCCGGGGCGGCTATCAGATCAACAAGCAGTGGCAGGTCGAAGGGCAGTTCGCCTCGTCGTCCGAGAACGGGAGCATTTCCGGGACGGACGTGAACACGAAGATGCAGCTGTACATGGTGAACGGCGTGATGAATTTCCACCCGCGTAAGAAGGAGTACGTGCCGTACGTCATGGCCGGCGTTGGCCAGGCTGACTTCTCTGTGGACAGCACGGGGGCAAGGGCCAGTGACACCTCCATGGCCTACCAGATCGGCGGTGGGACGCGGATCTATTTCGGGAAAACCCAGAGAATGGCCTTCCGGACGGACGTCTCGCTGCTGCGCCAGAGCACCTTCAGCACCAGCAGCACCCTCACGACCGTCACGGCCGGCATGACCTGGAAGCTCGGAGGCCGCTGAGCCGCACCGCGGCAATACTTCATTCTGTATCAGTGTTCCAACGAAGCCCCGATCGCCACGCGATCGGGGCTTCTGTTTTTCTTCGAGGCCCGGCGCGGGACCCGCGGCGATGAGTGACCCTGGACGCCCGCCCTGCGGCTGGTCGTTGATCTACTGGTCGTTTGCGGAGTCAGCGGGATCCTCACTCCAGTCACCACGGTCCTCATCCGACCGCTGGTGCATCCGCTGGAGCGATTGCTGACGCAGGGTATCCATCTGCTTCTGTTGGTCCGGTGTCAGCACGCCCCGGATCCTGGAGGCGAACCGCGCCCGCTCGACCGCCAGATCGCTCTCAACGATCGCCGCCTGGGCGGCGGCGGCCCGGACGGCACTCTCGTCGAAGGTCGGAGCGTGGATCGCCTCCCCGAGAGCGTGACGCGCCTCCATGCCCTTCTCCGCCAGCGGCGCCATCTTCGCGTGCTCTTCGTCGAAGATCGCCTTGACCTGCGTCTTCTGGTCTTCGCTGAGATTGAGCTGGGAGAGAAACGGCATTTTCGGCCCGCCGTGCCAGCCGTGGGCCCGATCCATGGGCCTAGGCCCGGCCAGGGCCACGCCGACCGCAAGCAGGCCGGCCACGGCCAGACCGGTTGCTGTTCTCGTCGACCTCATTCCTGGATTCATGGGCACCTCCTCCACATGAGGGGTTGAGTCAACCCCTTCCATCTGCACAGACGACGATTTTCTGCCGCCGGTTACAGGGGATTGGAGCCGGGCCGGCATCAGCGGGCCGTCGCTGACGCGACAAAGTCCCCCGTGGCGTGTCACCGCGTGAAGCCTCCCGTCGTCTACAGAGTGGTGCTTCGATTCACCTGGAGGACCACGTGATGTCGACGGCCGGACCGGGATGTGCGGGGAGATGGATGGCATGGAGCGGATGTTGCAGGTCGTTGTCGGCTCTGCTGTCGCTTCTTCTCATCGCCTGCGGCGGGGTCAGGCTGGAGAGCGGGCAGCGGGACCGCCCCATCGCGGTCGACGGGAAAGCCGATGAGTGGCGGGACTCGCTGACTGTGATCAAGGATGCGAAGATCGCCGTCGGGCTGTTCAATGATCAGGAGAATCTTTATGTGTGCATCTCCTCCTGGAACGATGATGTCAACCTTCAGGCCCTGAACCTCGGACTCACCGTCTGGTTTAATTCCGGCGGGGCGGAGGAGAAAAAATTCGGAATCGAGTATCCGCTCGTGGAAGACAGGATTCAGTCCCCGGACCATCGAGGTGCGCCTGGGGACGTGGTGCCTCTCCCTGAGGCATCGGCAAGGCCATCGAACCGACTGGCCATCCGTGGCCCGGGTCTCTACGAACGTCACGCCATGGCGGTGTCGGATGCGCCAGGACTGGAAGTGATGGCCAGCTCGGTGAACGGCACGTTTGTCTATGAGCTCAAGGTGCCGCTCGGCAAGAGCGCCGAACGCCCGTATGCGATCGGTGCCCGGCCCGGGGAGTCCATCGGCATTCTGCTCGAAACCACTCGATCACCGGCTTTCGCCCAGGAAAGCAGAGATTCCGCGGCGCCTCGCGCAGGGGGCCGAGGGGGTGGCCGTGGTGGAGGGATGGGTGGAGGGATGGGCGGTCATCGGCACGGAGGCACGGGTGGCGGGATGAGGGGTGGCGGCGCGAGCACCCGCGAGACGGGTCTCGAGAGTCCTCGAATCCCCAAGCCCTTGAAGG
>QHXY01000259.1:0-11939 GCA_003223145.1 Acidobacteriota bacterium
TTGCCTACAACATGAAGCTGCCGGGGACTTACGCCGCCTACGCCGCGATCATGTCGGTGTTCGGGCAGACGGCGCGCGGCATCCACCTCGGCCTCCTCGCGGTGAACCTGGCGACGGTCGTCCTGCTGTACCTCCTGGCCCGCCGTCTGTTCGACGAGAGGACCGGAGCGATGGCCGCGGCCTGCTACGCGCTCCTGTCGCTGGGCCAGGGTGTCTTCGGCGTGTTCGCGCACGCCACGCACTTCGTCGTCCTGCCGGTCCTGGCGGGAACCCTGCTCCTGGCGCGCCTGATCGATGCCGGCGCCGCGCCGCCGCGCCCGCCGCGATGGCCCGCGCTGCTCGTCAGTGGCGCCCTTTTCGGCGCGGGCTTCGTCATGAAGCAGCACGGCATCTTCTTCGTCCTGTCCGGCGCCGCCTGGCTCGCGTGGGAGCTGATCCGCCGAAAGGATCCCCCGCGTCGCGTCGCCGGACGGTGCGCCGGCTTCCTGCTGGGGGCCTTCATCCCCTTCGGACTGACCTGCGCTCTCCTGGCTGCGGCCGGCGTGTTCAAGGACTTCTGGTTCTGTACTTTCGACTACGCGCGGGCGTATGTGTCCGAAGTCTCCCTGTCGGACGGCGTGACGATCTTCGTGCAGGCGATCCGCGGGATCGCCGCGCCGGCGCTGCCGCTCTGGATCCTGGCGGCCGCGGGAGCAGCGGCGCCGCTGTGGGACGAAACGGTCCGCCGGCGCGTGCGCTTCCTCGCGGTGTTCGCGGCCGGCTCGCTCCTCTCGATCTGCCCCGGCTTCTACTTCCGGGAGCACTACTTCGTCCTGTTGCTGCCCGCGGTCGCCCTGCTCGCGGCCGTCGCCGTGAGATCAGGCGGGCGCGCCCTGGAGAAGTGGCTCTCCGCGGAGCAGGAGTCCGCGCGGGACGCGGGCCTGGCCGAGATTCTTCCGATCGTGATGCTCGGCGCGGCCCTTCTGTACCCCGTGTTCCAGGAGAGGACGTTCTTCTTCTCGCTGACGCCTGTCCAGGCCTCGCGCAGGACCTACGGGGCCAACCCCTTCCCGGAGGCGGTCGAGATCGCGCGGCGGATCGCCGCCGACACGGCGCCCGACGACCGGGTCGCGGTCCTCGGCTCGGAGCCCGAGATCTTCTTCTACTCGGGCCGTCGCTCGGCCACCGGCCACATCTATATGTACGGCCTGATGGAGAGCCAGCCGTATGCCTCGCGCATGCAGCAGTCGGCGATCAAGGAGATCGAGGCGTCGGAGGCCAAGTACCTGGTCTACGTCAACGTGCCGTCCTCGTGGCTGGTCCGCCCCGATTCCGACACGACGATCCTGACCTGGGCGCGCACCTACATATCCGCACACTACGAGGTCGCCGGAGTGGCGGACATCGTCTCGGACGATTCGACGGTCTACGCGTGGGGCGAGGAGGCGGCGCGGTACGCCCCGCGCTCACCGTACGTGGTGTACGTCTTCAGACGGATCTCCTAGGACGGCCCGCGCGGCGCGGCCGGCGACATGGCGCGTCGCACGAAGCGGGTGACCGTGCGCCGCCGCATGAAGGGCACCACGCCCGCCATCAGACGGTTCGTCAGCCCGGGAATGACCAGCGTCTTCCCCCGCATCAATCCCTCGTATCCCGCCCTGGCGACGCTCAGGCTGTCCATCATCAGAGGGCCGCGCACCAGCCGCGACGCCTGCATGTCGGCGCCGGTCTGGAAGCCGGTCTGTGTGGGTCCCGGGCAAAGCGCCGTCACGGCGACGCCGCTTCCCTCCAGCTCACAGGCCAGCGCCTCCGAGAATGACAGCACGAACGACTTGGTGGCGTAATAGACCGCCATGAGCGGGCCCGGCTGGAACGCGGCCGTGGAGGCGACGTTCAGAATTCGCCCCCGTCCGCGCTCCAGCATGTCTCCCAGGAGACGCTTCGTCAGGTGGACCAGGGCGGTCACGTTCACCTGAATCATGTTCAGCTCGGCTTCGATATCGGTCTTCGCGAACGGACCGTAAACGCCGAAGCCCGCGTTGTTCACCAGGGCCTCGACCCGGACACCGTGATCGCGCAGCCAGCCGGCGATCGCCCGCGGCGCTCCGGGGTCGGACAGGTCGGCGCGCAGGGCCCGGGCCTCGATGCCGAACCGGCGCTCCAGACCCTCCGCCGTCTCGCGCAGCTTCGCCTCGCTGCGGGCCACCAGGATCAGGTCCCAGCGATCCGCCGCGAACACCGAGGCGAGGTCCAGCCCGATACCGCTCGATGCGCCGGTGATGAGCGCCGTCCGGCCCGCGGCCATCAGGAGCTCTTCGGCAAGCCGCGCACGATCGCCAGCGCCTCGCGGGCGGCGTCGTAGCCGGCGCGCGTCGCCAGCTCGAAGCTCGGCATGCCGTTGCGATCGGAGTGGGCGAAGGTGATCCGCCCGAGCGGGCGGGTGAGACCACGCCGTGCGTCGCCGGTCAGGAAGCCGGGGGCCGGGATCACCATGTGGTGGCCCCACACGTAGACGTCCAGGCGGGTCAGGTCGGCCGAGATGCCGGGGACCATCGATTCCAGATCGTCCGCCATCAGGTCGGCCCAGTGCGACCACGGCTCCACCAGCAGGTCGGCGCGCGTCGCCCGGCCGCCCAGCGGGGCCCAGAGACAGAGCACGTTGGGGCGGTCCGGATCGCCCTTGCGCCAGCGGTCGGAGTTGTAGTCGGCGATCAGGAACCCCTGGATGAGCCGGCCGTCGGCCGAGTTGAACCAGGCGGACGGCGCTCCCTTCAGGCGGGGAGTCCTGCGGACCGAGGCGGCGCCCATCAAGAGCGCGCCGTACCGGTACCCGAGGTAGGCTTCTCGCCCGGCCGCGGCCAGCTCCGGCACCATCCGTCCGGTGATGTGCTTTGGGCACGCGATCACGGCGCAACGCGCCCGGCGCCGGTGCGGGTGCGGTCCACGCCCACCTTGTCCGTCAGCCTCCCGGCCAGCCAGGCGTTGCCGCCCGGCAGAGTGATGTCCTCGCCGCCCTGACCCAGGCTGTTGAACGACAGGAAGGCATAGGCCGAGACCTCGGAAGCCTGCCCGCCGATGTCGCTGGTGCTCCAGTCGTCCACCTCGGAGAGCGTGTACGCGCCCCAGCCCTTGCGCCGCGCGTACTCGAGCATGGTGATCCGATCGAGCTCGAGGATGCCCGGGTCACGGCTGCCCTCCTCGACCGGCATCGCGAAAGCCGGCCGGCCGTCGCGCCCGCGCTTGTCGGCCCAGCCGTTCATGTCCCGGTAGAACTCAATCTCGTCCTTGCGGTCCCTCTCGGAGAGAGGCATGCGCTGTATCGCCTCGGCGGGATCGGCCCCGTACATCGGTCCCCGATACCAGGTCCCGTCGACCAGCACGTTGTTGTCCGGTCCGGGCCCCACCAGAAGCGGATCGATGCGCGGCGTCCCGTCGGCTGCGATCCCCTGCACGATCCCGAGATCCTGGAACAGCTTCAGGAGGAACGGATCCTTGGGTCGGACCACCGACCAGGTGGCGCAGGTGTAGTCGGTGCCGTTGGCGTGACCCTTGCGCGCGTTGCCACCGATGTAGTCTTCTTTTTCGTAGAGGACCACGTCGGACAGCCCGCCGCGCTCCAGCTCCCAGGCCGCCATCAGGCCCGAGACCCCGCCGCCCAGGACGATCGCGTCGTGCAGCGGTCCCTCGGGGACGAGGGACGACGGGATGACCAGCGTGCCATCGCGCAGACGATGGGCGATGTCGTACGACTCCTCGATCAGCTCGCCGTCGTAACGCCGGGCGGCCGTCGCCGGCTTGACGCCGCCGGCCTGGCCCCCGAGCAGCGCGCCGAGCGACAGACGCGAGGCGAGGCTGGCGGCCAGCGTCGCCTTGAGGCTGCCGTTCAGGAACAGTCGCCGAGTGATCCGGCGCGCCCCGGGACCTTCCGGAGGAGCAGCGGGACTCCCAGCCCGCGCACCACCGGTCCTGCGCCTGCCGCCCCCTGCGGGCCCGCGCGCGACCATGGCCTAGAACTTCACCTTCGGGACCTGCTGCGCCTCGGCGCCGGCCTCGAAATACTCGCGCTCCTTGAAACCGAACATGGCGGCGAACATCCTGGTGGGGAAACGCTTGATCGACGTGTTGAAGAGACGGACCGCGTCGTTGTAGCGCATCCGCTCCACGGCGATCCGGTTCTCCGTGCCGGCCAGCTCGTCCTGAAGACGGATGAAGTTCTCGTTCGCCTTGAGATTCGGATAGTTCTCGGCGATCGCGATCAGGCGGCCGAGCGCGGATGTCAGCCCCGCGTTGGCCGCGGCGGCCTCGGCGGGTGATGTCGCGCCGGCCAGACGGCTCCTCGCCTCGGCGACCGCCTCGAACACCTCCTTCTCGTGCGCCGCGTACCCCTTGACCGTCTCCACCAGGTTCGGGATCAGATCGGCGCGGCGCTGCAGCACGTTCTGCACCTGCGCCCAGGCGCCCTGGACCTGCTGGTCCTGCGCCACCAGCCGGTTGTAGAGACCCGTCATGAACAGCGCGCCCACGATCAGGATCAGCAGAAGCACGCCGCCCACCACCAGGCAGCCGGCCAGACCCTTGTTCATCGGAACCCGCCTCCAGTCTCGGGAGCGCCCCCCTCACGGGGCCGCGAACCTACGTCTTCAGACGGTCCACCATGCCGGCCGCCCGTGTGAGCTGCTCATAATACCGCGCGAAGATCATCTTGAGATCCTGCGCCGGCTTCTCGCCGCGCCGCAACCGCGCCACCTCATCGAATGGACCCCTCTCCAGGGCCGCCGCCTCGCAGAACACCGCCACCACATCGCGAGTGCTCGAGGGGATCGACCTGCCAAGCAGATGCAGCCCGCCGCGGAACAGGGCCGCGAACGCGGGGTACGAATCCGACAGCAGCCGGCGCAGGACGCGCGCATCATCGTGGCCCAGCACGTACCCCTCGCGCAGGCGCATCATCTTCTCGTCCATCTCGCGCTCGCACTGCAGCCGCAGACAGCCGCGATCGATCGTGACACCCACGAAGGAATCCTCGCCGTGCACCACCAGCCGGCTCGCCTGGATGTCGAGGAACTCGATCGGAAACGTGTCGGCCGACTCCGCGATGAGAGACGGCGAGAACAGCCGCGGCACCGGATGACCCCGGCGCACGAAGCGTCGCACCGGCCGCGCCAGGACCTCCAGCGTTCCGGGATCGAGCGACTCCAGGACCAGGATCAGGTTCAGATCGCTCGTGCCGTGATGATAATCGCCGCGCGCCGCCGAGCCGTACAGAACCACACTGCGCAGCCGCGGCCCGAGCGCCTCCTTGAGGCCGCCCACCAGCGCCTGCAGGACAGGGTCGTTCTTCGCGTCCACGGCGTTCATGATCGCGCCCAGGTCATCGTGGGACCTCGCGTACCCTGAAAGGTCACCGGATGGTGCCTGCCGGGCCTGATGGAGTCGGCCGGAATCAGGTCAGCGCCCCGCTCCGCCGCCCCCGAACCCCCCGCCGCCGAAGCCCCCAAAGCCGCCCCCACCACCTCCACCGAAGCCACCGCCGAAGCCACCCCCGAAGCCCCCACCGTACCACACTCCGCGATAGCGCCCGCGCCGGCCGAAGGGGATGACGAAGATGCGGAACAGGATGAACAGCAGGACAAAGACAATGACGGGCAGAGAGGTGCGCCAGTCACCCTGACTGGGCCGCGGCTCGCGCCGGCTCTCCACGCCCTCGATGGTCACTCCGTAGTTCCCGGCGCAGGCGCCCACCAGGGCGTCGCTGGCCTGCAGGAGGGCGGTCGAGAACTCCTTCGCGCGCAGAGGCGAGACGACATAGCGGTCCAGGATCGCGCCGACCCGTCCGTCCGTGAGAAAGCTCTCGACGCCGTAGCCCGTAGACACGAAGATGTGCGGCTCCTCGGTGGTCAACGCCACCACGAGGCCGCGGTCGTCGCCCTTCTTGCCGACGCCCCACTCGGTGCCGACACGCACGGCGAAATCGGCCAGCGCCTCGTCCTCGAGCCGCGGCACCGTGATCACCACGATCGCGACGCCCGTCTTCCGATACAGCTCGGCGTGGCGTCGCTCCATCACCTCGATTGTGCCGGCATCGAGGACGCCGGCGAGATCGTGCACCGAGCGGTCGCCGTGCGGCGGGATCTGCAGACGCGCCGCCGTCGCGATTCCGGTGGCGACGAGCGCGATCGCCAGAGCAGCGGAAAAGAACCGTGCCGGGGTGGACAGGTGGTGTGCCGCGATGCGTCGCCCGGACCAGCGCGACGTCATGGTGGCCCTCATTGCGGCCGGGTATCGACCCCGATTCCGGAGTCCGAGTCCCGGAACACGATCGTCCCGCCCAGCATCGTCAGCAGGACGCGGGTGTCCGAGATCCGCTCCACGGGAATCCGGAACAGATCCTGGCTCAGAACGATCAGGTCGGCGTACTTGCCGACCTCGATCGATCCGATGTCCCGCTCCCGGTGCAACTGGTAGGCGGCGTTGATCGTGTGCATCTTGATCACGGCGAGCCGATCGGGGACGACCTCCCGCGGGCTCAGCGCGCCCGGAAAGACGCCGGGAACGGTCTCGCCCGTGTGATCGACGGCCGTCTCGATCTGCACGAACGGCAGGAGCGGATCGACCGGGTAGTCGCTGCCGCCGGCGATGACGGCGCCGCTGCGCCACAGCTCGGCCGCGGGGTAGAGGCGGTCATACAGGGCGCCATCGATGTACCCGATCGTGCCGTTCACCGAATAGGCGTCGCGTCGCGCCCACTGCAGCGACATGCTCGCGATGACTCCGAGCCTGGCGAACCGGGGCACGTCGGCCTCGTCGATCGCCTGGAGATGGGTGATGGTGTGGCGCAGATCGCGCGCGCCGTTCTGCTCGATCGCCGCCTGGAAATTGTCCAGGGCCTCCCGGGTGGCGCGATCGCCGATCGCGTGAACGTGGATCTGCCAGCCGGCCTTGTCGAGCGCGATGAAGCCGGCGCGGGCGTCCGAGCAGGAGGGGTCCGGCCCTCGGTTCGTCCCGGGGCGCCAGTTCGGCTTGTCGAGGGTTCCGGTATTGACGTTGTACGGCTTCAGCATCGCGGCCGTGTGCGCCGGGTACTCCATGACGCCGTCGCAGTAAATCTTGACGCTCGTGACCGCGATCAGTCCGCGCGCGTACTTCTTGAACTCGTCGAGAGCCGCGATCCTCTGCCGGAGGGCGGCCGGGTCGGTGGTCCCGTGGGCGAACGGCGCGGACAGCCCGAGATTGGCGCGCACCGTCATCTGTTTCTGGTCTTGGACCCTTGCCCACTGCGCGATCTCCTCCTCGCCGCCGCCCGGCACGAACACCGCCGTGATGCCCTTCCGGCTGGCGTCGGCGTTCGTCCGCCGCACGATTTCAATACGTGTTTCCTCCGTCACCGGCGCCGTGGAACCCCAGTCGCCGACCTCGAAATCCGAGAAAGTCCCGTTCGGCTTGCGGTCGGCATCGCGGCCGATCATCCCGCCGGGCTGATCGGGCGTCTTCTCGTCGATCCGGGCGTTTTCGATCGCCCGGCTGTTCATCCAGAACTTGTGTCCGTCGGCGTTCTCGACCATGACCGGCCGCGTCGTATCGAGCCGGTCGAGATCCGCGCGCGTCAGCGCCGTTCCCGCCGGCACGATCGCCTCGCCGAAAAGATGGGTCGCGGTCAGCCGCACGTTGGTTTTCTTGAACGCGGCCTGGTCGGGTCGATCAAGACAGGCCTGCAGCTTGGCGAGCACCTGCGCGATCGTGCCGCCCGCGTAACCCATCTCGCAGTCGGTCGGCCTCGTGCCGTGGAAGTGCCCGTCGACGAGTCCGGGCATCACCATGCGTCCTTCGAGGTCGATGACTCGCGTCGCGGGCCCGGCGTACTGCCTGGCTTTCGCGTCCGGGCCGACGAAGACGATGCGGCCGTCGGCGATCGCGACCGCCTGCTCGAACTTCGGCGGCCCGGCGCCGTCGTTCCGCTCGATACCAGAGAACACGAGGATCGCGCCGTTCACGAGGACCGTGTCCGCTTTTCGCGAGCCGGCCGGCGCCGCGGCCTGTGCCTTGGGCTCGGTCCCGGGCGGCGAACCGGCCGGGAGCGCGCGCAGCCGCGCCATCGGGTCACCGGGATCCGGGAAAGCGACGATCGCCAGCAGAAGAGCCATGATTCGAATCCGATGAGTCGACCTGTTCACGGTGTGCTCCTTCGCGTCTGCACCGAGCCCAGCTTCCTGGCCGGGACCTGGATCTCGACCGCCGTGCGCTGTTCCGACGACCACGGCGTCCACGGGAGCTCGGACAGGTTGCTCATCTTGGGATGGTGCATGTGTCCACCTCGTGCAACGAACGCACCGGATGGTCCAGCCTAGCAGAGATCGCGCGCGACGGAACCCGGTAGACGTGCGGCCCGAACGACTCGCAACCCAGCGTGCCCGGCGGGGCGATGGCCAGACAGATCCCGGGGACCACGGCGCGCAGTCTGCGGACGCGGACGTCACGAATCATGGGCTCCTGAATTCGAGGACCGCGAATCGTGCCGGGACGCTCCCGCCGTTGTGCAGCTCGAGGGCCATCCCCGGGGGGACTTCCATCGCGTCCCCGCCGTGCAGCGGCCGCTTGCCCTTGCCGGACGCGCCGGTGATTCTCATCTCGACGAGCGCCTCCGCGTCCGTTCCCTCGAGCGCGACCAGGACCGGCGGACGCTTGGACGCTTTGAAGGTGAAACGCGCGTCGGGGTCGAGGATCAGGAGGCTGACCTGCGTCTGATCGGTCTTGAGCTGGGGGATCATCGATTGACCCTTCTTCCGCGACTCGCCGGCCGACGAAGGGCAGTCGAGCGGCTGGTCCCTGATAACCTGGCCGCATTGATTGCGGCCGCCGGTCTGCGGGTGCAGGAACTCGATGGTCATGTTGCGAAAGGGAACGTCCCGATTGTTGCTGATCGCATGTACGATGCCGTGAGGCCGGAACGTGATCGCGCCATCGGCGACCTTGTTCGGCGCTTCGGCTCCGTCGCGGGGATGGTCCATGATGTCCGCATCACCCAGGGGAAACCAAATGAAGTCGTTGGTGTGCTCGTGCACCCTGGTCGCGGCGCCGGGCGCGACCTCGATGCGGAACACGCGCACGTCCGCGTTCACCAGCACCTGATGGTGAGACGGCTCGGCCGTCAGAGGCACCGGCGTCTCCGCCGGCTCCTGGGCGAACGACAGCCAGCCGGCGAGCGTGATGACGCAAGCCCCAACGATCATGATGCGATTCGGTCGGCTCATCGCGGACCTCATGTGAATCGTGTGGCGTCGATGCACTGGAAAATCGCTTGACGCCATCCGATCTTCCGACGCCATCACCGAACGGAAGGTCGAAGACGTCTCGCCAGCATGCGGATGATCGGTTTCGGAATGCTCCGCCGCGTCGCTGCGTGACTCACACCACCGCGACCTTGACGCAGTGGATGGGCGGGAGCGAGTCGAACAGGCAGTCCCACTTCTCGCCGCCGTCCCGCCCGATCCAGAGTTGCCCCGTCGTGGTGCCGAAGTAGAGCGCGGGCGACTTGAGCTCATCGATGTCCATCGCGTCGCGCAGGACCGTGAAGTAGCTCTTCTTCTTCGAGAATCCGCGGGCGAGCCGCTTCCACGAGTCGCCGCCGTTTTCGCTGCGCCAGACGGCGGGGGCGCCGTCGGGACAGGTCCGCGTCATCGGCACGAGGGGCACCACGTAGATCGTGTCGGGGTCGTGAGGGTGGACGACGATCGGAAAGCCGAAGTCGGACGGCAGACCCTTGGCGATCGATCTCCACGAACGGCCGTAGTCGTCGCTGCGGAGCACGCCGATGTCGGGTCGCGGTCCTCCGGGCCCATCCCATTCGGCCCAGCCGCCGTGGTTCTGGATGTAGAGCCGGCCGGGGGCGTCCTTGTGACGGACAATTTTGTGCACGCACTGGCCGAACTCGGGGTAGGGATCGGGCTGGAAGCCGGCGCCGATGCCCTTGTTGGACGCCTTGAAGCTCCTGCCGCCGTCCTCGCTCATGTAGTGGCCGCCGGTGGAGATGCCGAGGTGCATGCGCTTTCCGTCGCGCAGGATCGTGTGCAGGCAGAGCCCGCCGTTCCCGGGCTGCCACTTCCGGGCGTGCTCGTGGTTGCTGATGCCCGAGACCATCTCCCAGGAATCGCCGCCGTCGTCGCTCCTGAAGAGCGACGCCGGCTCGACGCCGCACCAGAGGTCCTTCTTGTTGTCGCCCGCCTCGAGCGACCAGATGTTGATCAGCGCGCGCCCGTCCTCCTTCGGGAAGGCGGGGGCCGATTTTGTCTCCTTGAATGACTTCCCGAGATCGGTCGAGAGCAGCACCTTCATGCCGAAGAAGGGGTTGCAGCTCGAGGCGTAGAGGCGCGGTTTGCCGCGCGTGTCGATCAGCGTCGCATAGACTCCCACCCCGGGGCCGAACGGTCCGCGCAGCGCGAAGCTGCCCCGGGTCTTCGGCGCATCGGCGACAAACAAGCCCTTCTTGGTTCCGATACTGAGAATGACGCGTTCCGGCATGTTCAACCTCCTGAAACAGCGGGAAGTATCGTGATGACGTCCCCCGGCGCCAGCGCCGTATCGAGCCCTTGCCGGTCGCGTACGTGAGACGTGTTGACGAACAGGTTGACGTGGCGGCGCACCTTGCCCGTCTCGTCGCAGATGCTGCGGTACAGCGAGGGGTAGGTCTTCTCGAGCTCCTCAAGAACCGCGTGCACGCTCGGGGCCGACAGAGGCAGCTCGGAGGCGCCCCCGCAGCAGGCGCGCAGCGCCGCTGGCACCAGGATCGTGATGGTCGCGTCTCGTGTCATCACCGTGCCAGTCGTCGGGCGCCGCACCCGCGGTGCGCGCCGGCGGAAGACCGGAGTTCGAAGCGCATGATTGAGCGGTCAGATTACCGCCGCGGGCGGGGTCGAGGCAAGTCGTATCGGTCGCCGAGAACGGTCTCAAGATGTATTACCCCCACCGGAGAGCAGGTGATTCCGCAGGGTTTGCCGTAGCGTTGGGAGGGTGTTAGGGTCTTGTTCTCGGAGATTGGCCATGCGACGAGCGCTTCCCCCGTGGCTTCTGCTCGGCCTCTTCATGAACGCCGCATTGCCCCTCCAGGCACAGACCTTTGTCACGACAAGAACTGTCCGTCTTCGTCAGGGTCCCTCGGCCTCCGAGCCTGTCCACAGGATGTTGAAGCGCGGCGAGCGTGTCACGCTGCTCATGGAGTCCGGATCAGGCAGCTTCTATAAAGTCAAGACCGAGCATTCGGAGGAGGGCTGGGTTCATGGGCGATACCTCATACCTCCATGGATACCCGATGCGGAGACCCTTGCGTTCACCGAATTCGCCAGCGCCGCCTACCCGCCCTGCGGTGGTGCACACCACTTCCGCTGGCTCGAAAAAACAGACCTGGGCCAGTCCAGCCTGACGTCGCGAGCGGTCTCGATCCCAGCCCTTCTCCACTGGGCTCCCCTCCGCCTGGGGCAAGACCTCGCGTCATGGTGCGCGCCGCGTCAAGGCCGGGAGCTGCGAGCCTTCGCCGTCAGCGGATGGGTGCGCCGCGTTCGCAAGCAGGAAGCCGACGGCGACTGGCACGTCGAGGTCACCTCGACCGCCCAGTCCGATCCAAACTCATGCATCGTCGTCGAGATCCCTGACCCGTCCTACGATTCCAGATTCTCAGCAGCCCGGGACGCGCTCGACGCCCGGCTGCAAGGCTCCGCCATGAGCACGGCGGGCGACGTCAGTCCACCGGTCCGCGTCACCTTCTTTGGAGCAGGGTTCTATGACGGGTGGCACTCGAGCAGCACGGGAGCCAAGGGTCACGGGCGCTGCAATTCGTCCCTCGGCGCTCTGTGGGAGATCCATCCGGTGTTCTCCGTGACGTCCCCGTAAAGGAGAAGGCCCATGCCCACCATCAAGATCGCCGTCATCAACGCGAGCACCGTGCTCAAGGATGCCGATGCAGGCAAGGC
>QHXY01000259.1:12057-13283 GCA_003223145.1 Acidobacteriota bacterium
ATCATGATCTGACCGACCAGGGTCTCCCGCTCGGCAAAGTGTTCGCCGGCACCGACATCCAGTTCGGGAGCCAGTGGACCGTGACCGCGAGTCACGAGCTCTTGGAGATGCTTGGCGATCCCGACATCAACCTGGCGGCCTACGTGGACCAGCCGAACGGCGGGATGAGGTTGTATGCCTATGAGGCCTGCGACGCCTGCGAGGCCGACCAGTTCGCCTACAAGACCGACGGAGTCCTGGTGACCGACTTCGTGTACCCGGCCTGGTTCGAGTCGTTCCGCAAGGCCGGCAGCACGCAATTCGATCGACAGGGCCGCATCACCGAGCCATACCAGCTTCTCTCGGGCGGCTACATCGGCATTTTCGACTGTCCATCTGGGAACGGCTGGACCCAGATCACGGGCGACAGGAAGGCTCACCGCTATTCCATGCGCCCTCCCGTCGGGTCAAGGAGAGAGAGACGGAGGACGCCCAGGGAGGAGTGGCTCAGGAGTGAAATCAAGAAGAAGACACGCTAAGTCGTGTGCGCGGTTCGTGGCGCTGGACAGCTAGGCAGCTCGTCCAGCCAGGCTCGCCGTGGCGAGCGCGCCCGGGGCGCCGCCGGGTGGCGTGGCGGCGAACGCGACATTCGCGTCCTCACGGGCCAAACGCGGCCACACGCGATCCTTGAATACGGTCAGAAGGACGCCAATCGCGATGGTGGCGAGGCGTGCTCCGTTCGCGTACCAGCCCCCCAGGGCCGTGTCATCGATGGCGAAGAGCTCCCACCAGAAGTTCATCAGCGCGTGTATGGAAAAAGGCGCCCAGAGATTGTCCTGCCAGCGGGCGAAGACCCAGCACAGCAGGATGCTGCCGACTCCCGTGACCGCGAGGATCCCGAGGAGCTCCAGCGCGGTCGTCGCCTGGTAGACGTGCAGCAGCGCGAACAGCGCCGATGGGACCAGGACCGCCGGCCAGAACGGCCAGCCGGCGCGACGGTAAAGCTGCCGGAAGATGTAGCCTCTGAAGAGGACCTCCTCCGCGAACGGGGCGATGATCGTCGAAACGACGATCGTGCCCAGCGTCAGCTGCGGATTGAGCCGCGAGACGAGCGCGAACCCGAGACTCATCGGTAGGGTGGCGAGCAGCGCGAAGGCGAGCGCCCGTCCAACCGGTGCGCCGAGCCCCATCTCCCGGAGCGGTCGTGGGCGGCCCCGCTGCGCGACGGCGATCCCGAGCACGCAGAG
>QHXY01000261.1:0-1801 GCA_003223145.1 Acidobacteriota bacterium
GCCAGGGAAACGGTGCCGCTCGCCTGGAGGGTCGAGGGGTCCATCCCCTTCAGTCGGTACTCCCCCCGATGGGTGACGCGTCCGTCGAGGGGGACCCCTTCGATCTGGAGGAACTTCAGGATCGCTTCCACGCCGCCATTCTCGAGGGAGACGTTCGCGTCCAGCAGCGCGTCACGCGCCGCCCCCTCGGCCCAGTCCAAACGCACATCTCCCGCCAGCTTTCCCCCCAGCGCCTCGGCCTGAATCTCGGTCATCTCCAGATGGCCCCGGCGAAACTGGGCACGCGCGGTGAGCTGGCGCGCCGTCAGCCTGGCGAAGCTGATCTCGGAGGATCGCAGGGTGCCCGAGGCGCGTATCCCCTCTCGGGTGACTTCTCCTTGGGCTTGCACTTCGAGGTTCCCGTTCAGGTCACGAAGCAGGCGCCGCGGCGAGCCGGCGGCGGCGAGCGTTCCCCTGGCGGCCAGCTGGAAGGTGGGCGCCTGCGGCCCGAGATCCAGACTCAGGCTGCCGGTCGACTCGAACCCATCACCGTCGCGCGCTTCGATCCGAGTAAGGCCTACCCGCTTTCCCGCCAGCTGAAAATCGGCGGCGACTTCCCCCCCCGCCCGGTGCTCCCCCACACGCAGCGCCAGGCGCGCCTTCTCGAGTCGGCCCGCCAGTGTGCCCACCGCTCCTCCCGGGTTGCGGGCCGTCAGGGTCAGGCCTTTCAGCTCGCCTCCCCAGTCCTGAGAAGGGTCTTCCACGCGCAGCACCCCTTCCGCCACTGCCAGGCGGCCGATGCTGACCGGGAGAAGCGGGGCCGGACCCGGGAGGGAGCCGGCCGCCGGAGCTCCACCTGCCGCGCCGCGGCGATAGAAGACCTCCGGAGCTTGCAAGTCCAAAGCCTCTAAATGGCTGAAGTCCCCGCGATAGGCCCGGTAAGGGAGGGAGAGATCGACCTTTCGGCAGGCGATGCGGATCTCGCCGCCCGCGGCATCGTTTTTCTCGAAGCGGACCTCCCGCAGGATCAAACGCACCGGGAAGAAGCGGATCTCGAGCGCGCCGATGGCGAGCTTCCCGCCGGTGAGCGCCGACGCCTGATGCAGCACCGTCTCCCGGAGCCATTCCGCGGGCCAGGGGGTGAGCAGCAGGAGAAAGATGAGCGTCCCCGCCAGGGCGACGAGGAGGAGAGCAGCGCGGATAACGCAGGGAGGGCGGCCCCGAGCCTGGCGCGCGGTGCGCAAAGGGTTCTTGAAGCGGAGATTATATGGCGTACCGGCTTCCGGGGGCCAGAGGGGCGCCGGATGGATCGATGCGGGGGGTTATGGTATAAGGAGCCGCTCAGCTGCAGGAAAAGCTCTTATTCTGGGATTCCTTCGAGGGAAGCCGTCGCGCCGATCCGTGATGATGCGAGAACGAATCCCGCTGCAGAACCGCCTGCGCCTTCCCCTGCTGGGCCTGGCCATCGTAGCGCTGGCATTGCTGGTGCTCTCCGAGGGGTACCGAGTCCAGGCGCCGCCCTGGCTCGACACCGCCCAGATCATCCTCCTGAACTTCCTGATGATCCTGTTTCTGGGAGACCTGGGTCTGAACCTGGTCTTCGAGCCCGACCGGGGCCCCTGGCTGAAAAGTCACATCCCCGACCTGCTGCTGGTGCCCCTGGTCCTCTTTGCCTTGTTCCACGATCATGCCGCCCTGGGAGCCGCCCTCGTCATCACGCGCGAATGTTTCGTCATCTTCCGCATGGTGGCGCGCACCCGGTGGTTCCAGCAGATTCCCCTCGCCACCATGCGGAAGATGACGAAACATTCGCGCGTGATGA
>QHXY01000261.1:1849-2376 GCA_003223145.1 Acidobacteriota bacterium
GACGGGCGCGGCACCCCGCCGCTGGACGCCCTGTTCACCGCCACCTCCGCGGTTTGCGTCACGGGCCTCACGGTGGTGGACACGGAGGGCTATTACACCCTGTTCGGGAAGTCGGTCATCCTGGTGCTCATCCAGATCGGCGGCCTGGGAATCATGACGCTGTCCACTTCCATCGCCCTGATCTTCAAGCGCAAACTCGGGTTTCGGACCCGCGCCCTCATGGAGAACCTGGTGGAGGGGGACAGCTTCCAGAGGTTGACCTCCCTGGTGTTCTACATCATCCGTGCGGCCCTCCTGCTGGAGGGACTGGGCGCGCTGCTCCTGTACCTGAGCTGGAGAAAAGACTCTTCCTCCCCGACCGAGGCGATCTTCTCCAGCGTGTTTCACGCCGTGACCGCCTTCTGCAACGCCGGCTTCTCCCTCTTCCGTGGAAGCCTGGAGGCCTACCGCGGCAGCGCCATGATCAACCTGGTCTTGGTATCCCTGATGGTGATGGGGGGACTGGGGTTTACGGTGCTGGCGGCCTT
>QHXY01000262.1:0-9467 GCA_003223145.1 Acidobacteriota bacterium
TCTGGTCGACCTCCTGGGGTGTCTCGACCCGGCTGATCGGCGCGCTGGTGATGGCCCATGGCGACGACAACGGCGTGAACTTCCCTCCCCGCCTGGCCCCCTACCAGATCGTGATCGTGCCGATCTGGAAGAGCGACGAGGAGAGGGCACGCATCTCCGAAGCGGCCGGCCTGGCGGCCGAGGAGCTCAAGCGCGCCTTCCGCGTCAAGGTCGATCTGCGCGAGGAGGTTTCCCCCGGGTGGAAATTCAACGAGTGGGAGCTGAAGGGCGTCCCGCTGCGCCTCGAGATAGGCCCGAGGGACCTGGAAAAGAATCAGGTCACCGCGGTGCGCCGCCTTGACCGCCGCAAGATCCCCGTGCCGCGCGATGGTCTCGCGGCGCGGGCGGCCTCCCTGCTGGAGGAGATCCAGAACGACATGCTCGAGAAAGGCCGGGCGTTCCTGCGCGCGAATACACGGGACGTCAAGGATTACGACGAGCTCAAGCGCGGGCTGGACGAATCGGGCGGATTCTTCCGCGCCCACTGGTGCGGCGCCGCCGATTGCGAGAAGCAGATCAAGGACGACACCAAGGCGACCATCCGCTGCATTCCGCTCGAGGGGAACCGGCAGGACGGGATCTGCGTGCGCTGCGGCCGCGCCTCGAAACAATGGGTCTACTTCGCCCGGTCGTACTGATCGCGGCCCTCACGGTCACCGCGGCGGCCCCGCAGCCGACTGCGGGGCCGGGTCCGGTCTCCGTTCGCTTCCTGGACCCGGCCCCGCCGGGGCTGATCCTCGGACCGACACGCATTACGGTCGACGCCACGACCTCTCCGGAGGCCCGCATCCTGCGCGTCGAGATCTACGCCGACGACGCGCTGCTGAGCGCCTTCGAGCGCCCGCCCTTCACCGTGACCTGGGACGCCGGCTCCGGCTTCGTGCGCGTGACGCTGCGGGCCGTGGCGACCGACTCGCTCGGCCGGCAGGGCGAGGCAACCCTCGTCGCGCGCCCGCTCCATGTCGGGCAGTACGAGGAGGTCCGCCTGGTCAACGTCTATGCCACAGTGCGTGACCGAAAGGGCAACCCGGTCCTGGATCTCGCGCGCGACGATTTTGTGCTGCTCGAGGACGGCGCGCCGCAGACCCTCACACATTTCACCTCGGCCAAGGTGCCGATCACCATCGCCCTCTTGGTCGATGCGAGCAACAGCATGAATCTGGGCGGCAAGATCCAGCTGGCGCGCAAGGCGGCGGAAGAGTTCGTCGGGAGCATGGATCCCGAAGATCGACTGATGACCCTCTCCTTCAATGACGACCTGCAGGGCTCGTTGGAGCCGATCGCCGATCGGGGGCCGGTCAAGAAAGCGATCGAGGCGATCGAGGCCCGTGGGGGCACGGCGCTGTACGACGCGCTGTACCGCACCGCCGACCGGCTGGCGGGACTGGAGGGACGGCGCGTCATCGTCCTTCTGTCGGACGGCCGCGATCAGGCGCTGACCGACAACGAGCCGGGCAGCCTGCACCTGTACGAGGAGGCTCTCGAAAAGGCACACCGCTCCGAGGTGGCGGTTTATGCCATCGGGCTGGGACCGCACCTGGACACCGAGATGGACCTGCGTCACGAGCGCAGTCTCAAGGAGATCCTGGACGTGCTGGCGCGCAGTACCGGGGGCCGGTCGTACTACCCGGAGCGCCCCGGGCAGCTCTCGGGGGTCTACCGCCAGATCGCCGCTGATCTCAAGGCCCAGTACGCTTTGGGCTACTCGCCGTCCAACCGGGCCCGCGACGGCCGATGGCGGTCCATCATCCTGAGGACGAAAAATCCCGGGCTGGAGGTCCAGGCGCGCTCCGGCTACTACGCGCCGGCCTCGCCGGCCCGCTGACGCGGGCGGCGGTGGATGAGCATCAGGTTGCGGATGTAGACCACGATCCCGGAGCACTGCCCGATGGTGATCACACTGTCCTGCCGGTACCAGAACGCATAGAAGAAAAGGATCAGTCCTCCCAGAAGACTCAGATACCAGAAGGCCACGGGGATGGTGCTCTCTCCACGCCGTTCTGAAGCGACCCACTGCACGATGAAGCGCAATCCGAAGAGAAGCTGCCCCAGAAAACCGAACAGCACCCAGCCGTTGACGTGCAGCAGGCGGTCATATGTCATCCTTCACCTCGTAGCGCAGCTTGCGCCGTTTCATCCAGCGCACCGCCAGCAGGTCCATGAACGACGGCAGGAGCCGGTTGCCGATGCCGTATTTTGAATCGCCATGCCGGCGCGGCCGGTGGCCGACCGGGATCTCCCGCACGCGGAACCCCTCCATCTTCAAGAGCGTCGGCAGGAAGCGGTGCATGCCGTCATACAGCACGAGCCGCGACAGCGCGGCGCGTCGGAACGCCTTGAGGGAGCAGCCGGTGTCGGTGATCGTCTCGTCGCTCAGGCGGTTGCGCACGTAGTTGGCCACGCGGGACGACACGCGCCGCACCAGGTTGTCCTGCCTCTTCCGACGCACTCCGACGACCGCGTCCCACCCGGCAAGCGCCTCGACCAGCCGCGGGATGTCGGCGGGATCGTTCTGCAGATCCGCGTCCAGCGTCACGACGACGTCGCCGCGGGCACCCTTGAATCCAGCATCCATGGCGGCCGACTGTCCTGCGTTCCGCGCGAAGGTCAGGACGCGCACCTGCGGGTCCGCGGCCCGCATCTGGCGGAGCACCTCGGCGCTGCCATCGGTGCTGCCGTCGTCCACGAACAGCATCTCGTAAGCGCCGGGGACCGATTTCATCACCGCCATCAGCTCGGAGTGCAGCGGGGCGAGGTTCTCCCGCTCGTTATAGACCGGTATCACCAGCGAGAGGCCGGGACGCGGCGCCGGCGAGCCACTCACGCTAATTGAAGATCCAGAGGCGCCGCAGCCGGCTCATGAACCGGTGCCGGGCGGCCTCCTGCCGCGTGAGCAGCTCGGGGGCCAGGCGCGACTTCCACTTGAGAAGGGCGGAATCGTCGATGCGGCGCAGGATCGGGAACAGCATACGGGCGCCGAGGCCCGCCGGGTCGAAGCAGAACGAGGCGTTGAAGTCGATGATGCAGGGGCCGCCGTCGGGCGTGATCAGGATGTTGTCGCGCTTGCGCAGGTCGATGTGCGCCACACCGCGGGCGTGGATCTGGGCGATGAGATCGGCCAGCCTCTTGAACATCGGCCCGGCCTCCGCCCGCTTGGCCCTGCACCAGCGCGTGATCCGCTCCCCCTCCATCGGCTCCATCAGGATACCGACGCTTCCGGCCTCCCCGTAGCACCTCGGAATGCCGACGAGACCCTGCAGCCGCCGCAGCGCCCGCATCTCGCGGCGCACCTGGTGCCGGCCAAGCAGGCGCACCGGCCACGACTTGTCGCTGAAGTCCTTCAGGATGGCGCGGTCGTCGCCGTACACGACGCTCTTGATGTCGGGTTTCGCCCACCCGCCGTGGCGGATGACCTGGATGGAGAGAGGATTCGCGGCGGTCGCTTCGAGCGTCTCGGCCATCGGCGCTCCTGTGCTATTCTCCGGTGGCACAGCAGAGTGGTCATCTTACCATAGCCCTACACAGGGCACCGGACATGGCCGTCACGCCCCATTGCCAGATCGTGATCGTCGGAGTCCTCCCTGGTGCCGCGCCGTCCACGTGCTGACCCGCGAACGTCTCGCGTCCCTGGCACACCGCCGGCTGCACGGCGGCCGCAACATCACCAAGGCCGTGGTGGAGGTCGTCGAGGTGGACGGACACCTCGCCGTCGTGAAGGACCTGGCGTCTCGACCGTGGCTCGTGCGCCGGCTCCTGGGGCCCTGGCAGCTGGATCGGGAGGCGCGCGCCTACGCTGCGCTGACGGGAGTGTCCGGTATTCCTTCCTTCCTGGGCCGGATCGACCGGCAGGCGATCGCCCTCGAGTACGTTCCCGGTCCCACGCTCGCCTCCCTCCGGCCCGGCGATGTCCCGGAGCCGTTCTTCGATCGTCTGGACGCGATTCTCGGCGAGATCCATGCGCGCGGCGTGGCCCACGGGGATCTGCACCGGCACGACGTCCTGCTGGGCCCCGGGGGCGATCCCTGCCTGGTCGATTTCTCCACCGCCGTGGTCGCCCGGACAGGGGCGCCGGCCCTGACCCGTTGCCTGTTCCGACAGATGTGCCATGCCGACCTGCGCTCCGCCGCCAAGCTGCGCCGCCGGCTCCTCCCCGGCTCGCGCGCACCGGTCCCGGATCGCCGGGGCCTGTACCGGATCGGCGGCTGGATCAAGCGGTCGGTCGGGCTGCTCCGCCGCCCGCGGCGGCGGGCGGGCGGGCCGGACCCCTGATATAATCCCGCGGCGGGGGACGATCGTCTTCATGATCAAGGATGTCCGCACCAAGACGCTCAAGGTCATCCCCGACGAGCGCGGCCGCCTCATGGAAACCCTGCGCTGCGACGACGATCTGTTCATCAAGTTCGGCCAGGCCTACATCACGACGGCCTACCCGGGCGTGGTGAAGGGCTGGCACTACCACAAAGTGCAGGTCGACAACTTCATCGGCGTGAGAGGAATGTTCAAGGTCGTCCTCTACGATGGCCGGGAAGGATCGCCGACGCGCGGCGAGGTGAACGAGTTCTTCCTCGGCGTTCACAACCCGACGCTCCTGCAGATCCCGACTCTGGTGCTGCATGGTTTCAAGGCGATCGGCACGGAGGAGGCCATCATGCTCAACCTGCCCACCGAGCCGTACCGGTATCACGCGCCCGACGAGTACCGCGTCGACCCGCACGGCGCCGACGTCCCCTACGACTGGGGGCTGAAGGAGAAGTAGGCATGAAGGGCGTCATTCTCGCCGGCGGCCTGGGGACGCGCCTGCACCCGCTGACGAAGATCACCAACAAGCATCTGCTGCCGATCTACGACCGGCCGATGATCTATTACCCGCTGACGACGCTCACCAACAAGCATCTGCTGCCGATCTACGACCGGCCGATGATCTATTACCCGCTGACGACGCTGGTGGACGCGGGCATCCGAGACATCCTGATCGTCACGGGGGGCAACCACGCCGGGGAGTTCCTGCGCCTGCTGGGAAACGGTCGCGAGTTCGGGCTGGAGGACATCGCCTATACCTACCAGGAGGGCGAGGGCGGCATCGCCGACGCGCTGGCGCT
Organism: Acidobacteriota bacterium; assembly: GCA_003223145.1. GTDB lineage: Bacteria > Acidobacteriota > Polarisedimenticolia > Gp22-AA2 > Gp22-AA2 > Gp22-AA3. The sequence continues at coordinate 5,139 of QHXY01000262.1, forward strand.
GGCCCGGCACTTCGCCGACGGCGACAAGATCGTGGTGATCCTCGGAGACAACATCGTCGAGGGGAGCATCGGCCGATCCGTGGACGCCTTCCGGTCGCAGCCGAAGGGGGCGCGTCTGCTCCTCAAGACGGTCCCCGACCCCGGCCGCTTCGGCGTGCCGGTGCTGCGCGACGGGCGTATCGTCCGGGTCGAGGAGAAGCCCAAGAAGCCGCAGTCGGGCTACGCCGTGATCGGCGTCTACATGTACGACGCGACGGTGTTCGACATCATCTCCACCCTCAAGCCGTCGGGGCGGGGCGAGCTGGAGATCACCGACGTCAACAACGCCTACCTGGAGCGCGGCGAGCTGGAGCACGACGTGCTCGAGGGATGGTGGACCGACGCCGGCACCTTTGAGTCGTTATTCCGCGCCAACCAGCTCGTGCGCGAGAAGATGATCGAGAAGCTCACCGCGCGGATCGGCTGACCCGATGACGCGCGTTCTGATCACGGGCGGCGCCGGGTTCATCGGCTCGCACTACGTGCACCACGCCCTCACGACCCACGACGACTGGCAGGTCACGGTCCTCGACAAACTGACCTACGCCGGCAACCCCGCCAACCTCGAGGATCTCGAGGGACATCCACGCTACCGCTTCGTGCGCGGCGACATCGCCTCGCGGGGGGACGTCGACGCCGCCCTGGAGGGGGGGATTGACTGCCTGTTCAATTTCGCCGCCGAGACGCACGTCGACCGCTCGATCGGCGACGCGGAGGGTTTCATCCGCACCGATGTCTACGGGACCTATACCCTGCTCGAGGCGGCCCGCGCGAGGGAGGTGAAGGCCTTCGTGCAGATCTCCACCGACGAGGTGTACGGCAGCGTGGCGCAGGGGAGGAGCCGCGAGACCGACGCGCTCATGCCGCGCAACCCGTATTCCGCCAGCAAGGCGGCCGCCGATCGTCTCGCGTACTCGTACTTCGCCACCTACGGGCTGCCGGTATTCATCAGCCGCGCCTCCAACAACTACGGCCCGCGCCAGTACCCGGAAAAAGTCATTCCCCTGTTCGTCACCAACGCCCTCGAGGACCAGCCGCTGCCTCTTTACGGCGACGGGCAGAACGTGCGCGACTGGCTGTACGTGACCGACCACTGCGAGGCGCTGGATGTCGTCCTGCTGAAGGGGACGCCGGGCGAGGTGTACAACATCGGCGGCGGCAACGAGCGCCGGAACATCGAGATCACCGAGCTGATCCTCGATACCCTGCGCAAACCGCGCGCGCTCCTGCGCTACGTGCAGGACCGCCTCGGTCACGACCGGCGGTACGCGCTCGACTGCTCGAAGATCCGGGCGCTCGGCTGGACGCCCCGGACGCCGTTCGAGCAGGGAATCGACCGGACGATCTCCTGGTATGCCTCCAACCGCTCCTGGTGGCAGCCGATCAAGACCGGGGAGTACCTTGAGTACTACCGGAAACACTACCGCCTCTGAGCGACTCCCTCGCGTCCAGCGAGCGCACTACGCCGTTCTTCTCCAGGCTGAAGTCCATCTCGAGGACCGGCCGGCCGGGGCGCGAGGTGTCCCAGTAGTACAGATGGGCCCGGAAGCCGTCGCCGGTCTCCTCCGGATCGATGCGGGACAGGGCGTCCGGCGCGTCTAGGCCTTCGGCCAGCCGCTTCATCTCGTCGTCGTTTCCCCGCGCCGCCTCGAGAGCGACAAGATCCGCCGGCGCCAGGACGAGCTCGGGAAGGAGCCCCTCGAGGCGGAGATAACAGCCGATCATGTCGCGCGCCTCCTGCCGATCGAGGTTCAGACCCTCCGCGGCCACGGCCGCGGCAATCCGCTTGCGGGACTCCTCGACCGGTTGCTGCGGAATGCGGCCCGGATTGGCCAGGTTGTCAGGCCGGAGCCCGCGCACACCGACGATCACCCAGGTGTCCTCGCAGCCCGAGGTGCACACGACGTAGAGGCGCAGCCGCCGCAGCGGCGTGCACGGGATCCGGTCGATGTCGGCGTTCCGGGTCGACTGCGGGTAGAGCGCCGAGAGGGCGGCGATCGTCCGCGTGACGCTCTCGGGCGGCTCGACCACGCCTGTATCCCAGAGGATGACCACGGCGACGATCGCGAGGAGGGCCCCGGCCAGAAGCGCGAGCCACCTCACGGCGCCGCATCCCTGCGCAGGAGATGATAACCCTTCCCGGCCACGGTCCCCCGCAGGATCTCCGCCACACCCGGGACCCCCGTGAGGTCCGTCTGACCGAGCACTTCGTCCTCGATCAGGAGATCGCGCGGTCCGTCGCGCGACAGGTACTCGACCACCGCCCGCGGCGTGTCGGCCTGCTCGGCGAAGCGGCCGGTGTAGAAGACCCAGTCGTCACGTTTCTCCTCGCTGGTCGCGAACGGGGCGGCGGGCAGCAGACGCGTCCGCACCTGCTCCGCGAAGGCCCGGATGTTCCCGCGCCGGTTCGCCCAGGGCAGCAGGACCTCCGTCGAGACCACGATGACCAGGACCAGCGAGCCGATCAAGGCCGCAACCGCGGCGCCGGTCCGGCGCCGGGCGTGCAGGACCGCCGCGGCGATCGCACCGGCGGCCAAGGCGACGCCGAGACCCGCCGCCAGGGGAACGAGGTCGGTGTAGTGGCGCCGGGCGGCCAGGGGAAGCCCGGCGGCCAGAACGACGGCGGCGCAGGCCCAAACGCGCAGCCCCTGGCGCAGCCGCGGCCGCGCGCCCGCGCCACCCTGCGCGGCGCCCGCCGCCACGTCTTGCATCGCGCGCGTCAGAAGGCGGGCGACCAGAATCGCCGCCGCCGGGTAGAGCGGAATGATGTACACCCCGCGCTTCCCGGTGGAGAACGAGAAAAACAGGAAAATCGCCCCGATCCAGGTGGCCAGGAAGAGCGCGGCGCTCCTGCGCTCGCGCTCCTCCGCGGAGAAGGCCTGCGCGATGCCCCAGGGCAGGAACACGATCCAGGGAAAGAACCCGAGTGGAAACCGCCACAGGTAATACCAGACGGGATGGGTGGAGTTCCAGGCGCCGACGTAGCGCTCGACGTTCTGGTGCATCAGGACCCAGAGGGCGTAGCGCGGGCCCAGACGCCAGGCGAACAGGCCGAACCATGACAGCGTCACCAGGAGGTAGAGGGCGACCCCGACCGGCGAGACGAGCCGCCGGGCCGTCTTGAAATCCCGCGCGATGAGGATCGATGGAAGCACGGCCAGTATCGGCAGGAGCAGGCCTACAGGGCCCTTGGCGAGAGTCGCCAGCCCCATCATCACCCAGGCCCAAGCGAAGGACGCCGCCTGACTCTCCGGCCGCGCCCGCCCTCTCCAGAACAGGAGGACGGCCGACAGGACGAACAAGTTCAGCGTCATGTCGATCGAGGCCCACCGGCCCCGCTCGACGATCTGCAGTGACGTCGCGAAGACGAGCGCCGCCACCAGCCCCGTCTTCCTGTCGTAGAGCCAGCCGCCCAGCCGCTCGATCAGCAGCAACGCCAGGAAGGCCGCGACCGCCGAGGGCAGGCGGGCGGCCCACTCGTCGATCCCTCCAAGCAGCCGGCCGAACCCATTGATCGCCCAGAAGAAAAGAGGCGGCTTGTCGGTATAAAGATGATTGTTGAGCGACAGCACGGAGTAGTCGCCGCGGGTCCACATCTCCCGCGCCACCAGCGCGAAACGCGGCTCGTCGGGCGGCCAGAGATCGTGCGATCCGAGGCGCCAGAAGAAGACCAGGAGACCAGCCACCGTCAGGAGCAGAAGCCCCGGCCAGCGCCGCGCCGCCGCGTTGACAGCCTCCTGCCCGTCCATTAGGATGCCACCTCCCACATGACGCCCGCGTCCTCTCCCGGAAAAGACCGGGCCACGCACCGCAGCAGGATCCTCGGGTGGATCCGCCTGGGGCCCTGGTCTACGTGTCCCGTCCGACACCGGCGCTCACCGCGGCGGGCGCCCTCTTCGCCCTCGGCGGGGTGGCCGTGCGGCTGTGGGCGGCGGGGCACCTGACGAAATCGGTCCGCCTGATCACCTCGGGACCGTACGCCTACACGCAGAACCCCCTCTACCTCGGCCGCCTGATGATTCTCACCGGTCTGGCCATCGCCGCCCGCACACCCGGTTATCTCAACCTCGTGGCGCTCGCCCTCGGGTACACCGTCTTCTTTCTCTATTACATTCCGCGCAAGCTGCGCGTCGAAGGAGGACGCCTCGCCCGTCTCCACGGGCCGGCCTTCGAGGCGTACCGCGCCAGCGTCCCGATCCTGTTCCCTTCCGGACGTCGCCATCCGGGCGGCGACGAGACCTGGTCGTTCCGCCTCATGGTGCGCAATCAGGAGCCTCTCGTCGCCACCGG
>QHXY01000262.1:9519-11778 GCA_003223145.1 Acidobacteriota bacterium
ACTGATCCGTAACGCTCCAGCACCCTGGCCCGCCCGCGTTCCCCCAGCGTCCTGCCCAGAGCGGGGTCGTCCAGGAGACGGCTCAGGCGGTCGACCCAGTCATCGGCGGTCACCGCGAACAAACCGGTCCGCCCGTCCTCCACCAGCTCGCGGTTCGCTCCGACCGGCGAGCAGACCACCGGCAGACCCGCGGCCTGGTACATGAGGATCTTCAGCCCGCACTTTCCCTGCGAGAACGGGCTGTCGTCGAGCGGCATGACGCCGATGTCGAGACCGAGGAGGGCCGCCGTTTCGCTTTCGGGACTCCAGGCGATCGTCTCCGTCGGGATGCCGGGCCACTCGACGAACGCGTTGCACACCTGCACGAATCTCAATTGAGGTCGGCGCGCGCACAGACGACGCAGCGGCTCCGCCAGCGATCCGAGATACCTCAAGCTGGGTCGGCTCCCGACCCACCCGATGCGCGGCGCGGCGGAACCGCGGCGCGCCTGGCGCGCCCGTCCGATCGCGTCCTCGGGGAAGGGACGCAGGTCGACGCCCGTCGGCAGGACCGCGACGTCGCGCGCGTGGCGCGAAGCGTAGTCCGCCAGGAAGGGATTGCCGGCGATCACTCTGCGGCTCCGCTTCAGGACGGCGCTCAGCCGCCTGCGTCGCGATCGGGCGCGCGCCTCGGCGCGCTCCTCACCGAAGCGCTCGCGCTCATCGGGGCTCACGGCGAACACCGCATCGTCCAGATCGAACAGCAGCGGCGCCGAACCAAGAAGGAGCGGCAGCTTCCAGCGGGAGAACAGCTTCTTCTGGACCAGGATGGCGTCCGAGCGCCGGGCGCGGCGCGCCAGATCGGCCAGATCGACCGCCCGCGTTCCCTTGGCCACGAACACGTCGGCGGTGATGCCGCGCTCCTTCAAGTGATCGAGGTGCTGCAGGATCCGCAGGCGGCTGCTCGGGTGGTCGACCCCACCGTTGAGGACGCACAGCAGCCGCACCCTACCTCCAGGTGATCCGGAGCGCTCCCGGCCCGAACTCGAAGGCGACGCGCGCCTCGGCGCCGGGGGTCGCGGCCCCTCTCCTGCGGGCCTCGCGCCAGCCGCGGCCGCCGCGGTGCGAGTCGACGAGGAGACGCCCGATCCCCAGCCCGTTGGCGTATCCCAGGAAGACGTCCGGGGCCCAGTGGCGGTCACGGTCCATCCTCTGCAGCGCCGTCAGCCCCGCCGTGCCGTAGAGGGCCCAGGTCCCGAAGCGCTTCCAGAAGCGGACGCCGCGGCCGTCGTCGCCCTCGATCAGGAGATGCCGGTCGATGATTGGTGCGAGCACCGAAGTGGCAATCGTCACGTCCCCGGAGACGCTGTGGCCGTTCGAGCTCAAGAAGCGGATCCGGTCGCCGGTTTCGGGCCGATCGGTCGCGATCACCTTCTGCGTGGTCCCGGTGATCGCGCCGGCGAACGCCAGGTTTTCCAAGATAAGCGTTGCGGTCTCGGTGTCGTACTCCGAGCCGCGCACCAGCCCCGCGAGGTAGAAGCCCAGGGACGCGGCGAGTGGCGTCCCGAGCTTCCCCATGTTGCGGGCGTCGTCCAGGAAGCGGTCGGCCGACTCTGTTCGGTTCCGCTGGACCGCGTCCCGGATGTCCTTGCGCACCAGGTAGAGCGCGGCACCTGTCCCGACCACCGCTCCCAGCTTGAACCAGCCCGGGCGGTCGAGGTGGGCGGGACGGCCGAAGACGTAGCGCGCGTCACGCCCGATCTGGCTCCATTCCAGTGGCGTGTCCGGCCGGAGATGCCGTTCCTCCGTGTGCGCCGCGGGGGCCGGCTGCGACCACGAGACACCGCTGAGCGGCGGCGACAGAAGCGCCACCATGGCCGCCAGGCCACGGCGCAGCGTGCCGCATGACATTCTCATGTTTCGCCTCACTCCTTTGTAGGCTCTGGATCCGGCCCGCCGCCTGCCCCGATCAGAAGCATCTCGCGGTGCCCGATCTGCTGGCGGTCGAGAACCGAAACGCCCGGTTCGAAGTCATGCCGCTCCGCCGCGTACACATCGTCTTCAATCAGACAGTAGGCCCGCCCCGCGGACAGGAAGCGACGGAGCGCCTCCCGATCCCGCAGCTCCGGAATGAAGCGCCAGGTGTAATAGACGTAGGCGGGATGGTAATCCGGATACATCGCCAGTGGCGCATCGTCGATGACCGATACGATCCGATGACAGAAGGCGCGCGCCGACTTGTAGCGATCGAGCGCCGGCAACACGTTCACGGCGATGACC
>QHXY01000263.1:0-3859 GCA_003223145.1 Acidobacteriota bacterium
CGATCTGGACGCCGAACACGCGCCCCTCGATCTCATAGGTCATGAAGTGCGTGCCGTCCGCCTTGCGGTAGCCCTTCATGAGCGTCTCTTTGCCCGGGATGAGCGGCGTCCGGTCCGACACGTGGATCATCTCCTTGGCTGCCGTGATGATGTTTGGGAACTTCCATCCCTTCGGGTCGATCTGGATCTCGGCGAAGGCCACGCCGGCGGCCAGCCCCATCGCCATCAACACGGCCAGACCGGTCCTCGTTCGCCGCCAACGCCCGTGCATTCGTCACACCTCGACCAGGATGTCCTGCCCGTCCACCCGCGCCCTGTGACAGCCGACGCTGAGCGCGGCGTTGGTCAGGCATTTGCCGGTCCTGACCTCGTACTGAAAGCCGTGCCAGGGGCAGGTGATCACACCCGCCGCGAGCTCGCCCTCCCCCAGCGGGCCACCCCTGTGCGGGCAGGTGTTGGCGGTCGCGCACACGACCCCGTCGGCGTTGTAGAGGGCGATGGAGGCGCCTCGAACCTCGACCGTCCTGGCGGTGCCGGGTGGCAGGTCCGACAGCGTGGCCACTTTCACGTATTCGCCCATGGTCAATCCTCGGGTCTTCCGTCCGGTGAGCTGTTCGCCAGGATGGTCTGGTAATAGGGCAGCAGCTTCTCCTTGTACACGGCGATGAGTCTGTCGAGCAGGTCCACGGGCTCGCGGCTGTAAATAATCTGGGCGCCCGTCTCCTTCTCGACCAGCCGGACGATGGTCTCCATCTTGTCTGCGATGCCGCCTGTCCCCTGCAGGATCCCGATCACCTTGCCCTCGTCGTAGGCGATGGCGAATTCCCCCAGCGTCCCCGACCGGCCGCCCATGAACACGACGAGGTCGCAGGAGCGGATATTCTCGATCTCGCGCCCCATGAGGCCGCTGCCCGTGTACACCAGCATGTCGTACCCCTCGTACGGCGAGTGGTACTTGATGCAGTGCTCCTCGAAATTCAGCGCCGGGGAGATCCCGACGACGATCCCCCCCGCCGTCTTCGCTCCCTTCACCGCGCAGTGCGGCAGCCCCGGACAGGCCCCGGTGACCAGGACGCAGCCGCGGGCGGCGATGACCCGTCCCATCTCGGTTGCCATGCCGACCGCCTTGTCGCTCAGGCGCCCGCCCGCGGACCCCATGACGCCCACCGTGATCCGCGGCGAGCGCGCCCGCTCCCCGGTCGTGTTCTCCAACGCCTTCTCCTCCGTGCTGAATACGCCCTGCGAGTCTAGCACCGTTCCGGCGGAGCGGCGCGCGCCGCCGTCGCCGCGGGCCGCCCGCGCCGCGAACCGAATTGACGGGTCATCGTCCCGAGCTTATACTGGCGCCCCTTGACGCAAGGAGCCTGTCCGAGACCCGCGCGCTCTCACGGATCCCATGAACGCCAAGCTGCTCCTTTCGCTCGCCATCCTGGCCACGGGCTGCGGCGGCGCCGGCCCCGGCGACCAGATCGTCGTTCCCCCTGGTCAGGGTCTGAGCCACCCGATGGTGGGCCGCAAGGCGCCTGATTTCGCCGCGCAGGATCCATCGGGGCCGTGGCTGCCGTACTCCAGTCTCCAGGGGAAGCCGGTCGCGCTGCTGTTCTTCCGGCCCGGGTCGCCGTTCGCGCCCGATCTGGCGCGCGAGCTCGGCCGCTTCCGCGACGACAGCTCCTACAACCCGACCGTCTTCCTCGGTCTCTGCCGCGACTCGATCGACCGGATCAACGAGTTCATCAGGATCCACAACATCTCACTGCCGATCCTGCGCGACCCGGGCTCGATCGCGCAGGCCTTCGGGATCGGCGATACCCCCACCGTGGTCCTGCTCGACAGCGACGGTATCGTGCGGTTCCGTATGGAGGCCTACCTGGGCCGGCAGTTCCAGACCGGCGTCGCCGCCACCCAGGCGGCCCTGCGCAACCTGCCCCGCATGTTCACCGAGAAGGGTGGCGGGCTCGATCTGAGGTACACGGAGCACCCACGCGCCCCCGTCTTCACCGCCAGGGACCTCGAGGGCAGGACCGTGAGCCTCGCGTCCCTGAAGGGACGCGTGGTGGTGCTGAGCTTCTTCGACCAGGACTGCCCGCACTGCCAGAAGGACCTGCCGCTCCTGGTGCCGGTGCTGAAGGAGTTCCGCGCGCGCGGCGTAGCGGCGATCGGCGTGTCGTCGCGCGACGCGGGCGGCGGGATGCGGCGGTTCCTCAAGGACTATGGCATCGACTACCCGGTGGTGATCGATACCTCCCGCTCCATCTTCAGCCAGTACGCGTCGGAGAACACCCCCGACATGTTCTTCATCGACCGCGACGGTTTCGTGCGCTTCCGGGAGCACGGAGACCGCCCGGACCGTGCCGAGGTGACGCGTCTGCAGCTGCGTCTTCTGCTGGGAGAGAAGCCGGAGGCCCTGGCGAGCGGTCTGTCGAAAGAGCGCTACGCCGGCGACGGCGTCTGTCGCACCTGCCACGAGCGCGAGTACCAGGACTGGCTGCTCACGCCGCACAGCATCGCCTGGGACAGCCTGGCGAACGGCGACAAGTGGCGCGATCCGGAGTGCGTCGCGTGCCACGTGACGGGCAAGGACCGCCCGGGAGGGTTCAGCGGGCCGGAGACGACGCTGCAGATGGTCAACGTCCAGTGCGAGGTCTGCCACGGGCCGGGTGGGGGTCACGCCGGCGCGGCCAGCGCCACGGCGCCCGACCCCGGCGTCATGAAAAAAGCCTGCGTCACCTGCCACACCGGCAAGTTCGTGCTCAACTTCGACGCCGATGAAGCGCTGGCGCTGGTCGCCCACCGGGACCAGCCCGATCTGGACAGGCTGTTCAAGTACAGCGGCGCGCAGCGCGAGCGGCTGGTGGCCATCAACAAGCGACGCCTCGAAAAGTTCAAATCGGGTGTCGCTTACGTCGGGGCCGACGCCTGCCGTGACTGCCACGAGGCCGAGTTCGCGCACTGGAGCGGCACGCCGCACGCCGCCGCCTTCGCGGTGATCCTGAGGGCCAGCCGCGGATACGACCCGACCTGCACCCCCTGCCACACCACCGGCATGGGTCACAAGGGCGGGTTCGGCGACCCCAAGGCGGCCGGCGGTGGCATGACCAACGTGCAATGCGAGGTCTGTCACGGGCCGGGCGAGGACCACGTCAAGGCGGCCGACGCCCTGAAGAAGGCGACCATCTACGGGATCACCGACCAGTGCTCCTTCTGCATCATCCAGGGCGTGTGCGCCACCTGCCACGACCAGGCGAACGATCCCCGCTTCAACATCGAGAAGGCTCTGCCGCGGGTGCGGCATCGACCGGAGACCGCGCCGGCCGCGGCGCGCTCCGGCGCCCGGTGAGTCCCCCGTCGAGGAGCGACGGTCCACTGCCCGCCTATCTGGCGGCCGGCGCCTGCACGCTCATCTGGGGCTCCAACTACTCGATCGCCAAGCGGCTGCTGCTCGAGGTCGACCCGCTGGCCGTCGCCTGGGTCCGGGCCGCCGCCGGCGTGCTGTTCTTCGGTCTCCTGCTGGCCCTGCGCGACGGCCGGGGGGGCCTGGTCGATGGCCTGCGGCGCGCGGCGCCCCTCGGTCTTCTGGGCATCTTCGCCAACCAGATCCTGTTCATGACCGGGCTGAGACGGACGAGCGCCGCCCACTCCGCCATCCTGATCGCGCTGCTGCCGGTGTTCGTCCTGCTGATCTCCGCCCTCGGCCGCGCCGAGCGCATCAGCGTGCCGAAGATCGCCGGCGTCATGGTCGCCTTCGGTGGGGCCACCGTCATCGGTCTGGAGCACGGCGTCGGCCTCGAGGCGGCTTCCGCCACGGGTGATCTGCTGACCCTGGCCGGCGTGCTCGCGTTCGCGGGGTACACGGTCCTCG
>QHXY01000263.1:3937-5800 GCA_003223145.1 Acidobacteriota bacterium
CCTACATCCTCTATTACTTCGCCGTGTCGCGCATCGATCCGTCCAAGGTCGCCACCATGATGTACCTGCAGCCCATGGTTGCCGCGCTGGTCGCCTATTGCATCGCCCGCGAGAACATCAGCGGCCGGTTCCTGCTCGGCGGCGGGCTGGTCCTCGCCGGCGTGGTGCTGGCCGAGCGCGGCTGAGCGGCCCATCGCGCGCGTGCTATCATCGCCGCCCTCATGAACGGGAGCACCCATGCCGAGACCGGCCTGCCCGCGCTCTCCCGGCATCGGCCGACGCGCCCGTGTTTCGCGCCGGCTCGCGGACCTCTGCGCGATCGGGCTGGTGAGCGCGCCGCTGCTGGTCGCCTCCTGCTCGGGCGGCAGACCTGAGATGACCGCCGATCTCGTCCTGCTCGGTGGCGCGGTGATGACGGAGGACCCCGCCCATCCGGCGGCCGAGGCGGTGGCGGTGCGCGGCGACACCATTCTCGCCGTCGGCCGGGACGAGGAGATCCGGCGGCTCGCCGGCCCGTCCACCCACCGGATCGATCTGCACGGCGCCATGGTGCTCCCCGGTCTCATCGACGCGCACGGCCACGTGCGCTCGTTCGGCGAGGAGCTGGCGAACCTCGACCTGCACGGCGTGACCAGCGTCGAGGAGGTGGCGCGGCAGGTGATGGGCCGCGCCGCGCGTCTTCCGCCCGCGACCTGGATCACCGGCCACGGCTGGGACCAGAATCTGTGGCCCGGGAAGCGCTTCCCCGATCACCGCCCGCTGACCGGGGCGTCGCCGGATCGCGCCGTCTGGCTCGGCCGCGTGGACGGGCACGCCTCCTGGGCGAACCTGAAGGCGATGCAGATCGCCGGGATCACCCGGCAGACCCCCGACCCGCCCGGCGGCCGGATCATCCGGGACGCGCGCGGCGACCCGACCGGGGTGTTCGTGGACAACGCCCAGGACCTGGTCGCCAGGGCGCGCCCGAAGCCGACGCGCGATCAGATCAAGGACTTCCTCCGCCTGGGCCTGGAGCGCTGCGCCGCGGCCGGTCTCACCGAGATCCACGACGCCTCCGTCGGGCCCGACGTCGTCGACGCCTACCGCGAGCTGGCCGATACCGGACAATTGCCGCTGCGCGTCTACCTGATGTGGAACGGCATCGGCGACGCGCGTCTCGAGCCGCTCGTCGAGCAGCCACCCTTCGTCAACTACCGGAGCCGCCTGACCCTGCGGGCCGTGAAACTGATGATCGACGGCGCCATGGGGTCGCGCGGCGCGGTCTTCCAGGAAGATTACACCGACGACAAGGGGAACCGCGGCCTCCTGGTCACCCCGCCGGAGGAGATCGAGCGCCGCGCCGAGCTGGCGATGCGCAAGGGCTACCAGGTCTGCACGCACGCCATCGGAGACCGCGGCATCAGGCTGACCATCGACGCCTACGAGAAGGCGCTCGCCGCCGTGCGCACGAAGGACCCGCGCCCGCGCATCGAGCACCTGCAATGCGTGTCGCCCCAGGACGTGCCACGCCTCAAGACGCTCGGCATCATCGCCTCCATGCAGCCGAGCCACGCCACCAGCGACATGTACTGGGCCGACCTGACGGTCATTTCGAAGGATCTCCGGGCGATCCCGCCCGCCGAGATCCCGCGCGCCGTCATCGACTACACCGTCGTCGGCGGGACCGTGGTGTACAGAAGGACGCCGTCCTGAAGGAGGAGTGCTTCAGCCTCCGATCGCGAGCACGACCTCCTTGCCCTTGAACACATCCGGGTCGAGGATCACCACCCGGGCGCTGCTGTGGTCGTCGGCGGTTTCGATGGAGAAGTCCCTGCCTTCCTGATAGACCGATGGCAACAGTCGAACCACGCGAATCTGGTCGAG
>QHXY01000265.1 GCA_003223145.1 Acidobacteriota bacterium
CCTTTTACGTGGACGCGGAGAAGCAGCTGTTCTACTGCTTCGGGTGCAGCGCCGGCGGGGACGTCTTCAAGTTCCTGATGCTCTATGAAAAGCTGGAGTTTCCCGAGGCGCTTCGGACGCTTGCGGGCCGGTACGGCATCCCGATGCCGGCCGCCTCGCGCGGACCGGAGAACGACGAGCGCCAGAGAGTCCTGGCGGCCACCCGGCGCGCCCTGGAGTACTTCCGGGAGCAATTGCAGCGACCGGGAGGCGAGCGGGCGCGGAAGTACCTGTCGGGGCGGGGCATCGGCGCGGCGACGATCGAGACTTTCCAGATCGGCTACGCGCCCGAGGGATGGGGAGGTCTGAAGGGCCACCTCGCGGCCGCCGGGCTTTCCGAGTCCCAGGCGGTCCTGGCCGGTCTCCTGGCGAAGAAAGAGGACACCGGCAGGACGTACGACAGGTTCCGCGATCGGGTGATCTTCCCGATCGTCAACCTGACCGGCGAGACGATCGGGTTCGGCGGCCGGGTGATCGGAGAAGGGGAGCCTAAGTATCTGAACTCCCCGGAGACCCCGGCGTTCAGCAAGGGGGACAACCTCTACGGGATCGGGATGGCCCGGGAGGGGATACGCAAGGAAGGGTACGCGATCCTGGTCGAGGGGTACGTGGACGTCATCGCCCTCCACCAGGCCGGGGTGACGCACGCCGTGGCGACGCTCGGCACTGGGTTCACCACCGGGCACGTCAGGCTCTTGAAGAGATATACCGACCGCGTCGTGGTGAACTTCGACCCCGACGCGGCGGGCAGGGCGGCGGCGCGGCGCTCCCTCGAAGTGCTCCTGGAGAACGGCTTCGAGGTGAACGTCGTATCGCTCCCGGCGGGGAAGGACCCGGACGTATTCATCCGGGAGCAGGGGCCGGAGCGCTACCGGGAACTGTCCGGGTCCCGGGGGAAGGTGGCGGCGCTGAACGAGGTCCTGCCGTTCCTGGCGCGCATCGACAATCCGGTGCGGCGGGCCGGGTACGTGGAGATGATCGCCGCGGTCCTCGGGATCGAGGACCGGCTGGTCCTGCAGGAGATGCAGGACGCGGTGCGCGGGCGCCGCAAGAGCCTGCAGCCCGGGATGGTCGCCGCGGCGCGGGGCGCCTGGCTGGTGAGCGAGGCCGAATCGCGCATCCTTCGGGCGATGCTCGACTCGGCCGACGTCAGGAAGGCGATGCTGGACGAGCTCGAGGAGGACGACCTTGAGATCAGCCGGATCGCGGCGATCGTCAAGGTGATCCGCGATCTCGTGGTCAAAGAGGAGGACGTGACGTATCCTCGGGTGGCGGCGCTCGTGAGCGACGACGCCCGGGACATCATCACCAGGGTGGCGGCGTTGCCTCATCCCCCCGCGACCCTGGAGGAAGGACGCGGGTGCCTGATGGCCCTGCGGGCGGCGCGGCTGGAGCGGCAGATGGGCGATATCCAGAAGCGGCTCGAGACCGGGGGGAAGGCGATGGAGATCGACGAACTGCTCCGTCGCAAGGTCGAACTGAAGCGAAGAATCGAGGCGCTCCGCCAGGCCTCGCCGCTGTCCTAGAGGAGAACGACTTTGGGTATCGAAGAAAAATACGAAGAGGTGCGGCAACTGATCAACCTCGGAAGGGAGCGGGGCTACCTGCTCTACGACGAGGTGAACGACGTGCTGCCCGAGGAGGTGCATTCTCCGGAGGACCTCGACGACATGTTCCTGCTGTTCGACTCTCTCGGCATCGAGATGGTCGACTCGGAGGAGAAGTACAAGGCCAAGCTCGAGGAGAAGGCGGCCGCCGCCGAGAAGGAAGAGGTCGAAGAGACCAAGATCGATCTGTCTCCGGGCACGCTCGAGAAGACCAACGACCCGGTGCGCATGTACCTGCGCGAGATGGGCACGGTCCCGCTGCTGACGCGCGAGGGCGAGGTCGAGATCGCCCGGCGCATCGAGCGCGGCGAGAAGAACGTGGTCAAGGCCCTGTCGCGCAGCCAGTACGTCATCCGGAAGCTCATGGAGTACGGGCACAAGATCCGCGACAAGCAGATCCGCGTCGAGGACCTGATCATGGTCACCGACGACGACGAGGAGGGCGCCGCCGAGCGCAAGCGCCGCCAGCTCCTCGACGCCATGGCCCGCATCCAGCGCCTGAGCCGGAAGATCGAGGAGCACGAGAAGCACCTGGCCCGGCTGACCGAGGGCTCGCACCGCTACCGCGAGGTGCTGCACAACTTCGCGCGCGTGCGCGTGCAGCTCGGACTGGTCATCCGCGACATGGGCATGACCACCGGCAAGGTCAAGGATCTGTCCCGCAAGATCAAGGACACCGCGGTCAAGATGCGGGATCTGGAGGACGACATCCGCTCGTACCACCGGCGCCTGAAGCTCACCCGCGACCCCAAGGGCCGCCGCGATCTGCGCGACAAGGTGCGCGCGGCCGAGGAGGAGATCGCCCGCATCGCCCGCGAGATGGACACCACGCCGGTCGAGATCAAGGCGACCGCCGAGGGCATCCGCGCCGGCGAGGCGATGGCCGCCCGGGCCAAGACCGAGCTGGTCGAGGCCAACCTCCGCCTGGTCGTGTCGATCGCCAAGAAGTATACCAACCGCGGCCTGCAGTTCCTCGACCTCATCCAGGAGGGGAACATCGGGTTGATGAAGGCGGTCGACAAGTTCGAGTACAAGCGCGGCTACAAGTTCTCGACCTACGCCACCTGGTGGATCCGCCAGGCGATCACCCGCGCCATCGCCGACCAGGCGCGCACCATCCGCATCCCCGTGCACATGATCGAGACGATCAACAAGCTGGTGCGGACGTCGCGCGCGCTGGTGCAGGAGATCGGCCGCGAGCCGACGCCCGAGGAGATCGCCAAGAAGATGGGCATCCCGGTCGCCAAGGTCCGCAAGGTCCTGAAGATCGCCCAGGAGCCGATCTCTCTCGAGACCCCGATCGGCGAGGAAGAGGACTCCCATCTCGGGGATTTCATCGAGGACCGCGCGGTGACGTCGCCAGTCGACGCGGTCATCCAGCTCAACCTGAAGGAGCAAACGCAGAAAGTGCTGAAGACCCTGTCTCCGCGCGAGGAGATGGTCCTCAAGATGCGCTTCGGCGTCGGCGACGGTAGCGAGCACACGCTCGAGGAAGTCGGCCAGTCGTTCGCGGTCACCCGCGAGCGCATCCGCCAGATCGAGAGCAAGGCGCTGCGCAAGCTGCGCCACCCCTCCCGCAGCCAGCGTCTGCGGGCCTTCTTGGAGAGCACGGGGGGGTAAGCCGGGACTGATACGGCGCGCTCGTCAGGGCGGCCGGCGAAGACACCGAGGGCGGGGCGAAAGCTCCGCCCTTCACTCTTTATCACCCAACCATCCGGGGTGGACCGCCGGAGAGACCACGCCTCCGGATTCCTAGCGCACCTTCCCCAACGCAGTGAAGATGTCCGAGCTGCCGTTCCGGGTGTCGCCCCAGACCGGGAAGACGGAGCTTCCCGACACCGCCAGACCGGTGTAGTGCCCGATGAAGTCGTTGACGCCGAGGAGCGAGCTGCCGGTGGAGATCCGCACGTTCGGGAGGAAGTTCAGGCCGTCCAGCGTGTTGGTGTAGAAGGCGTCGTAGCTGATGTTGCTGGGGTCGGAGCGCCGGTCGAGCCAGGACAGACTCAGACGACCGTCCGGGTGCGCGGCGATCCAGGGGAGGAACTGGTCCGACGCGCCCGTGTCGTCGGACACCTTCACCGGAGCCGACCAGGACGTTCCGCCTTCGTGGGAAGACGAGAGCCTGACGTCCGTGTCGCTGCAGGCGGGATTATCGAAGGCCGTAAAGAAGACGCATGAGCCCAAGGGAAAATCGACCTAGGTGAATCCGTTCATTCCACGGTTCGGTGTGATCCCGAACTGCGGGTCCGCGTTCCTCAAGTCGAAGAACCCGGGGCTGGGCAGGCCGGATCCAACGGCCACAGGCGGGCTCCAGGTCGCTCCTCCGTCGGTGGACCTGGAGTGCCGGACGCTCAGCTGCCCCATGACGGGGCTGTCGGGGAACTCGGAGTAGAACATGTGCACCGTCCCGTCGGCCGCGATCACGGGAAGCGCGCCGAAGCGGTCCATCCGGGGCCTCTCATTCTTGACCGGCCGGGCCACCACCACCGGCGCGGACCAGGTGGATCCGCCGTCCCGGGAGACCACAACTTCGATGTTCTCCCCGCCGCCGATGAAGTCGGTGAAGCCCACGTAGAGGGATGCCCGGAACGGGCTTCCCGCTCCCGCATCCACTCCGATGAAATCCTTGTCGGGGCTGGGAGAGCTCGTGTCGCCCGGAACCTGGTTGACGGCCACCGAGAACGTCGCGAAGGTCCTGCCGCCATCGATCGATTTGGCGACCATGTCGTCGGCTTCGGTGAAGCTGACGTCGACGTCGATGTACGAGTAGTAGAAGTTTCCTGCCGCGTCGGCGGCAACGGACGGGTCGAAGCATTCGTCATCGATCCTCTGCAACGGCGCCCTTCCTCCCGGGTTCCAGTTCTTGCCACCGTTCAGGGTGAAGGCGAAGAAACAGCCGGAGGGACCGGTCATGCCGTATCGGCCCTGGAACACAGCCACCAGGTTGGAGGGATTCGCCGGATTCACGGCGATGGCGGTCTCGTTCTGACTCTGACCGTTGGGGTCGCTGCCGCTGATCAGGATGTTCTTGCCGAAGCTGGTCTGCCCGGCCGCCGGAGCGGTCTGGGCCAGGCCGGGCCTGCTGCCAACCATCAAGGTGAAACCGAGCGACACAACGATGAGAAACGCAGTCCCGATTCGCATGATTCCTCCGTCACCGCAGGGCGGTCGCTGAACGTCAGGTTGTGCGGCGAAAGCGCTTCGCGCTTCATTTACGGCCTGGAGCGCACCCTGTCAAGGAGTAGTTCGCCCTCGGAGCGGGGAGGGCGAGGGGGGGACCGGTCTGCCTCAGACGAGGCGGGGCTGCTTCATCGGCTGGGTGCTTCCTCGGGGACGATTTCGATTTCAATTTTCTCGACGCGCCGCAGGACGGTGAGTGTCGACCGCGCCCCGACGCGCGCGTCGGTGAGCAGGCGGTGCAGCTCGTCGATGCCGGCGACCGGCTGGCCGTCGAACGCGACCAGCAGGTCCCCTTCTTCGAGACCGGCGCGCTGCGCCGGGCTGTCCTTCTCGATCCCGGCGACCAGGATACCGGTGTCGCGCGGCAGGCTGTGGTGGCGGACCAGGCGGCGGTGCAGCGGTACGTCCTGCCCGGCCACGCCGATGTAAGCGCGGCGGATGGCGCCGTCCTTGATCAGGCGGCCGGCGACGAACTTCACCGTGTCGATGGCGATGGCGAAGCAGATTCCCTGCGCCGGCAGGATGACCGCCGTGTTGACGCCGATGACCTGTCCCGCCGAGTTGACCAGCGGCCCGCCCGAATTCCCCGGGTTGAGCGCGGCGTCCGTCTGGATGATGTTGTCGATCAGACGGCCCGACGACGAGCGCAGCGACCGACCCAGGGCGCTGACCACGCCCGTGGTGACCGTGCACTGGAAGCCGTACGGGTTGCCGATCGCCACGACCAGCTGCCCCGGGCGGATGCCGCGGGTCTCGCCAAGAGCGGCGGCAGACAGCCCCGGCGCCTGCACCCGGATGACGGCGAGATCGGTGCCCGGGTCGTCGCCCACGACCTGGGCGTCGAGACGGCGGCCGTCGGACAGCGTCACCTGCACGCGGCCGGCGCCGCCCACGACGTGGCTGTTGGTGAGGACGAAGCCGTCCGGCGTGAAGATGAACCCCGAGCCGCTGCCGGCGCGGATCTCCCTCTCGGCGGCGTCCTTGCCCGGCGAGGGCGCCCGGCCGCCCAGCCGGAGCAGCCGCGCGCTCTTGAAGACATCGACGTTGACGACCGCCGGGCTGACCTTCTCGACGGCGCGGATGACCGCCCGCGAGTACTCGTCCAGAAGCGCGCCGTCGTCGGGGCTCGCCGCCGGAGCGGTCGCAGCCGGCGCCGGACGCATCTCGCCGTCGGGCTTCGGCCGCTCGGAAGACGGCTCGGAGGCTCCATCGGTAATCCAGGAAAGCTGGTGACGCATGGCGTTGACTCCTTTTATCCTTGGTATTAGATGCCGATTCCGGCGGTCCGGATTCTCAGGGCTTATCCTTCCGGCTCCACCGGTCGAAGGTTTTGAACATCACGAAGCGGACGTCGTTGCTGCCCCCGGAGCGGCCGGGGAGGGACGACTCCAGGGCGTGACCGAAGCGCACGTTCACCAGGGTGCTCCAGGGGCCGGAGAACTCCAGTGCCAGACCGGCGCCGACGACGCGCACGTAGCCGGGGCCGAAGTCATCCACGCTCTGGATCCAGCCGGCCTGGACGCCGGTGTCGACGCGCAGGGCCTGGCGGATGGTAAAGGCGTACGAGGCGTCGGCGACCAGACCGCGGTCGAAGTGGAAGCCGGAGCCGTTGAAGCCGCGCACCCGGGCGGAGCGGAAGTCGCCCAGCTCGAAGCGCGAGAAGCGGTCGAGGCTGCGGCCGTCGAACCCCGACAGGCCGAGATTCACCTTCTGGAACTCGCCCAGGTACAGCGCCTTTCTCAGCTCGGCGCCGAGACGCGTGTAGTCCTTGTCGCCGGGGCTGAACGGGTTGCCCGGCAGACCCCAGGGCTTCCAGACGCTGCGGCGGGCGCCCTCGCCCCACGCCCCGAGGATGTACCCGCCGCGGTTGAACTCGAGGCGCAGCAGGAGCCCGGTGTCGATGGTGGTCACCGGGATGACGAAGGTGTCGTCGGTCTCGCTGCGCCGCGCGAAGTCCATGTAGGTCGTCCTTGCCTGCAGGGTCCACTTCAGGAAGTGCCCCATCGGCACCGCGACCGACGCCTGCAGCTGTTCGCGGTAGACGTCGAGATTCTCGCCGGACGACGAGCCGTCCGTGCGTGCGTTCTTGTCCCGCAGCGGCACGCCGATGAACGTGGCCTGCGCGGTGAACGCGACGGGCGTCCGGTCGGGGCCCGGATCGGTGACGTGCGGGTCGGTCCAGGACAGATCGACGAACGGGCCGGCCCAGGCGATGTTGAGCTGCGTGCCGGTGTCCCGGTAGTTGAAGTCGAAGAAATTCACCCCGGCGAACGGCAGGCTCGGCAGTCCGGTGCTTCCGACGCTCACGCCCATCACCAGGAAGGTGTTGCGCGGCGTGCTGGCGCTCTTCAACAGCTCTTCCCGTCCCGTGGCGTCGAGCTTGTAATACCCCTCGTCGGTCTCGCGGAACAGCGGCCGGCCCGACTGGTACGCGTCCGTGAGACGCGTCGGGAAGTCCTCGCTGTTGATTGCGAAGTCGCTGTAGCGCGCCTGCCGCTCCACCACCAGGTTCTGGCCGAGCACCTCGAACACCATCTGGCCGTCCACTGCGAGCGGCAGCCAGTAGTCGCCGTCGGGGCCGGGCACCGGGCCGAAGTGGTAGGTCACCTGATTGGCGCGCAGGGGATCCTTCAGACCGGTCTGCACCGCCTCCATGCGCACGCGGGTGAACAGAACGGCATCGATGGCGATGCGCCCTTCGTACAGACTGACGTCCATGACTTTCGGCTCGAACGACAGGACGTAGCAGTCACGGTCGTCGACCCGGTCGCGCTTGACCAGGGTGTAGCGGTAGCCCTCATCGAGCGCGATGGTCAGCGGCACCTCCTTCACCTTGTCCGGCTGGATGAACGGCAGGTACGGCGGCTTCTTGCCGCGCCAGCGCGCGCCGTCCACGAACAGATCGGTCTGCTCGTAGTCCTGCTTCCCGTCGTGCACGTACAGCCGGTTCTCGCTCACCACGTCCCCCGACTGCGCCACCGCCGCGATGGTGTAGTGGATCGCCACGGAGGCGCGCGCCTCGTAATGCTTCAGGCGGGTCTCCTGCGCGGCGCGCGTCTGGCGCTCGAGCGCGATGATCTCCTCGGCGGTCAGCTCGCCGACGGCGCCCACCTGGGTCTCCTGGAGAGGCAGCGCCTCGACCGCCAGCCGATATCTCAGCAGCAGATCGGTGGCGCGGACCGGCGCGAAGATCACCCGGCCGGCCGGGACGTAGCCGGCGAGGGACGTCGTGGCAAGCGTCTCGGGATCGAACAGATCGATTGACTCGACGGGGGCGCGCAGCGTGAAGTGGACGCGGGCCACCGCATCAGACGGCAGCTCCGGAGCGCGGTAGGCGGCGATCCCGTTGCGCGTGCGCGGGTCGTAGAAGCCGGTCGCCGCCACGCTCGTCGTGATCGCGGTGTCGGCGGGGGTCAGGGTCACGGAGGCGGCCGCGGGGTCGAACGGCAGCGCTGCGGGCGACGCCGGCGCCAGGGCCGACGGCAGGAGCGAGCGCAGCGTCGCCAGAAGGTCGCCGAGGCCGGTGACTGGCTGGCCGGTCTCCGGTACCGGCGCGGCGGCCGGCGGCGCTTCGAAAAGGACCGCGTCGGCGCCCCGGGCGCGCGCCTCGAGGTAGACCCGCGTCGCCGAGGGCCGCGGCGCTGCGGGGTCGACGGTGGCGCCGATGATCCAGACCGCCGCGCTGGGATCGAGCCGGTCGCGCAACTCCAGGATGGCGGCGAGGGACGGAAGGTCGCGCGCGGCCAGGATGTCGAGGTATGGGGCGGCGTCCCGCGCGTACAGCTCCTCGAGCCAGGACGTGTCGCCGCGCCCGAGACCTCCCAGGACGATGCGCGCCCGCGGGTTCGCGGCGCGGACCGCGACCGCGGCCTTCTTGAGCAGGTACGCGTAGTCGGCTGCGCCGAAACGTTCCGCCGGCTGCTCGAAGATCTGGTACGCCGCCACGGTGCCGCCGGCATGCCGGGCGAGGGCGCCGAGACGCTCCGCCCACAGGTCCGACGGCGGCGCGCCCGCTGCGGATCGAGCCGTGAGATCTCCCCAGCCCTCCTCCGAGATCGATACCGCCACGCGCAGCCGGTGTTGGGC
The DNA here is from genome assembly GCA_003223145.1 of Acidobacteriota bacterium. Classification (GTDB taxonomy): domain Bacteria; phylum Acidobacteriota; class Polarisedimenticolia; order Gp22-AA2; family Gp22-AA2; genus Gp22-AA3. Next base: position 8,913 of record QHXY01000265.1, read on the forward strand.
CGCAGCTTCCAGGAGGCCATCGAGGCGCTCCGGCGCCTCGAGAACGTCCCGGTCGGTGCGGATCAGAACGAGGCAGGGTGCTTTGTCGGAAGGGCTCTGGAGATCGCCGGGAAGCGGCTCCGTCTCCGTGATGACCAGGCCGACGCCGCCCGCGTCGCCCCCGCGCGAAGCGGGCGCGGTCGGCGGAGTCGCGGGCTGATCCGAAGGCCCGGCGCTCGTCCCGACCCGTCCGATTCCGGCAAGAGCGCGGGCGCCGAGGCAGGACAGGAGCACGAGGAAGCAAGCTGGGTGGCGCAGTCGAGCGTCCTCTCGTGGCTAAGACGATCCAGCTTAACACCTTTGTGGGCAAGAGACTTACGCCGGACGGGATCAGGATGTGTCGGTCCCCTGGCGCGCCGGGACTCCTCGAAGAGACCCGGCGAGAACAGCCGGACGCCAGCCGCTAGGGGCAGGCAGCCAACGGCAGGCCGAAATACTCGATAAAGTCGGCGAGGTCCTCAGGCCCCACGTAGCCGTCACCATCCAGATCGGCTGCGGCGATGAACGCTGGCTGGCCGCTCGTGACGTTCCAGGCGCGGGCCATGGCGTTCAGATCGAATCCGTCGATCCGGCAGTCCCGGTTGACGTCGGCCGTCTTGATGACCTTGAGGGCCTGGTCGCGGAAGCCCGATCCGAGATCGGGGTTGGTCACGCGCAGCATACGCCACCCAAGGGCGGCCGCGGCGTCCACACGGATGACCGCACGGAACCGTGTGGGGCCGGCGAGGACCGCGGCTCCCGGGGAGATGCCGGCACCCGGGTCAAGCACCGCACCCTCCTGGAAGTTGCCGCCGTCGACCTGAATCTGGTGCACGCCTGACTGCATGATGTAGACGGAGCGAGTTGCCGTCTCGACCGCGGACATAACCGTCGGGGGGGGCCCGCCGAGGACCTGCGCCAGATCGGGAGGGCCCAGGACCGGGGGCGTCTCGTTCGAGTCGATAAGATAATTGTCGCTGGTGATGATCGTGCCGCCCGACAGCGCGCTGGCCACGCGCACCACGTCCTGGACGGAGACCGAGGTCCCGGCCGAGAGAGTGCCGATGGTCCAGCTGACCATCCCCGCTGACAGGGTCCCGCCCGCCGTCGCCGAGACGAAAGTCGTGTTGAGAGGAATCTGATCGGTGATCACCACGCCGGTGGCGTCGGCAGTCCCCGTGTTTGAGAAGGTGATGGTGTACGTCAGATCGGCCCCCACGCTCGCCGAGCTGGGAGAATGCTTTTTGAAGATCCCGAGGCCGGGCGAGGAGGACACCGTCGTCGTGACGGCCACGCCGCCCTTCACCGGTGTTTCGTTGCTGTCGATGCCGTAGATTGCGTTCGTGATGATGGTCTTGCTGGGCAGGGGGTTGGCGACGCGCACGACGAGCTGGACGGATCCGGAGGCGCCGGCGACAAGATTGCCGATGGTCCAGGTGACGGTGCCGCCGGACGGGGCGCCGCCCCCGGTGGCCGAGACGAACGAGGTGCTGCCCGGCAGGGTGTCGGTAATGACGACGCCGGTGGCGTTGGCGTTGCCGGTGTTGGAGTAAGAGAGCGTGTAGGTCAGATTGGCGCCGGCGCCGACCGGGTCGGGCGAGTCGGAGGCCGACAGCGCCAGGACCGGGGTGGAGGTGACGGTGGTGGAGATGGAGCCGCCGCTCACGGGGACCGTCTCGTTGCTGTCGATACTGGAGGACGAGTTGGCAAGCGTGGTGCCGTTAGCCAGGGGGTTGGCGACGCGCACGACGAGCTGGACGGATCCGGAGGCGCCGGCGACAAGATTGCCGATGGTCCAGGTGACGGTGGCGCCGGACGGGGCGCCGCCCCCGGTGGCCGAGACGAACGAGGTGCTGCCCGGCAGGGTGTCGGTAATGACGACGCCGGTGGCGTTGGCGTTGCCGGTATTGGAGTAGGCCAGGGTATAGGTGAGGTTCGAGCCTGGGGTCACCGGACTCGGCGCGGCCGTCTTGGCGATGGTCAGGACGGGAGCGGAGGAGACCAGGGTGCT
>QHXY01000264.1 GCA_003223145.1 Acidobacteriota bacterium
CATCGTGACCAAGATCGGTCCGAGCGGTGGTTTCGGGAACTCCGTCTTCATCTCGCACGGCTACGGCATCATCACGCGCTACGGCCACCTGGCCAACTACAACGTCAAGGTTGGCCAGAGAGTCAAACGCGGCGACGTGATCGCTTCCGTTGGCAGCACCGGTCGCAGCACCGGGCCGCACCTGCACTACGAGCTCCTGGTCCATCAGCGCAACGTGGATCCAATCAAGTACATCCTGGAAGAATACAGGGCGTTCTAAACGGCCGGCCGGTTTTGATTTCGGGTTCCATTCTGCTATAGTTCCTATCAGGCGACCGGGCCCCTGAGCGCCTTAGTTCCTGGTCCCGGCGGGGCCGCGTCGGGCGCGGCGATCCCTGGATCCGATCCCACCACAGTTCGCTCCCGGGGCTCAGGTCCCCGCGGGGGCGGAGGTCGTCACCTACAGCCCGATGCTGATCGACGCAATCCTCAAGAAGATCGTCGGAACCAAGAATGAGCGTGAGTTGCGCAAGCTGCAGCCACGCGTCCTGGCGATCAATGAGCTCGAGTCGTCCGTCCGCGCCCTCACCGACGACCAGATCCGCGCAAAGACGCTCGAGCTGAAGGACCGCGTGGGACGGGGCGCCCAGCTCGACGACGTGCTGCACGAGGCGTTCGCGCTGTGCCGCGAGGCGGGTCGCCGGACGCTGGGCATGCGGCACTTCGATGTCCAGCTCATCGGCGGCATGGTCCTGCACCAGGGAAAAATCTCCGAGATGAAGACGGGCGAGGGTAAGACCCTGGTGGCCACGCTGGCGGTCTACCTGAACGCCCTGGCGGGGAAGGGCGTGCACGTGGTCACGGTCAACGATTACCTGGCCCGGCGCGACGCCGCCTGGATGGGTCCGATCTACCTCTTCCTCGGCCTGAGCGTCGGGGTCATCCAGCATGATCTGGACGACGTGACGCGGCAGCAGGCTTACGCCGCCGACGTGACCTACGGGACCAACAACGAGTTCGGCTTCGACTACCTCCGGGACAACATGAAGTACTCGCTGGGCGCGATGGTGCAGCGAGGCCACCACTACGCGATCGTGGACGAGGTCGATTCGATCCTGATCGACGAAGCGCGCACGCCCCTCATCATCTCCGGTCCCTCGGAGGAATCGACCGAGATCTATGCCCGCGCCGACGCCATCATCCCCCGCTTCAAGAAGGAGGAGGACTACACGGTCGACGAGAAGGCGCGCACGGTTGCACTCACCGAGGAAGGGGTCGAGAAGGCGGAAAAGCTGCTGCACGTCGACAACCTGTACGACCCGGGCGAGATGGAGCTCAACCATGCGGTGCAGCAGTCCCTGCGCGCTCACGTGCTGTACAGGCGCGATGTCGACTATGTGATCAAGGATGGGCAGGTGATTATCGTTGACGAGTTCACCGGCCGGCTGATGCCCGGGAGGCGCTGGAGCGACGGGCTGCACCAGGCGGTCGAGGGGAAGGAGAAGGTCAAGATCCAGAAGGAGAACCAGACCCTCGCCACCATAACCTTCCAGAACTATTTCCGGATGTACCAGAAGCTGGCCGGCATGACCGGGACCGCCGACACCGAGGCGGTCGAGTTCGACAAGATCTACAAGCTCGAGGTCCTGGTCATCCCGACGAACCGGTCGCTCATCCGTCTGGAGCACGCGGACGTCGTCTACCGGACGGAGCGGGAAAAGTTCGGCGCCGTGGTCGAGGAGATCGAGGAGCTGCACACAAAAGGCCAGCCGGTCCTGGTCGGCACCATCTCCATCGAGAAGTCGGAGCACCTGAGCGGGCTCCTGGAGAAGCGGCGCATCCCCCACGTGGTCCTGAACGCCAAGTACCACGAGAAGGAAGCGGAGATCGTCGCGCAGGCCGGCCGGCTGAAGGCCGTGACCATCGCGACGAACATGGCGGGGCGCGGCACCGATATCCTGCTCGGCGGCAATCCGGAGTTCCTGGCGCGGCGCGAGATCCACGAAGAGGGCATCGATCCTGTTTCGCTGACTCCCGAGCAGTGGAATGATCGGATGGGGCGCCACCAGGCCCGCTGCGTCGAGGAGCACGACCAGGTGGTGGCGCGGGGTGGCTTGCACATCCTCGGGACCGAGCGGCACGAGGCGCGACGCATCGACAACCAGCTGCGCGGCCGTGCCGGGCGCCAGGGCGACCCGGGCTCCTCGCGCTTCTACATGTCGCTCGAGGACGACCTGATGCGGATCTTCGGGTCGGACCGGATCTCGGGTCTCATGAAGCGCCTGGGGATGGAAGAAGGGATTCCGATCGAGCATCGCATGGTCACCCGCGCCATCGAGCGGGCACAGAAGCAGGTCGAGGCGCGCAACTTCGAGATCCGCAAACACCTCCTGGAGTACGACGACGTCAACAACAAGCAGCGCACGGAGATCTATCGCCTGCGCCGCGAGCTTCTCGAAGGCAAGGGACAGAAGGAGTACCTGCTCCAGAAGGCCGAGGAGATCCTGGACTACCTGCTCGACGCGACCTGCGGCCGCGACGTCGAGCCCGAGAACTGGCAGACCGACGAGCTGCGCAACGGCATGTTGCGCAACTTCGGGATCGACGTGCAGGGGCTCGGCATCGATTGGAACACGATCAACTCCGTGGACCTCAAGGACCGGCTCCGGACCCAGGTGCTCCAGCGGTACGAGGAGAAGGAGCGCGCCATGGGCGAGGAAGCGATGCGGCAGCACGAGCGCGCCCTCATGCTGTACGTCATCGACACCGCCTGGAAGGACCACCTGCTGGCGATGGATCACTTGAAGGAAGGGATCGGCCTCCGGGGCTACGGGCAGCGCGATCCGCTCACCGAGTACAAGAAGGAATCGTTCATCATGTTCGGGCTGATGAAGGAGCGGATCGAGGACGAGATCATCATGAATCTGTGGCGCATGGATGCGACGGTCGTCACGCAGCAGAAAGAGATGCGCGCCCGCCGCGAGCGGGACCTCGTGTACACCGCCCCCGCCAAAGAAGCGCCCCAGCCGGCTCAGCGCGCCGCCGCCCGGGTCGGCCGCAATGATCCCTGCCCGTGCGGCTCCGGGAAGAAGTACAAGAAGTGCCATGGGGCGGAAGAAGGGAGCGGGACCCAGGCGCGCCCGGCCGCGCCGCACGGAGTGCGGGTCTAGTCATCCTATGCCGCCGCGCCCTGAGGGCGCCCTGGAGCCGACGATGCTGGACGGACCGATCCCCGAGGCCCTGACCTTCGACGACGTGCTGCTCCTGCCCGCCCGGTCGGAGATCGTGCCCGGCCGCGTGGACGTCACGACCCAGCTCACGCGCAACATCCGACTGAATATTCCGCTGGTT
>QHXY01000034.1 GCA_003223145.1 Acidobacteriota bacterium
CCCTCCTTCTTCGCGTCCTTCGTGCCGATGGTCGAGGTCCCCTTGAACGCCATGTGCTCGAACAGGTGCGCCACGCCGCTCTCCCCGCCGGGGTCGTCGACGCTTCCGACCCGGAACCTGAGATTGGCGGAAAACACCGGCGCGGTGCCGCGTCGCGCGATCAGGAACCGCATGCCGTTGTCGAGCGTGATGCGGGTGACCTTCCCCTCGAGGGCCTGCGCGCCGGCGGGAACATCTGAGAGCGCCGCGGCCAGGAGGCAGGCGGCGGCGATGGGGCCGGTGCGCCGCGACCGGGTGCGTCCGGGGCGGCGCCTCAATGCTCGGCCGCCACGCGGGGCTTGGGGCCCTCCCGGTAGGAGGGGTCGACCTTGATCCGGTTGTCCACCCGCGTGACGCCCCGCACCAGGGAGGCGACCATCCCCGCCTGCTGGCGTCCCATATAGAGGCTGACGCGCCCCCTGAGCGTCGCCACCCCCTGCTCGATCCTCAACGTGATGTCACCCGGATAGGCGAACTGGTGGAAGTCGCCCATGTACGCCAGCGCCGCTCTCTGGATCGACGCGTCGTCGGAGCCTGACGGGGCGTTGCGGGGGAGCAGGTGGTTGGAGATGCGCGTGATCCCCAGCACCGTCCCGGCGATGTCCTCGGCCTTCCCGCGGGACGGCACGTCCTGGACCGTGCCGTCGAGGGCGAGCACGCCGTCGTCCACCTTGACCCGGAGATCCGTGAGCCCCATGCCCTCCGAGGCGTCGCCGAGCATCACGGTGACCGCCTTCGCGAGTTCGGCGTCGGGCGCCTCGCCGCGCGTCACCGTCATCTCGTCGGTGACGTTGATCACGCCGCGGACCGTCGCGGCGGTCGTCAGCGCCCGTTTCTTCAGCGCGCAGCTGCTGATCTCCCCGGAGAACACCGCCCCGCCGTTCACCAGGATCAGCCTGAACTTCTCCCTGGTTATGTCCTTGTCCCGTCCCAGCAGCTGGACGATCTTCTCGCGCAGGCCATAGTCGCCCGGGCCCGCGATGTTGCGCTCGGGCTGGGCGGGCCCCGCCGGCGTCGGGGCCGTCGCGGGCTGGGCTCGCGCCGGGCCGGCGGCCGGGAACAGGATCAGCGCGACGGCGATCGATCGAGTGAAGACGTTCATGATGGCCGCCTATTCTCACACAGTCGCGCGCGCCCGGCCAAGTCGGCGGGTCTTCAGGCGCGCTGTTGCCGGCGGATCGTCTCGACCTTCTTCGCGAGCTCGGCGAGCTGCGACCCCGCCTCCTTGCTGGCGCGGCCGCTGCGCTTCCAGATCGCGCCCGCCTGGACGCGCGCCTCCTCCAGCGCGGCACGCGTGTCGTCCGGCGCCACTTCGACGGCCCGCCTCAGCTCCCGCGAAGCTTTGAGGACCTGGTCGCGGCCGGCGATCACCGAGTCGCTGGCCAAAAGCTCGGCACCGATGCTCAGGGAGAAGGAGGCGCGGCTCAGCGCGCCCGCGTACTCGAGACCGCCGAGCCCGTGGCGGGCCGCGAGGATCTGCGCCCGGCCTTCCTGCATGTTGCGATGCACCATCGCCAGCCGGGCCCGGCTGATCGCCTCACGGGTCTCACGCAGGCGCGCCAGCAGGACCGGCGCGAGGACGGCCGCCTCGAAGCGATCGAGCGACTCCATGAACATCGGGCCGTCCATGGAATCCGCGGCCCGCTGGGCGGCGCGGCTGGCCTCCTCCGTCTGGCGCAGGACGGTGAGATCGGAGACGGCGCCCATCAGGTCGCGGGCCCGGCGCACGGCGGCCCCGGCGGCGGTCCAGTCGGAGGCGCGCGCCGCGCGGCGGGCCTCCTCGAAGGCGCGCTCCAGCGCCAGGAGCCCGCTCCCTTCCTGGAACCGGGTAAGCTCCTCGTCGGCGCGCGCCAGGAGCAGGCTCACCCTCCCGGGGTCGGTGCCCCGGACCAGCCTCTCGGTCTGGCGCAGCGCCTTGTCGGCCTTCTCCAGGCTCGACCGCAGCTCGGCGGGCGTCAGTCGCGCCGCGGCGGGCGGGGCGGCGTCGGGCCGGGCCGGGACCGGCGCCGCAGGTGCGGCGGCCGCAACCAGCCACGCCATGACGACGGCGGCGGCTCGCGGCGCGGCGCGGGGACGGCGCGGATCAGTAGCCGAGGTCATGCAGCCGGGTGTCGTCGATGCCGAAGTGGTGGGCGATCTCGTGCAGCACCGTCCTGCGGACCTCCTGGCGGATCTCGGCGTCGTTCCTGCAGATCGCCTCGACGTTGAGCTGGTAGATGGTGATCTTGTCGGGGAACGCCATGCCGTAGCGCGAGTCGCGCCGGGTCAGCGGCTGCCCCTGGTACAGACCGAGCAGGCGCCCCCGACCGCGCCCGAAACGGCGCGCCTCGCGAGGCGACGGGAGATCCTCGACGGTGACGGCGACATTGTCGAGCTTCTCCTTGAAGTCGTCCGGAAGCGACTCGATCGCCGCGGCCACCTGCTCCTCGAATCGGGCGCGC
>QHXY01000033.1 GCA_003223145.1 Acidobacteriota bacterium
TCCGGGCCAGCAACGGGGTGGATTCCCCGGAAACCCGCGACCTGACTGTGATTTCGACGGAATTATACGGCGACCTAAGGGTGAAAGCAACGAAATAGATAAGCGCCCGGAATCGAAAGACGAGCTCTCCCCGCGCGGGAGGCAGGGGGTCGGAAGCCCTCCTGGCCCGCAGAAGCTTAGTTTTTTCAGGGGTTTGTCGGAGGGTTGGACGACCCGGCAGTCGATCCGGCGCCGGCCGGCGGCGTGCTGTAGGTGAATCCCACAAAGGCCCCGATGTCCGGAGTGTTGTAGAACGGATCGATGTTCTCGATGAACCCGGACTCCACGCAGGGCCCGCGCGGCAGGCGATGACGGAACCCGGCGAACACCTCCATGGCCACCTTGCCCAGGTCGTTTCCCGGACGGAAGGGGAACGGCCCGCCCGTCCTCAGCACCTGACCGATGAGGCTCGTGCGCGGCGTTGGCGAATAGGCGTAGGCCACGAATAGGCTCCGCGAGTCCTTGATCGGCAGGCCGGGGGCCAGGCGCCAGTCGCCGAGAACGTTGAAGGCATAGCCGCCGTGAATCGCCGATCGTCCCCAGCGCTTCGAGATGCGGAGGGCGCCCCCGTAATCGACCGAGCCGCTGCCGTCGAGGGTCTTGAAATCGCCGGTCGGGAACTTCGCGGAAAGCGTGGCGTTCACGGCCGGCGCGCGACTCCGCTCGCGCAGCAGCGCCCCCGTGATCGACAGGACGATGTCTCCCAGGCGGAACCCGTCCGGCGGTGTGTCGAAATAGACGGTCTCCCCGTCACCGATATAACCCGCACGGAACTGGTTGTGGGCGAAGCCTGTCCTGCCGCCCTCCGGCAGGCTGAGGCGGCTGTGGAACGAATCGATGAATCCGTCGAGAAACCCGCTGCTGTGGGTCAGGAATGGCAACTCGACGCCGATCTCGAGCCCCGGTGTCAAACCCACCCGGGCGTTGACGACGGTTCTCAGAGTCTCGCCGTCGAGGATGTAGGAGGAGTCCGAGGGCTGGACGGTGGCGATCGATTTCAGAACCGGAAGCGTGACACGGCCGTCGTAAGTCGCGGCGCCGGTCCGCTCGAACAGCAGCACCAGGTCGTCGGTGGCGACCATGGTGTTCTCGTAGGCCGCACTGAGGGCGAAGCGCGCCCCTCGCGCCGGCTGGACGTCGGCGCCTGCGGGCGCCTGGTCGAGGAACAGGAGCTTGAAGGGGAGCTGGTCCCGGAGAGGGAAAGGGTCGTCCAAGTCGGAGGCGGAGACGACCCCGGGAATTGTCATGACAAAGGACGCGAGGAGGAGAGCGCGCAACATCCGTGCGCAGACTAGCATGACTCGGCTTCCATGGATAAATCGTGCTGCCGATTTCTCTTGACCGCCCTCCTTGCTTGGGTTAGGACATCGCCTCGATGAATCCGATCCTGCAGGTCCTGCTGTTCGTGGCTCTGGTAACGCTGGCCTCGAAGGGCGCGGGCCTGCTCAGCAGCCGCTTCGGGCAGCCGGCCGTGTTCGGGGAGATCCTCGCCGGTCTGGTCCTCGGGCCGAGCCTCCTGAACATCCTGAACTGGGGCATCTTCGCACCGCGTTCCGGCATCGAGGGCCTGCACGCCGATCTGTCGGGTGTGGTGCAGACGCTCGCCGAAATCGGGGTCATCCTGCTGATGTTCGTCGCCGGGATGGAGACCGACCTCGGCGAGATGCGCCGCGTGGGCCGGGTCGCCTTCTGGGCGGCTTTCGGCGGAGTGATCCTGCCTCTGGGCTCCGGCGCCGCGGCGGCGCACCTGTTCGGCTACGGCTGGGGGGAAGGCTTCTTCATGGGGGCCGTGCTGACGGCCACCAGCGTGAGCATCTCGGCCCAGACCCTGATGGAGCTGAAAGCCCTGCGTTCGAAAGAAGGGAGCACCATCCTCGGTGCCGCGGTCATCGACGATGTCATGGGCATCATCGTGCTGTCTCTGGTCGTCGCCTTTGCGGGGCATGCCGGGCCGCAGCGCGCCGCCGGCGCCGCCGTTCTCTGGGTCTGCGTGCGCATGACGCTGTTCTTTTCTCTTGCCTGGTTCGTGGGTCGCCGCTACTTCGAGCCCGCGGCGGCCGTCGCCACCCGCCTGGGCGTCAGCGAGCCTCTCATGGCCTTTGTCGTGGCGGCGGTCTTCCTGTACGCGTGGGCGGCGGAATACCTCGGAGGCGTTGCGGCGATCACCGGCTCGTACCTCGCCGGCGTGCTGTTCGGTCAAACCTCCTTCAAGGAGCGGATCGATCGGGGCGTTCATCCCCTGACCTACTCCTTCTTCGTGCCGGTGTTCTTCATCAACATCGGGCTGCGAGCGGATGTCCGGCAGATCGCCGGGGATCTCCCCCTCGTCCTCTTCGTCCTCGCCGTGGCGGTGCTCGGAAAGGTGATCGGTTGCGGCGCCTGCGCCTGGCTTTCAGGTTTCCGGTACAGGGAGGCACTGCGTCGCGGGCTACGGCCTGGCGCATGGCATCATCGGTGCCGACATCTTCTCGGTGATGGTGCTCGTGGTCCTGATCACCACGATGATCACGCCGGTCTGGCTGCGCTTCGTCATTCCCCCGGCGCCGGGGGACGGGACGCCGGCGCTTTTCGAGTCGGTGGCCCACCTGGAGCGCCGGGATGACTAGGAGAGGAGCCGGTCCGGGTGTCGGGTACGGCCGGCAGGTCAGCGTTGCGGGGCGGCCAGCCGGGCAATGTCGTCTTCCAGATCCTTTAGGTCGCCAATCGCGGCGATGCGACCGCTGGCGTCGAGCAGGACGTAGTGCGGGATACCCTCCTGGGCCACCCCGTACAACCTGGCAATCGGGCCGCGCCACCCGCCGCCGTCGAAGATCTGGATACCGGGCAGGTGGTGGTTGTACACGAACGCCTCGAACGCCTTGCGGTCCTCATCGAGGCTGACGCCCACGATCCGGAGCGCGCCGTCGTGCTGGTCCGCGATCCTCCGGATCGGTATGACCGCCTTCAGGCACGGCGCACAGGTGCTGGACCAGAAATCAATCAGCACCGGCCGGCCCCGGAGGTCCTTCAAGAAGACCTCCTTGCCGTTCAGGTCGAGGCCGGAGAATAAAGGCGCCTCCATGCCCGGGTGCAGTTCCGCCGGCGCGATCGGCGCGGTCCAGACCTGAGCCGGGTCCTGCGGCAGGTCGATGGAGAGCGTGCCGGACCCCCGGCCCAGGAGAATCCGAGTGCGCAGCGTCTGCTCGTACTGGAGCAGGGCCAGGACCTGCTGCGGCGAGATGGGATCGAGGTCGACCAGGCTGCGCCCGTTCACCGACAGAAGGACGTCCAGCGGCCGCACGCCGGCCCGTTCCGCCGGAGATCCCTTTGCGACCTCGGTCACCACCACACGGTCGGAGCGGATCTCCAGGGTCATGCCGGCGGCCCGGACGACGGGCGCGGAGGGATGGGGTGCCTTGGTGGAAGGCGGGGGCGGGGCGGCGAACACGGGCGACAGGGCCGCCGCCAGGAGCGCGGGCCACGGGAATCGATGCCTCCGCTTCACAATCAATGATGTTAACATGCGCCGCCGACGGGAGGGGGCGATGCCAGCGTTGGTCCGCGTGCGGCGCGCCATGAGATCGTCGCGCCGGGTCCTGGCATTGTTGGTGCTCGCGGGGTCGTGCATGTCCTCGTCCGCATGCTCCGGAAAGGACGCCCGCTTGACCTGGAGCCACCTCCGCGAACGCTACTTCACCGGCTATCTCGAGAGAGATCCGGTCACCGCCACCTACCTCGGCGCAGACGCGTACGGCCCCGAGCTTGCCGACGTCAACGCGACCCTGCCGGACGTCACGAAAGAAGGACGCGCCGACGCTGTGGCCTTCTATCGGTCGATCCTGGCCACCCTGGAAAAAATCGATCCGGCGACTCTGGGCCCCGACGACGCCATCGACCGCGAGGTGGTCCGGGCGCAGGTCCGATTCCTCCTCCATCTCCTGGACGACCTGCGTTACGACCAGAGAAGCGTCGACACGTACACGGTCGCGCTGTTCCGCGGTGTCGACTGGCAGATCCAGCAGATGACCGGGATCGAGGGAGGCGGGCGCGGGACCGCGCAGGAATGGGACCGGGTGGTGCGGCGCGTGCGGGCGATTCCGGCCTACCTCCACGCCGCGCAGTTGAACCTGCGCGAGGGCCTCCGGGTCGGCAACGTTCCCGACCACCGGCTGGTGCAGTTCGACGGGATCGACACCGCGGCGAGCAACGCCGCCTATTTTGCGGAGACTCTTCCCGCGCTGGCCGGCCGATACCTGAAGAGCCAGCCCTACGAACAGGAGGTGGTGAAGAGGCTGCAGGAGGCCGGCCCCGCCGCGGCCGGGGCCTTTCGTGAGATGGACTCGTTTCTCGAGGAGGCCTACCGGTCGTCCGCGGGCACCGATCGATACGCGGCGGGCGAACAGGAATACGCCTGGCGCCTGAGCAACAACCTGAGGCTCGATCCCCAGGAGACGGCCGGATCGCTCTTCGAGTACGCCCGCGGCAAGGTGGAGGAGAGCCAGGGGCTGCTGATCGATGTCGCGAAGGAGGTCGCGCGCCGGCGGAAGCTCCGGCTCGACTGGGGAAGCCGGGCGGCCTCGCTGCGATCCGTGCGCGCCGTGATGGACGATCTCTCGAGGGATTACCCGCAGAGCGACGACGAGATGTTCCGGATCTATCACGCCAAGGCGATGGAGCTGGTGGAGTACGCCCGCCGACACGGCATGTTCGATCTGCCGAAGGAGTACCGGCTGGAGATCGTCGAGACGCCGCCGATGCTGGAGGGCACTCTCGAGGCGGCGTACTACCCGGCCCCGGCCTTCAAGCCGTCGGGGATCGGACGGTTCTATCTGACGGCCTCGCACGGCGACCTCGGCGTCCTGAAGGAGAACAACGTTCACGCGGTCGCCGATCTGTGCGCGCACGAAGGCTTCCCGGGACACGATTGGCAGTATCAGTACATGCGACAGAGGTCGCGTTCGATCGGCAACGTGCGGTGGCTGACACCGGGGGCGGTCGAGGACTCCTCGTCGATGTGGGAGGACAGCATGTCCTCCGAGGGCTGGGCCCTTTACGCCGAGCAGCTGGTCGGGGAGCCGCAGCCGGACGCGCCGGCGGGCTTCTACACGCCGGAAGAGCGGCTGTACCAGCTGAAATGGCAGACGCTGCGCGATGCCCGTGTGCGTATCGATACGGGCCTGCACACGGGCCGGATGGGGTTTGACGAGGCGGTCCGGTACTATCTTGAGAACGTCGAGTTCCTGCCGGACGCCTGCACGGGGTCCGGGAAGGACCCGGTGCGCGCGGCCACCTGCGCCGCCGCCCGCCGCGCCATCTACCGCTACTCGAAATGGCCTACGCAGGCGATCACCTATCACCTGGGCAAGCGGGACATCCTCGACTTGCGCGAGCGGGTCCGTCGCCAGCAGGGGGGCGCCTTCTCCCTGCGCAGCTTCCACGAGCGGTTTCTCGCGGTCGGGACCATCCCGGCGGGCTACTTTCGCGAGCGGCTGCTGCAGGAAGTCCGCCGGCCGTGAGCGGAGACTCCTAGGCCGTTGTCTCGGGCGGGAACCGCAGAGGGCGCGGAGGCGGCGCTCCCGCCGCATCCGCCCGGCTGGCCGGCTGGACCGGGTCCTCCGTGCTCCGCCGCGCGGCGCCATCGATCTCCACTTTCAGCGAGCGGAGTCCCTGATCGAGCAGTCGGGCGTGCAAGCGAGGGCCCGCGCCGAACCGTTCCAGTATCAATCGCGGGCCGTGGAGACGGGCACGCAGTCGCCAGGTCACCTTCGTGGTCGTGGATCCGACGGGTTCGAGCGTCAGCGATCCCACGTGGCCGCGCAGGCCGCGATGCGTCCCCAGCGAGTCCCCGCGCAGGGACACGGCGAGCTCCCTGCCGGATTCGTTCCGCACGATCTCGACGTCGGCCCAGTACTCGGTCCCGTCCCAGCTGCCCAGGGCCCGCCACACCGTTCCGGGGCGCTCGCCATCTCCGCGCCGCAGCACCCATTCCGTGATCGGGCAGAGCTCGCGCGCCTTGCCATGGCGCGAGTGCAGGGTCGGGAAATGGCGGATGAACTCCCAGGCGCAGTCCGCCGGCGCATGGACCAGGACGGACCGACTCACATTGACGCGCCCGGCGATCACCAGCCCCAGTGCGACGACCGCCACGGACAGGAGCGCGAGCGCGATGACGAGAGGTTGAAGATTGGCTGCGCCGCCTGCGAAAACCAAGTGTGCGCTCCTCAGGACGCCTTCTCCACCTGTCCCGGACGCACCATCCGGAAGGAGTGAAGGCAGCGCGGCGTTCGAGTCGTGTGACGAACCAGCGGCGAGTAGAAACCGGCAGAAAGATACCACGGGTTCGGCCGCGGTGCATCCCTGATTTATCCACCGCGAGGCGGGGCATGAGGCGGCCGCCGGCGGCGCTATAATGTCCATGTTATGGGACAGGCCACCGTTCCCCTGGCGAAAACCCTGTCGGATCTGACGCGGGCGGGGGAAATCTACGACCGTCTCCCGGACCGCGCGGTGCGCTGTCATGCGTGCGGCCACCGCTGCTTTATTCCGGACGGCCGGCCGGGCGTGTGCAAGGTCCGGTTCAACGAGGGCGGCAGTCTCAAGGTGCCGTGGGGATATGTCGGGGCCCTGCAGTGCGACCCCGTCGAAAAAAAGCCGTTCTTCCACGCCATTCCCGGGGCCCTCGCCCTGTCCTTCGGAATGCTCGGCTGCGACTTCCACTGCGCCTACTGCCAGAACTGGATTACCTCGCAGGCGATCCGCGATCCGAAGGCGGTGGCGCCGCCGGAACGGGTGTCGCCCGGGGCGCTGGTGGGGCTGGCGAAAAAGCACCAGGCCGCGATCCTCGCGTCGACTTACAATGAGCCTCTGATCACCTCGGAATGGGCGGTCGCCATCTTCAGGGAGGCGGTGGAGGCCGGCCTCGTCTGCGCCTACATCAGCAACGGCAACGGCACCGACCGGGTGCTGGAGTACATCCGGCCCTACGTCCGCCTCTACAAGGTGGACCTGAAATCATTCCGCGACCGGGGTTACCGCGACCTCGGCGGGACGCTCCGGAACGTGCTCGACACCATCGTCCTCCTGAAGCGCAAGGGATTCTGGGTGGAGATCGTGACGCTCCTCATCCCCGGGTTCAACGACTCGAACGAGGAGATCACCGACATCGCGCGCTTCCTGGCGGGTGTGTCGCCCGACATCCCGTGGCACGTGACCGCTTTCCACAAGGACTATAAGATGACGGACCCGGACAATACCCCGCCGTCGACACTCCTGCGCGCGGCGATGATCGGCAGGCAGGAGGGCCTGCGTTTCGTCTACGCGGGCAATCTCCCCGGCGCGGTCGGGGACTTCGAGAACACCCGTTGTCCGGAATGCGCGGCGCTACTGGTCGGCCGCTCCGGCTACCGCATTCTGGACTACCGCGTCACGCGGCGTGGCACCTGCCCCGACTGCGACGCAGTCATCCCGGGACTCTGGCGCGGCGGAGCCTACCACGCGCAGACGAGACCGCCCGATGCCACCGGCGGCCAGGTCCCCGGGCCGGCAAGGGCCGCGGGTGCCTGAAAAACCTCACCGAAACTCCCCGGTCAGTCGGACGTCCCACCGGCGCACTGGCGCACGGCATCCTGTAGCCTGACGACGAAGGCATCCGGGTCGTCGGGGCTGATCACGAAATGCCTGAGCAGACCGGACCGTCTTCGGATGGTGACGCTGTTCCAGAACTTCAGGGAAGACCAGTTCTCGTGGATCAGCGCGCCGCGCCGATGCACTTCCTCGATGTCGGCGAGCGGCAGGCGCCGGATCACCCGCCCGAGGATCAGCACCTCGAGCGCCGTGGGGGTGATCCGGTAGGCGATCGTCCCCACGGTCGCCAGGAACGCCAGGACCACGGCGGAGACCAGCATCGCCTTCACGATCAGCAGGCCGGTCATGCGAAGGTCGCCGCCGTTCAGGACACCAGCCGGTACAACGTATCTCTCTGACGGGGGATGTAGCCGGCCTCGCGGATGAGGCGCTCGATCTCGGTCCGCGTCGTGCATCCGTAGGCGCCGGCGGCGCGCACGACGTTCTCCTCGATCATCGTGCTGCCCATGTCGTTCGCCCCGAACTTCAGGGCCACCTGGCCGATCTCCTTCCCCTGCGTCACCCAGGAGGACTGGATATTCGGGATGTTGTCCATGAACAGCCGGCTCACCGCCTGGGTGCGCAGGTACTCGGCGCTCGACACCTCGCGTCCCCCCAAGGCGGTGTTCTCGGTCTTGTAGGTCCAGGAGATGAAGGCGGTGAACGAAGCCCGGCAGCCCGCCAAGCTCGCGTCCTGGAGTGAGCGGATCCTGTCCAGGTGCGCCACGCGGTCGGCGTAGGTCTCGACGTGACCGAACATCATCGTGGCCGTGGTCGGGATGCCCAAGGCGTGCGCCGTCCGCATCACGGCGAGCCAGTCGTCCGACCTGGTCTTCAGGGGCGAGATCGCCCGGCGCACCCGGTCCACGAGGATCTCGCCGCCACCGCCCGGGATGCTGTCGAGACCGGCGGCATGCAGACGCTGCAACACCTCGTCGAGCGGCCGCCTGGAGACCTTCACCATGTGCTGGATCTCGGGGGGCGAGAAGGCGTGCACATGCAGGCGCGGAAACTTCTCCTTGAACGAGCGCAACAGGTCCTCGTACCACTCGAGCGGCAGGTCGGGGTGGTGCCCTCCCTGCATCAGGATGCCGGTGCCGCCCAGAGCAAGCGTCTCCTCGATCTTGGCGTGCAAGGCTTCCCTCGAGTGCAGGTATCCCTCGGGATGGCCCGGGTCCCGGTAGAAGGCGCAGAAGGAGCAGCGCGCCACACAGACGTTCGTGTAGTTGATGTTGCGGTCGACGATGTAGGTGACGATTGGCTCGGGATGGAGGCGGCGGCGAACGAGATCCGCCGCCAGGCCGAGATCGAGCAGAGGCGCGTGCCTCAGCAGCAGCAGGGCCTCGCTGCACTCCAGGCGCCGGCCGGCGGCGGCGCGCTCAAGGATCGCGTCAATCCCGGGCGCGGAGCAGCGGGAAGCGCGCAGTTCACCGTCGGAAACCCGGTCCCAGATCTCCGGGTCGATCCGGCCTTCTCCGGAGCGCGGCTGCAGCGCTTCACTCAAGGGTGCGCCTCGCCGGGGCGGGGGTCGACGGGACCCGCTCCCACTCGAACGGGTCCCGGTACCGGATCGCCCGGCGGCCCGGCGCCACGCCGAGCTGCTGGGCGAGCCGGAAGAACAGGTCGAGACCGCGCCGTTCCTCGGAGCCGAGGTAATAGTGGATGTTGGTCCTCAGGTAGGACTCGATCGATTCGGGGGCCAACTTCAACCGCTGCCCCTCGAGGACGGCGATCGACGGGATGTTGGCGACACCGAGGCGCCGCGACTCGATGAACGGCCGCACGCCGTCGGGCACCACGACACCGGGTCGGGCGGCCCAGAGGGCGAAAACGAACGGCAGGCGGGTCTGGGCGAACCACTCGGCCGCCAGGTCCAGGACGTGCAGCCCGGTGACGTCCGCCGTCAGGGCCGCGTCGCCGATCAGGAGGGCGGCGTCGTGCTCCAGCAGCATGTCACGCAGCGAGGGCGCCTGCTCGGCGTAGCGGATGTCGCCGAGCCCCCGGCGCCGCAGGAGGATCTTCAGCAGGGCGGCCGAAGTGCGGGAATTGGTGTCGAGCGCCACGCTGCGGATCTCCGCAAGAGGAACGCGCGAAACCAGGATCACCGAACGCACCCGGCGTTTGCTGGCGATGCACATCTGCGGCAGAAACTCGACGCCCGGCAACCGGAGGTACTCGATCGACGGGATCAGCCCCACGTCCACCTTGTTCGAGCGCAGCAGGTCCGGAATCCTGGACGGGGGCACCCGCGACACCTCGAAGATTCCGCGGTACGGACCACTCAGGAAACCCCAGGTGAGCGGCTGGGCGTTGACGAACGGGACCGAAGCAATCCGCAGGTGATCCATCGGAACGTGAGCACCTCGGCCGGGGCGGCAGGACGACAGGGACGTCATTCTACCAGATGCTCCGGGGCAGTCAATCGCGGGGAGGGCGGGCTCCTCGGCTGGCCATGGGATCTGCTAACCTTTCCCGGGTCAGGGAGACCTCCAGGACGATGAAACGGCCGGTTCTCTACTTCCTGTATCTTCTGTATACCGTCGAGACCGGGGTCTTCCTCGTCCTCGTCCCGTGGTCCCTGATCTGGGTGCACTCCTACTTCGCCCAGATCCCGCCCTTGCGCGCGATCCTGCTCAGCGGTTTCGTGCGCGGCTGCATCTCCGCCCTGGGCCTCATTCAGATCGGCATGGGGGCGGTGGATTTTCTGGCCTTCTGTCGCGCGCTCAAGACCCCATGACGCAACTGGGTCATCCGGGGGTCTGCTTCGTCACCGGCAGGAACCTCACTCTCGACCGGCCCCTCCTCGAGGTGACGAAGTCGGCCATGGACGGCGGCTGCGATTTCGTACAGGTGCGGGAAAAGGATCTGACGGGAGGGCCTCTCTTCCGGATGGTCCGCGAGATCGTCGAGGCCGCGAAGGCCAGGTGTCGGCGGCGCGTGGTGCTGGTCAACGACCGGCTGGACATCGCGCTTGCGGCCCGGGCGGCCGGTGTTCATCTCCCGGCCGACGGGCTGCCGGTCGAGCAGGTGCGCCGTCACGCCGGCAAGCGGTTTCTGATCGGACGCTCGGTGCACTCCCTCGCCGAGGCCCGGCAGGCCCGCAAAGAAGGGGCGGACTATGTGTTCTTCGGTCCCGTGTTCGCCACTCCCAGCAAGACGCCGTTCGGTCCGCCGCAAGGACCGGAGGCGCTCAGGAAGGTGGTCGAATCGGTCCCGATCCCCGTCTGGGCGATCGGCGGCATCACGGCCGGGACCGCCGTGGAGCTGAGAGGCATCCGCCTCGCCGGCGTGGCGGCCATCTCGTTCATCGCCTCGGCCGCCGATCCGTCCGAAGCAGTCCGGGCCCTCCGCATGGCCCTGACCGGCTGATCGGCCATCACCGAGCAGGGAACCGGCGATCACGGGCGCCCCACGGCGGTAACCAGTTGCCCGCAGGCGGCCCCGACGTCGCGCCCTTTGCTCCAGCGGATCGTCGCGGTGACACCGCGGGCAAGGAGGGCGTCGCGGAAGCCCTCGGCGCGCTCGACGGACGGTGTCCTGAATTCCGCCACGCCCGCCTCGTTGTACGGGATCACATTGACCTTGGCACGCAGGCCGCGGGTGAACCGGGCGATCCGCGCGGCGTCCTCGTGGCTGTCGTTTACCCCGTCGATCAGACAGTACTCGAAGGTGACCTTCTCGCGCGGGCCGAGGGGAAAGCGGCGGCAGGCGTCGATCAGCGCCTTCAAGTCGTACTTGCGGTTGATCGGCATCAAATTGTCGCGCTGCTCGTCCCGGCTGGCGCCCAGCGAGATCGCCAGGCGCGGCCGGGGGCGCTCGCGCCCCAGCCGTTCGATCCCCGGGACGAGCCCGGCAGTCGACAGGGTGACACGTCGGGGCGACAGGCGGAACCCCTTCCGGTCGATCATGACGCGAAAGGCGCGCATCACCGCGTCGACATTCAACAGCGGCTCCCCCATGCCCATGAAGACGACCCGGTAGCTCGTGCCCGCAAGTGCGTTGTCCCGGGCCATGACGGCGATCTGCCCCAGGATCTCGCCCGGCGTCAGGTTGCGGACCTGCCCCATCGTCCCGGTCAGGCAGAAGACGCAGGCGAGAGGGCAGCCGATCTGCGACGACAGGCACAGCGTGACCCGCTCGCCGTAGAGCATGTAGACCGCCTCGATCTCTCCGCCGTCCTCCAGGACCAGGACGTACTTCTTGGAGCCGTCGGACGAGCGGCGGACCTCCTTCACCTCGGGCCACCCCACGCGAAAGCGCTCCGCAAGCTCCCGCCGCAGCTCCGCCGGAAGATCGGTCATCTCCTGCAGATCGGTCCGCAGCCGGGAGTACATCCAGTGGAAGACCTGGGAGGCGTGGAACGCCCGACCGGTCGACGGCGCCAGGGACGAGGCGAGCTCCTCCCGGTCCATGCCGAACAGGTTCGGCGGACGCCCCGGGGCGGTACCGGTGGTCGCGGGTCTCTGCATCGGCGCTCCTCCGATGGCAGGAATTCTAGCGCACAGGGGCGATCAGCCGGAGGGAGCGTATTGGATGCGGGGATCGAGATAGAGGTACGCCAGATCGACGGCGAGGCTGACCAGCACGAAGACGGCGGTCAGGAAGAGCACCCCTCCCTCGACCACGGGCAGGTCCCGCAGACCGATGGCGCGCACGATCGCCTTGCCCAGCCCGGGCCAGGCGAACACGTACTCGGTGGCGACGGCCCCTCCGAGGAGTCCCGCGAAGTCCATGCCGATCACCGTGACCACCGGGATGAGGGCGTTCTGCAGCGTGTGCCGGACGAAAACGCGCGCGCGGGAGGCCCCCTTGGCGCGCGCGGTCTGCAGGAATTCGGAGGTGCCGGCCTCGATGAGGCTGGCGCGCGTGATGCGCGCGATGGCGCCCAGCGACACGAGCGACAGGGTGAGGGCGGGCAGCACGAGATGGTCCCATTCCGGCAGGCGGACCGACGTGAACGGGATGAAGGCGCCCTCCATGCCGTAACCGAGAACCGGCAGCCATCCGAGGCGCGAGGCGAACAGCAGCATCAGGATCATCCCGAGCCAGAACACCGGCATGGAGGTTCCGACAAGGGCCAGAATCAGGACGAACGAATCGAGCAGCCGACCGCGCTGCAGGGCGGCGAGAGAGCCCAGGACGAGCCCGGCGCCGGTGGCCAGCAGGAGAGCGGTGACCGCAAGGATGAAGGTCGGAGGGAAGCTGCCGGCGACGATCGAGACCACCGGGCGGCGCTGGACGTACGACGTCCCGAGGTCGAAGCGAATCAGCTTCTCCAGGTAGCACAGATACTGCAGCGGCGCCGGACGATCCAGCCCCCACTCGTGGCGGATCGAGTTCAAGATTTCCGGGTCGACGCTCTGCCCGCCGGCCATCAGCCGCGCCGGGTCGCCGGGCAGGAGAAACACGAAGATCCAGACGATGGTCGCGGCCGCCAGCAGGACCGGCACCAGACTCAGCACACGCCGGAGGAGATAGCTGGTCAGGTCGAGCCTCGTTCGATCCTCAGACGATCGAGCGGCAGGCGGAACTTGCCCAGCGGCGACAGAACGACGCCCTTCACGTACGGCTTGTAAAGGGTTCTCGCCTGATAATAGTTCAGGAAGATCCACGGCGGGTCGTCCATCACCGCGATGCGCTCCGCCCGACGGTAGAGATCGGCACGCTCCTTCGGGTCGGTCACCACCAGAGCCTGATCGATGAGCCGGTCGACCTCGGCGTTCTTGTAGCGGCCGAAATTCCCGCTCGGGCCCCAGTTGGACGAGTGCAGGAGCGGCCGCAGGATGGCGTCGGCATCGGGGTAGTCCAGGGACCAGCCGGAGCGGAACATCGGAGCCTGGCCCGGCTTCTCCGGCGAGCCGGAGACGGCGGCGATGTAGGCGCCCCAGTCGACTTCGCGGATGGTGATGTCGACGCCGATCTTCTTCAGATCACTCTGCACCTGCTCGGCGATCCTGCGGTTGTCCTCGCCCGTGTTGACCCAGCAGGAGATCGGCGGGAGACCGTTGCCGGCCGGGTAACCGGCCTGCGCCAGCAGGTTGCGCGCCTTCGCCTCGTCGTGCGGGTAGCCGGGAAGGTCCGGGTCATGCCCCGGGATGCCAGGAGGGATGATGCCGTTGGCGGGCGTGCTGCTCCCGGGGAACAGCACTCCCCAGAGGTACTGCTTGTCCACGGCGTAGTTGAACGCCTTGCGCAGCGCCACGTTCCCCTTGAACGGGGGCAGGGCCAGGTTGAAGCCGATGTACCCCGTCCCCATGAACGGAAAGCGGTGGACCTCCGGCCCGACCTTCGCCATCATCGCGGTGTCGTTATCGTCGGGCGGCTCGTCGAGGCTGTCGAGTCCGCCGGCGATGTACTCCTGCAGGGCGCTCGTCTTGTTCTCGATCATCCGGATGATCACGCGGTCGAGTGCGGGGCGGCCGCCGTAGTAGCGGTCGAACGCCAGGAGCTCGATGAAGTTCGCCTGCTCCCAGCGCGAGAAGCGGAATGGCCCGCAGCCGACGGGAGCGCGCAGGTAGGCCTTGCGGGGGTCGTCGTAGATCTCGCGCGGCAGGATCGATGCGTTGGCCATCGTCAGCTCCGACAGGAACGGAGCGAACGGCTTCGCGAGCCGCAGCACGATGGTGCGATCGTCCGGCGCCGCGAGACCGGCGATCGAGGCGCTGGTCCCGGCGGTGAACTCCTTCGCTCCCGCGATCGGCGCGAGCAGGAAGCGGCGCGGCGAGCCGGTCGCCTTCCGAAGCAGACGCTCGAAGGAGTACTCCACGTCCCGCGCCGTGACCGGGCGGCCGTTGTGAAACAGCACGCCGTCCCTCAGCCGGAAGGTGTACACCAGGCCGTCGGGGGAGACCGTCCACGATTCCGCCACCGCCGGCTGGATCTCCAGTGTCTTCGGATCGAGCACGACGAGCCCGCGATTGACGTTCAGGACGACCGACTCGGAGAACTCGTCGTTGGCCAGCGCCGGATCGAGGGTCGGCGGATCCTCATGCAGCCGGAAGCGGTACACCTGCTCGGAAGACGGGGCCGGCGGGCCGGAGCGGCCGCACGCGCCGGCGAGACCGGCGGCCGCAAGGAGCGTCAGGACGAGGAGCCCGCGGGCGCCCCCGGGCCTCGAGCAACGAGAAGTGCCGACACGGGACATGCGCATGCCTCCCCTCAGGCGATCGCCCGGCCGCGGCGGGGGTCGAGGAGATCGCTCAGACCGTCTCCGATCAGGTTGAAGCCGAGCACGACCAGGAGGATCGCCAGACCCGGCGCGACGCAGACCCACGGCTTGGCCAGGAAGTAGGCCTGACCCTCCGTCACCATGGCGCCCCAGGAGGGCAGGGGCGGCCGCGCGCCGACGCCGAGAAACGACAGCCAGGCCTCCATCAGGATGTTGCCGCCGACACCGAGCGTGCCGGCGACGATCAGCGGACGGAGCGCGTTCGGCAGCAGGTGGCGCATCACGACCCGGGTGCCGTTCGCTCCGATCGCCTGCGCCGCCTGCGCGAACTCCTGCTCGCGGAGGCGCAGGAACTCGGCGCGCACCAGGCGGGCGATGCGGGCCCAGCCAAGACAGCCGAGCACCAGGAAGACGATGCCGACCGAGGGGTGGGGCAGATGTCGCAGCAGCGGCGCCGTCTCGGGCTCGGGCACCGCAGCGATGATCGCCAGCGCCAGGAGAGGACCCGGGAACGCGAACACCAGGTCGGCGCAGCGCATGAGGAACGCATCGGTGCGCCCGCCGGCGTAACCCGCGCAGGCGCCCAGGAACGTGCCGATGGCGAGCGCGATCATCTCGGCCACCACACCCACCTCGAGGGAGATGCGCGCTCCGTAGACCAGGCGGCTCAGCAGATCGCGCCCGAGAGCGTCGGTGCCCAGCAGGTTCTCCCGACTCGGAGGGGTCGGCGGCGTGACCAAGCGCGATCCGACCTGTTCGTAGGGGTCGTAACCCAGCCAGCCGGTCAGGAGCGGAGCGGCCGCGGCGCACAGAACGAACACGCCGACCAGGAGAGCGCCGATGATAAGGGGAAGCCGCGTGCGCGGCCGGAACCACGAGCGCGCGGGCGACGTCTCGGGCGTCACGGGCGGACTATAGCACAGCGGGGCGAACCTTGATTCGCGCGGACCGCTGTGCTAGCGTCCCCTCCCGGATGAATAAAGACCAGCTCCAGTTCCTCGTTTCGGGCATCCTGTTCGGATTCCTCGTCGGCTACCTCATCGCGTACGCAGTGCTCGAGCCGAAGGTCGTGCAGCAGGCGTCTCCGGTCCCGGCGGCGGGCAACCTCGGCATGGGACAGAGCGTCCCGCCCGCGGGCGGAGCGGCCCCGGCGGACCCGTCGGCATCGGGTGCCCAGGGCGGGG
>QHXY01000269.1:0-5715 GCA_003223145.1 Acidobacteriota bacterium
CGTCGGCCAGCGCCGCGAGGCCGGCGAGCGTGGCATAGTGGATCGCCTTCCCGCGGGCGTTCTCCTCGTAGTTCGCGCCGGTCTCCTCGTAAGGCTGGCGCACGCCGAGATCGCCGGGCGTGACGAGCGCCACGCCGGCCGAGGCGAGCAGCCGGGCCAGCTCGCGCGCCTTGCCGGGGTTGAAGGTCGCGATCAGGATGCGGGGGACGACCGGCGTCACGGACGGGGAAGGAGCGCCGGCAGGATGTCGCGCAGCGTCTTCCTCTGCTGCTCGAACAGCAGATTGGTCCCGTGGGCGGCCAGCTCGAGCATCACCTTCATCTCCTCGGGCGAGAAGGGCGTCTTCTCGCCGGTGCCCTGGACCTCGACGTAGCCGCCGGTGTCGGTGCGCACCACGTTCATGTCGACGTCGGCCTTGGAGTCCTCGGCGTAGGAGAGATCCAGACAGGGGACACCGCCGAGAAGACCGACGGAGGTCGCGGCCACCATGCCGCGCAGCGGCGCGCCGTTGATCTGATTGAGAGTCCTCATCTTCGCCATCGCCAGGGCCATGGCGACGAAGGCCCCGGTGATCGAGGCGGTGCGCGTCCCGCCGTCGGCCTGGATGACGTCGCAGTCGATCCAGATGGTGCGCGACCCGAGCGCCTTCAATTCGGTCACCGACCGCAGCGAGCGGCCGATGAGCCTCTGGATCTCCTGGGTCCGGCCGGAGGCCTTGCCGCGGGTCGCCTCGCGCTGCGTCCTCTGATCGGTGGCGCGCGGGAGCATGCCGTACTCGGAGGTGACCCAGCCCTGGTTGGTGTCGCGCAGGAAGGGCGGCACCTTGTCCTCGACGCTGGCGGTGCAGATGACGTGGGTGTTCCCCACCTTGATGAGGGCCGAGCCCTCGGCGTAGATGTTGATGCCGGTGTTGATCTCCATCGGGCGCATGTCGCGCTCGGTCCTGCCGTCGAGACGCTGCATCCTGCCTCCGTCACCCCTGGATGTCGATCTGCTCCAGCCTTGCGATCGGTCCGCCGAGAAAGCGCGATCCTACCTCGCGGAACCTCTCCGACGAGTCGGTCACGTAGAAATGGTCCCCGCCCTCTGCGCCCGGCCCGGCGCCGGCCACCAGGAGGCCGCGCTCTTCGAGCCGCGCGCGCACCACCTTCGCGGTGGCCCGGGCCGAATCGACCAGGGTGACGCCGGGCCCCACCGCCTCGCCGATGACCCGCTCGAGCAGGGGATAGTGCGTGCAGCCGAGCACCAGCGTGTCGATGCCTTCGTGTTTCAGGTCGCCGAGGTACGCCGTGGCGGTGGCGCGCGCGACGTCATTGTCCACCCAGCCCTCTTCGGCCAGGGGCACGAACAGCGGGCAGGGGCGGCTGACCACGCGGGCGTCCGGCAGGTGGGTGGCGATGGCGCGGGCGTAGGCACCGCTCTTGATCGTGGCGGCGGTGCCGATGACACCGATGGCCTTGCGGCGAGTGACGCGGCAGGCGGCTTCGGCCCCGGGGCCGATGACGCCGACGACCGGCAGCGCCGCCTCGCGCTGCAGCGCCGGCAGGGCCACCGCCGACATCGTGTTGCAGGCGATGACCAGCGTCTTGATCCCCCGCCGCTTCAGGAAACGTGCCCCCTCGAGCGCATAGCGGATGACCGTCTCGTCGGACTTGGTCCCGTACGGGACGCGCGCCGTGTCGCCGAGATAGACCAGCGTCTCGGCGGCCGGCAGCGCCTCGCGCAGCGCCTGGAACACGGTCAGACCGCCGATGCCCGAATCGAACACGCCGATGCCCGCGGGGGGCCGGTCCGGATGAAGGCTCAGCGCGCGCCCTTCCGATCCATGTCGACGATCGACAGGTCCTTCTGGTAGTCGCGCCGCAGGTCGAGATGGCTCTTGAGCGTGTCGCGCTCCTCGCCGTTCACGAGGAAGTGCACCCGCTTGATCTCCGGCAGGTTGTAGATCAGCGAGTCGACCAGCGAGTAGACGGTGGCGATCTCCCCGTCGCTCCCGCCGGGATGGAGATCGGACACCTCGCTGCTCAGATCGACGTAGGCGGTGCCGACTCGATCCAGGTACAGCCCGCGCAGGCGCGCCTGCGGGGGGACCGTCGGCAGCAGGCCGGCCTCCTGCGGGCCGTTGATCAGCTCGACCACGATCTGCTTCGCCTGGTCGGCGATCGAGGTGGTCAGGAAGATCTTGCGGCGCTCCGGCCCGAGGGAGTCGCTGTTGGCCTCCTGGAAGAACAGCAGGACCTCGCGGCGGTTCTGCTCGGAGGTGAAGGAGGGCCCCCCGGCCTCCTCCGCGGGCGTCGCCGCCGTCGCCGGCGCCGCCGCGCCCGCGGCGGGCGAGGCTCCCGCCTCCGGCGCCCCGACCGCACCGCCCCCGCCGCCGGCGTCGGGCGGCGCGGTCCCGCCGGCGACCACGGGCGGCGCGCCGCGGGCCCTGGTGCGCATGACCAGGGCGGCCGTGAGCAGCGCCACGCACACGGCGACCAGCGCGCCGAGAAGGAGCGTCTCTCTCTTCACCGGGCGTGCGCCTGGACGTACTTCTCGTGGAAGCGCTTGATGCTGTCGAAGATCGCCCCGGACACCTTGTCCTTGAACGCCGGGTCGCGCAAGCGCTTCTCTTCCTCGGGGTTGGTGATGAAGGCGACCTCGATGAGGATGGCGGGCATGGTCGCGCCCATGAGGACGCGGAACGGCGCCTGCTTGATGCCGCGGTTGGCGATGTCGAGCGCGTCATTCAGGTTCTCCTGCACGATCTCCGCGAGCACGCTCGACTCCTTCATGAAGGCCGACTGCGCCAGGTCCCACAGGACCATCTCGAGGTTGCCGTTCTTCTGCACGCCCTCCTCGAGGCCGAGCGTGTTGTTCTCGATCGCGGCGATGGTGCGCGACTCGGCGTCATTCGCCTGGTAGGAGAGGAAGTAGGTCTCGGCGCCGCGGGCGTTGCCGCGCCGCGAGGCGTTGGCGTGGATGCAGACGAACAGATCGGCGCGGTGGTGGTTGGCGATCGCCGTGCGCTCGTCGAGCGTCATCGTCCGGTCGGCGTCCCGCGTCAGGATCACCTCGGCGTCCGTCTCGGACTGGATGCGCGCCTTCAGGCGCTTTGCAACGTCGAGGGTGACGTCCTTCTCCGCCAGCCCGCTCGGACCCTGGGCGCCGGTGTCGTCGCCCCCGTGGCCCGGATCGATCACCACGACGAAGCCTGACCGCGGCCGCTCCTCGGAGCCCGGCGGGGGACCGCCGGGAGCGGGCGCGGCGGGCGGCGCCGCCGGCGCCGGGGGCGGCGGGCCGGTCCGGCCCGTCGAGCCGGGGGCCGGCTGTGTCCCTCCGGAGGAGCCGACACCCGGCCCGGGAATCGTGACCGCGAGCGACGGCCCCTGCTTCTTGCGCAGATCGAGGACGATCCGGAAGGGCTCGCCCCTCTCGAACGTCGAGAAGTTGCCGCTCGATGAATTTCACCTTGTCGAGGACCGGCCCGCGGTACTCCTTCTTCTTGAACGGCGGCTCGACCGATTCCTCGTTGAGCGTGACGTACACGCGCTTGGAATCGCGCCGGACTTCGTAGACCGGCTTGCGCGTGAACTCGAGGACGACGCGCATTCCCGCCTCGTTCTCGATCGTCTTGATGGTGAAGCGCAGGGGCTGGCCCTGGGCCCGGGCGGGAGAGGGGGCGCGCCCGGCGAGGACGATCAGCGCGAGCGCGATCAATCGGGTGGCCGCGGCGACGCGGCCGGCGCGTGGGTGCGGCAAGGAAGCGGCTCCCTGCGGCCCTCCCTGAGCGGGCCGCGACAAGTCTTGGAGCGTAACACACGCATGGGGGCAACTCAAGGACGGCTGGAGCTTGACGCGCCGCGAGCGGCAGGCCGCACCGCGGCTCGCCTCATGCTCGCTCGCGCGGGATCAAGGGAGCCCATCCGGCGCGCACGGCGCGGCTCGAAATCGGCGTGCCGCGGTGCGGCCTGCCGCTCGTGCCGATTCACCTACAGCGAACCGTGGAAAACCCTGACGTGTGAGCTCGATCGTCCGGTACGATAGAGGCCGAGGTGAGAGAGTGGAGATCGTCCTGTCGCGCTGTACCATCCGTGGCTTCAGGGCGGCGGATGCCGGATCGATCGCACGTCATGCGAACAACCGCAAGGTGTGGATCAATTTACGGGACCGGTTTCCTCATCCCTACACGCTCGCCGACGCGAAAAAGTGGATTGTCGTAGCGACCGGCGCCGTCCCGGAGACCCATTTCGCGATCGCCATCGGCGGCGAAGCGGTCGGGGGCATCGGCTTGACCCTCAAGAACGATATCTGGCGCCGGTCGGCCGAGATCGGCTACTGGCTGCGGGAGGAGCACTGGGGGCGCGGCATCGCCACGGAAGCGGCGCGCGCCATGGTCGATCACGCCTTCGCCGCTCTCTCCATCACCCGGCTGTACGCCGGCGCCTTCGAATGGAACCCGGCCTCGATGCGTGTCCTCGAGAAGGCGGGCTTCACGCGCGAGGCGGTCCTGAAGAAGGCGGTGACCAAAGACGAGCGGACGATCGATCTGGTGCTCTACGCGATCGTCCGGAATAAGCGCGCCGGTCGCGCCGAACAGGGAGACGATGCGCTACCTGGCGCTCGGTGACTCGTACACCTGCGGCGAGCAGGTGAGCGCCGGGGAAAGCTGGCCGGTCCAGCTCGCGGCGCTCCTGCGCCGGCACGGCGCGGCGGTCGCCGATCCGCAGATTGTCGCCCGCACCGGCTGGACCACCTCGGAGCTCTCGGCCGGACTCGATCAGGCGGCGCCCTCCGGTCGCTTCGATCTGGTCTCGCTTCTCATCGGCGTGAACGACCAGTATCGCAGCGGGGAGGTGGAGGCCTATCGCCTGGGGTTCCGCGCCCTGCTGCGGCGCGCCGTCTCGTACGCCGGGGGCGATCCCGGACGCGTCGTCGTCCTGTCGATACCGGACTGGGGCGCGACCCCGTTCGCCGAGGGACGCGACCGCGCGAAGATCGCCGCCGAGATCGACCGCTTCAACGCCATCAACCGCGCGGAGACGGAGCAGGCCGGGGCGCGTTATGCCGACATCACGCCGGTCTCCCGCGCCACCCGGGGACCCGGGCCGGAGTCAAACGTCGCGCCGGACGGCCTGCACCCGTCGGCCGGGATGCACGCCGCCTGGGCCAGGCTCGCTCTGCCTCAGGCGCTGGCCGCCCTCGGCCGGCCCTCCCGGTAGGTCCGGTCTCCTACAGCAGGTCCCCGCCGCCGAAGTGCCGCGACTGCCAGAGCTGCAGCATCAGGAGGTTCCAGAGCAGGCGGCCGTTGTCGCGCCGGCGCTCCATGTGCTCGCGCAGCAGGGCGGTGACCGTGTCCGGGCGCAGGATGCCGCCGGCCCGGACGCGATCGGGGTGCAGGGCGCGCTCCATCAGGGGCTGGAGGCCGCGGTGCATGAAGCGGGCGAGGGGGATGTTGAAGCCGCGCTTGCGGCGGCCGGTGATCTCGGGCGTCAGACGGTCGCGCATCGCCTTCTTGAGGATGTGCTTGGAAGTGAAGCGGCGCAGCTTCATCGCGGCCGGGAGCGCGGCCACGTACTCGACCAGCGGATGGTGCAGGAACGGCGCGCGCACCTCGAGGGACGTCGCCATGGAGGCGCGGTCCACCTTCGTGAGCAGGTCGTCCTGCAGGAACATCAGGAAGTCGGTCGCGAGCAGGGCGTCGAGCGGATGGCGGGTCGGCAGGGTCTCCACGAT
>QHXY01000269.1:5758-6274 GCA_003223145.1 Acidobacteriota bacterium
ATCTCGCTGTCCGAGCGCGTCCGCAGCACGTGCCCGCGCCCGGCCAGCTCCGCGCGGATGCGCTCGTGATCGTAGAACTCGCCGCTGACCACCAGGTGCACCAGGCCGTCCTCGCTGTGCAGCGGCTGCGCGCCGGTCACAAGGTCGATGATCGCCAGCCGCGCGTGCCCCAGCGCCACCTTGACGTGCTGCCGCGCGAAGCGGGACAGAAGGTGCGTGGGGACGATCGAGGCGTCGGCCAGCGGCTCGTCGAGAACGCGCGCCATCGCCAGGAGCGCCTCCAGCATCTCGGTTTCGCCCACGATCATCTCGTGGTGGTCGGTGCCGAGATACTTGGCGGCGCGCCGCGCGTAACCGGCCTCGTTGAAGTCGGGATCGTCGAAGCCGAGGGTGAAGGTCGGCACGGTCCCGCCGGTGGCGTCGACCGCCAGCGCCGCGATCGAGCTTGAATCGACGCCGCCGCTGAAGAAGACGCCGACCGGCACGTCCGCCCGCAGCCGCAGCCGCACCGCCTCC
>QHXY01000266.1 GCA_003223145.1 Acidobacteriota bacterium
CGCCGGAGCGGGCCCCTGCTCCGGCCGCTGCCACTGTGTATCGGTGAGCTTCCAGCCGCCGCCGAGCGCCTTGTAGACCTGCACGAGGGTTGCGAGACGCTCGAAGCGCGTGCGCGCCAGCGCGTTCTCGGCCGGGAAGAGCTGCTGCTGGGCCTGCAGCACTTCCAGGTAATCCGACAGGCCGCCGACGTAACGTGTGTTCGACAGGCCGACCGCCTGGCGGTAGGCGGCCACGGCGCCGGACTGCTCCTTTTCCTGACCGGCGAACTTCTGGTACGCCACCAGGGAGGTCGAGACTTCCCCGAAGGCGCCGGTCACGTCCTGCTCGTACTGCACCTTGGCCTGCTCCCAGCGGGCGATCGCGGCGTGGTGCTGGTTCTTCAGACGCCGCCCCTGGAACACGGGACTGAGGAGGCCGCCGCCGACCGACCAGGTCCGCCCGTCGCCGAACAGATCTGAGACCTGACGCGACACGCCTCCGAAGGCGCCGGTCAGGCTGAGGGTGGGGAAGAAATCGGCCAGCGCGACGCCGATTTCGGCGTTGGCGGCGACGAGCCGCTGCTCCGCCTCGCGCAGATCGGGCCGGCGCTCCAGGAGATCCGAAGGCAGCCCCGCCGGGATCTCCGGCGGAAGAAGCTGGTCGTTGAGCGCCGCGCCGCGCGGGATCTCCCCCGGGGGCCGCCCGAGCAGGAGCGCGATGCGGTTCTCCTGCGCGACGATCTGCCGCTCGAGGTCGGGGATGCTGGCCGAGGTCGAGGCGAGCGATGCCTCGGCGCTGGAGGTTTCGAGGGCCGACGCGGCGCCGGCCTCCAGACGCCGGTTGAACAGGGCGTAGGTCTCCTGGAACGCCCCGGTCGTCCGCCGGGCGATGTCGAGCTGCAGATCGAGCGAGCGCAGCTCGAAATAGCTCGTGGCCACCTCGGAGACCAGGGAGAGAAGCACGCCGCGGCGCGCCTCTTCGCTGGCCAGGTACTCCGCCAGCGCCGCCTGGTTCAGGCGCCGGATACGCCCCCAGAGATCGACCTCCCAGCTGAGACCGAGATTGACGTCGTACAGGTTGATGGGCGCGGAGCCGAGGGTCGAGCCCACCGGCCGGCGGCTGCGCGACCATCCCCCACCGGCCTGTATCGCAGGATAAAACTCGGACGTCGATCAAGCTCTTCAGGACATCGTCCTGGAAGATCTCCCACCAGGCCCGGTCGGCGAGCGAGGCGGCTTCGGTCGCGCCTCCGGCGGCGGCCTCATGGCCTCGCACCTGCTCCGGTGTCGTGACGAGGGGCCTCCGATAATCCGGCCCGACGGCGCAGCCGGTGGCGAGCGCGCCTGCCAGCGCGAGAGCGATCAGGTTGTGCCGTCTCATGTGCGGTCCGCTTCCACGGTGCCGGCGGACGGGCTCGCCGGAAGCGAACGCGAGGTCGTCGTCGGCCAGCCCGCTTCGGCCCTGCGGTGCGACAGCCTCCCGAACATGACAAACAGAGCCAGCGCGGCGACAATCGCGGCGACCGTGGCCACGAGGGCTCCGGCGATAACGACGCTGTCGCCGAACCGCCGCACAGCCGCCGTCGAAGCGAGAACCCGCGATATCACCGATGCGTCCGTCCGGGAGCCAGGCATTCCCGGCGCGGAAGAACGACACGCGGTCCAGGACGCTTTCCTGGAACCGCTCGAGGTACAGGTAGATGACCGGCGTGATGTACAGGGTGATGAACTGCGACACGATCAGGCCGCCGACGATGACCAGACCGAGCGGCCGGCGTGATGCCCCGTCCGCCCCGTAACCGAGTGCGATCGGCAGCGCCCCGATGACGGCGGCCAGCGTGGTCATGATGATCGGCCGGAAGCGATCCATGCTGGCGTCGTGGATGGCGCGCTCGGCGGTTTCTCCGGCGGCGACCCGCTGGCGGGCGAAGTCGACGATCATGATGCCGTTCTTCTTGACGATCCCCATCAGCATGAACATGCCGACGAAGGCATAGAGCGACGCCTGCTCTCCGAACAGGTACAGCGTCAGCAGCCCGCCCACCAGCGCCGTGGGAAGGGTCGAGAGCACCGTGAGCGGATGGACGTAGCTCTCGTAGAGGATCGCCAGGATCACGTACATGACGAACACGGCCAGGGCCATCAACAGGGTCAGGGTCTTCACGGTGTCCTGGAACGTCAGCGCCTCGCCCTGCAGACCGGCGCGCAGGGTCGGCGGCACGATGGGCGCCGCGGCCGCGCGGATGAAGTCGGTGGCGTCGCCGATCGCCACGCCCGGCTTCAGATTGAAGAAGATGGTGACGCTGGTGAACTGGTTCAGGTGGTTCACCGCCTGCGGGCCGAGCGTGGTGTTCCACGTCACCAGCTCGCGCAGGGGCACCAGGTTCTTCCCGTCGTCGGACTTGATGTACAGGAGTGACAGGTCCTCCGGCTTCGAGCGCGCCGCGTCCTGGACCTCCAGGATGACCTGGTACTGGTCTTCGGGCTTCTTGATCAGGTACAGGTAGTTCTGCGAGTACGCGTTCCGGAGCAGCGCCAGGATGCGCGTCTCCGAGACGCCGTAGGTCTTCGCCTGGTCGCGCCGGATGTCGATATCGAGGTTGGGGGTGTTGTTGAAGTAGTCCGACGAAAGGGTCAAGAACCCCGGATACTCCCGGAGCTTGCCCAGGAGCTTCGCGGCCACGTCGTACACCTGATCCGAGTCCACCCCGGACACGGTGTAGGCATACTGTCCCTGGTTCTGGTTGGTCGCCCCGGTGCTGATCTCCAGGACCGGGTAGGGGCGCAGGAACGGGAAGACACCGGGGATGGCGCCGAGCTTCCCCATCAGCTGCGCCGCCGCCATGGCGATCGGCCCGCGGGCGGCGGCCGGCTTCAGGAAGGTAAAGGTGATTCCCTGGTTGGAGGCGACGAAGTTGCCGTTCCCCGTCATGGTGAAGTCCATCAGGACGTTCGGATCCTGGTGCAGCGTCTCGTCGACCCGGTCCTGGATGGCGTGCATCTGCTCCGGCGAGGAGCCCTCGCGGCCGATGAACACGCCGAACACGACGCTGCTGTCCCCCGGTGGCAAGAACGCCTTGGGGACGGCGGTGAACAGCAGGAACGTCCCGGCGAGACAGACGAACCAGACGACCGCCGAGACCCAGCGGTGCCGCAGGAACCACCAGAGCGACGAGCCGTAGCCCGCGAGCACACGCTTCTCGACTCCGCCGATCACCCGCTCCATCCACGTCTTCCTGGAGCCCTCGCCCCGATCGCTGAGCATGCGGGCGCTCATGAGCGGCGTGAGCGTCAGCGACACCAGGCCGGAGGCGAAGATCGCCACGACGATGGTCACGGCGAACTCACGGAAGATGCGCCCGACCAGCCCGGTCATGAAAACGAGCGGGATGAACACGGCCGCCAGCGAGATGGTCATCGACAGGATGGTGAAGCTGATCTCCCGGGCGCCGTTGATGGCCGCCTCGAGCGCCCTCTCGCCGCGCTCCATGCGGCGCACGGTGTTCTCCAGGAACACGATGGCGTCGTCCACCAGGAAGCCGATCGCCAGGGTGAGGGCCATGAGCGACAGGTTGTCCAGGCTGTAACCCAAGAGCCGCATGGCGATGAAGGTGAGCAGGAGCGACAGCGGCAGGGCCACCGCCGGGATCAGGGTGTCGGCGGCGCGTCCCAGGAACAGGAAAATGACCAGCACGACCAGGACGAAGGCGATCAGCAGGGTCGCCTGCACGTCGGTGACAGAATGGACGATCGACTGCGAGCGGTCGTAGATCGGCGTGACCCGCACGGAGCCCGGCAGCTCGGCGGCGATCAGCGGCAGCTCCTGCCGGATGCTGCGGGCCACCTCCACCGCGTTCGCCCCGGCCTGGCGGTTGACCGCCACGACCACGGTGGCCGACGGCACCGGGTAGCCCCGCACCCAGAACCGCATGTTGATCCGCTCGTCCTGGACGGAGTCCCGCGCCTTGGCGACGTCGCGCAGGTAGACCGGTGTGCCTCCGCGGCCGCCGACGATCAGATCTTCGTACGCCCCGGCGCCCTCGAGCTGGCCGCGGGGGCGCAACAGCGCTGTGCCCGCGGTGCCGTCGAGCTGGCCCGCGCCGGTGTACGAGGTGCCGTTCTTGATCGCGGCCGCCAGGTCGTCCACCGAGATGCCCCGGGCCCACATGGCCGACGGATCGGCCTTGATCCGGACCGCCGACTTGGTGCCGAAGACGTTCACCCGCGACACGCCCGGCAAGATGCTGATCCGCTGGCCGACCTGGGTGCTGGCGTAGTCGTACAGCTGACCGGCGGTCACCGAGTCGCTGGTGAGCGCGATGTACATGATCGGCTGGTCGTTCGGGTTGGTCTTCGAGAAGGTCGGCGGCGACGGCAGATCCACCGGCAGGCTCCCGGTCGCCTGCGTGATGGCGGTCTGCACGTCGGTGGCGGCGCCGTCGATGCTCTTGCTCAGCGCGAACTGCAGCGTCATGCTGGTGTGGCCCTGGGTGCTCTTGGAGGTGACGAGCTCCAGGCCGTTGATCTGCATGAACTGCCGTTCGAGCGGCGTGGCGATGTTGTTCGCCACCGTTTCGGGACTCGCGCCCGGGTAATCGGCCTGCACCTGGATAACGGGATAGTCCACCGCCGGCAGGTCGTTCACCGGAAGCCCGCGGTAGGCCAGGACGCCGAACAAGATCACCGACACGGTGAGGACCGCGGTCATGACCGGACGGCGGATGAACGGCTCGGAGAGATTCATGACTCACCTCGCGGATTCGTGGGGTCGGGTGCCTTCGCCGTGGCGTTCGGCTCCTCGCGGACCTGGCCGCCGGGGGTGACGCCGAGCTGTCCGTTGACAACGACCCGCTCGCCGGCGCTCACGCCCTGGTCGATCACGACCAGGTCGCCGTGCCGCTGGCCGGTCTTCACCAGCCGCAGCTCGGCGGTCGCGTCCTGCTTCACCACGTACACGAACTGGCCCCGGGCCGACATCTGCGGCGCGGCCGCGGGCACCAGCACCGCGCCGGGAAGCGTCGACAGCACCAGACGCACCTTGACGAAGCGTCCCGGCCACAGACGGTGCCCGGCGTTGGGAATGGTGGCGCGGAGGGTGACGTTCCCAGTACCGTCCTGGACGGCATTGTCGAGGAACGTCAGAGCGCCGGTCAGCGCGCTGTCGGGCTCATCCGGCAGACGCACCTCGACGTCGAGCGTCCCCCTCCGCATATTCCTCTGGACCGCCGACAGATCGTTCTCGGTGACGGTGAAGTCGGCGTAGATCGGGTCGAGCCGCTGGATGGTCAGGAGCGATCCATTGTTGGCCGTCACGACGTTCCCGATGTCGACCAGCCGCCGCCCGGCGCGTCCATCGATGGGGGACCGGATCGAGCAGTACTGCAGGTTGAGGGTGGCGTTCTCGACCGCTGCCCGGCCCTGCTGGACCTGCGCCTCGGCGACGTCCTGCGAGCTCTTCCGGGTGTCGTACTCCTGCTGGGAGATGGCCTTCGTTTCGACGAGCTGCTCGCCGCGCGCCAGCTGAATGCGCGCGAAGGCGAGCGCCGCCTCGGCCTGGGCGAGGTTGCCCGTGGCGGAGTCGAGCTGAGCCTGGTACGGCCGCGGGTCGATGGTGAACAGCGCGTCCCCCTTCTTCAGGTCGGCGCCGTCGGTGAAGTGGATCTCGGTGATGCGCCCCGAGACCTGCGGCTGGATGGAGACCATTTCGCGCGCCACGATCTTGCCGATCTCGTCGAGATACACCGGCACGTCGCCGGTGACCGCCGACGCCACGGCGACCGTCGCCGGCGGACGCTGGAACGAGGGCGCGGCGGCTTTCTCGCAACCGGCGAGGGCGAGGATCCAGAAAACGAGAGCGCTTCCTCTGGCGATGGTTCTCACTTGTCGTTCCTCCTGTGGATGAACCTTCTCAGACTGACCTTCTGAAGACGGGCATCGATGCACCGGGCGAACCGCCTGCACGCGGTGAAGTTGAGATCGAGAAGCGCCTTGGCCTCGACCGGCGTGAGCTCGAGGCCGGTGGCGCTCAGTTCCTGGATGACCGCCTGCCTCTCCGTCTCGAACCGGCGCCGGAAATCCTCGTCGGTCGCCAGCCGCCCGATCACCCGTTCCACGCTTTGCTGTGACATCGTCCCATCCTTTCGCGTTCCTCCTACTTCACGACTCGTGCCAACGTGAGGCGGCCGCCGTTCTCGCCGGCAACGTGCTGCCAGAGCGATATTTGCGCCGATCGACCGCGCCGTCTCCACGCGCGACTCGAGTGCGTGAAATCAGACAGGTGCGGAAAAACCATCGCCAGCCGGGACAGACGCTCGATACGCGACGATCGCCGGAGGGCCGTGTGGAAATTAGAAACCCCGGGCCGACTGACGGCCCGGGGTCCCTGGTCGGAGGGAACTGATGTGGGTGGCGGGTACTTCTATGAGGACTGGAATGTCACCTCCTTCGTCAGCGCGCGACCGGAGCCGCCAGGAGCAGGTCGCTCCTTGAGGAAAGGAAAGCGGGGACGCTCGTCGGTGCCCGTCCCGTCAGGTCCGCAACCGCGGAGGTCGTTGATCTGAACTTCCCCTGAGCCATGGCGACGTGGATCGAGACCAGCACGTCAGCCAGGTGCCCGGGAAGCCCCGCCGCCACCATGCCCGCCCTGAGCGCCGCCGGCTCGACCGGAACATAGGACACGCGGCGACCCGCCAGCTCGCCCGCGAGCGTTGCGACCTCACGGAGAGTGACGACCGCCGGACCGGCGATCTCGAGCGTTCGGCTGCTCGTGTCGGAAGACGCCAGCGCGGCCGCCGCGGCGCGGGCGCAGTCCTCGCGGGTCACGAACGCGGCGCCCCCCTCGCCGGCCGCGGCGACGAGTCGGCCGGACTCGATCGCCTCGGGGAGCAGCTGCGCGAGGTATTCCGCGTAGAGGTTGTGCCGGAGCGCGGTCCATGCCAGGCCGGACGCGGCGAGCGCCCGCTCGGTCCCCCAGTGATCGGCCGCCACCAGGAAGCGCGGATCCGGTTCCGTGAAGAAGGACGTGTAGACGATGTGTCCCACCCCCGCCGCTTTCGCCGCGGCGATGGCGGCTCGGTGCTGCTCGATTCGCCGTCCCGGGAAATCGACCGCGTCGGTGCTCACGAGCAGAAGCCGATCGGCGCCCGCGAAGGCGGCCGGCAGCGATTTCGGATCGTCGAAGTCGGCGCGCCGCACTTCGACGCCCTGCTTCGCGACATCGGCGAGCCGGTCAGGGTTGCGCGTGGTCGCCACAAGGCGGTCCCTCCCGGCGTCCGCGACAAGTCCGACAACCCGACGGCCGAGGTGTCCCGAAGCGCCGGTGACGAGAAGCGTCCTGATCTTTCCCATCGGCCGTTTCTTCCAGGTTTCGTGGCTTTCTATTTCACGTCTCGTGCCAACGAGGCGGATGTCGACAGTCACACCCGCAAGGCGATGGCACGGCGGCAGTTAGAGGCCGCGATCCCGGACCCTCGAGGATCGTGCGGACCTGTCCGGATCCAGACAGTTGCGGGGAATCGGTCAGTCAGGCACCGCGGTGCGCGTGCCGCGGCGAGATTCGGATGGCGGCAAGAATTCGTTGACGGCGCGCCACGTTCGGCCTAAAGAATACGCCACGGATCTGTGACACTGCCGCGCATAAGGAGGATGACGATGACTCTGCGTGCCGCTGTCGTTTCGCTGACCGCAGCCTGTCTGCTGTGGCTCCCCGCCTTCGCCAGCCAGCCGCACGGGCTGGCCGGCATGTTGATCATGAACACGAACCCTGACGTGTCTGGTCCGGTGTGTTTCTTCGCATCATTCGAAGCGTACCTCTACTTCAACCCGCGTCAGCTGGACCCGGCCGACACGGTGACGCTGGACATGGCGATCATCCCGTTCCAGTCGGGGCAGACGTGGGTGACGCTGGACGATGCGAACGGCGGCACCTTCGCGGGGATCGCGTTCTCGGATGGACTCGTCAACGGCCTTCCGTATGACCGCTTCGGCTGGAACAGTTTCACCGTCCAGCTGCACCCGGCCACCCAGGATTACATGATCACGGTCAATGGTGTGCAGGCTGGTCCCTTCTCCTACGACAGCTTCTGCCAGGACCAGGGCGGCTGTTTCTCGGTGCAGGCGTTGCGCATCGACGAGAATGAGGCGCCGGGGGGTTCCGTCGCCTGGTTCGACACTCTCTCGATCGTGAGGGATTCCGCGGCAGGACAGCAGCGCTTTGCCGACCTCAGCTTCGATACCTGCTCGGAGCTGGGTCCCCAGGTGGTCGGCGGCGCGCTCGTGCCGTCGGCGCCGCCGCAGCGCGTGCGCTTCAAAAGAAGGTGACTCAGCGAGATCGCGGAGGAGTGCCTGCTTGCCCGGCCGCAAGCAGGAGCCAGGCAAGCGTGGCGGCGGATTTCTGATCGGCGCCCCATGGAGCGCCCAGGGGCTGCCCGAGCGCCCGGACCGTTGCCGCGAGCTGCCCGGGGGGCTTTCTCAATGTCGCCACCGCCCGGTCGATCAGATCCCGCTGCCGCACGCGGGCGACCTCGAGCTCGCATCGGCGGCACGCGTCGGCCAGCGCATCGCGAAAATGATTGCCGTCGGCGGTGTGAATCAGCGCGTGCGAGGCCAGGATAGCGGCCAGACCGTCACCCTTCCGGCCGGAGGAATCGAGAATGCCCGCGACCCCGGCCGCGGACCCCCTCGCTCCGATCTCCTCCAGCAGCGCGCGGATCGCCTCGTAGGCCATGGCTCCCGCGCTGTGGCTCAGCCGCGCCAGCCGCCGTTCGGCTTCCTGAAGAGGAAGGTCCTCCACCTCATGATAGGGCTGCTTCGACCCCGGCAGTCGCGGATCGGTCATGTCGACTCGCCCGCGCGCTAGAACCTCCGGCTCGTCGATCTCCCCAGCGACGACCACCACGGCGGCCCAGCCGGAGTGCGGCGCGAATCCCAGCACCGGTCTGCCTCGACGCTCCGCGCTCACCCGAGTCCTCGCTTCAGTCCGTCTCGGTCAGGATGACCGGTCGGCCGTCCGGATCGCGCAGCACCGCGTACCGGCCCCTGCCGCCGGGAGCCGGTGGGCTTGCCGCCCGGACGCCGTGCGCGGCCAGTTCCACGAGCACCGCATCGAGCGAGGCCACTTTCAGCCCGACCACGGGGTCCGTCCCACCTGCAACATGAATCCCCCCATCCGCCAGATCGACGCAGAGACGGAGGCCGCCGGCATCGATGATGAAGAAGTCGTCGTGGCGCTCCTCGGTCACTCGAAAGCCGAGCTGATCGACCCAGAATCTCCGGGCCCGCCCCAAATCGGTCGTGGTGATCGCGACGAACGAGTAACGCTCGAACATCGGCTTCACCTTCTTCTCGCGTCCTTCCGACCGGCGCCACCGTCGTCGAAGGCCCGGACAAGACGCGCCGGCGCCACGGACCGCCAGGCGTGTTCGACAAGTCGCCGCAGCTTCTCCGGGTGGACCTGCGTCAGCCGAACCAGCAGAGCCGGATAGTTCAGATAGTGATCGGTGATGTAGAACACCGCCGGCTCTTCCTGCATGAGCGCCTTACGCACGGGGAATTCCACCCTGATGGCCAGCGAAGTGCCGTCTTCACGCAGTCGTGCGAGAAACTTGCCGCGGACCTTCAACGCCGGCGTGCCATAAGAGACACCGTCCTCCACCCCCGGAAATGCGA
>QHXY01000267.1 GCA_003223145.1 Acidobacteriota bacterium
GTCCTTCGGGGCGGTCCAGCCCGACATCTCGCCGGTCAAGCGGACCCCGATGATCGTCGGGTACAACACCTCCCACGCGAAGCCGGCCATGACGTCCACCGCGTCCGCGCCGCCGACGCCGACCGCCGCCATGGCCAGCCCGCCCGCGTTCGGCGTGTGCGAGTCGGTGCCGATCATCAGCCCGCCCGGGAAGGCGTAGTTCTCCAGCACGACCTGGTGGATGATTCCGGCCCCCGGCTGCCAGAAACCGATGCCGAACTTGGCGCTGGCGGAGCGCAGGAACTCGAACACCTCGCGGTTCTCCTGCAGGGCCGCCTGCATGTCCGACGACGCGCCGACGCGCGCCTGGATCAGGTGGTCACAGTGGACGGTGGTCGGCACCACGACCCGCTTGCGTCCCGCCTGCACGAACTGCAGGAGCGCCATCTGCGCCGTGGCGTCCTGCATCGCGACGCGGTCCGGGCGGAGCATCAGGTAGCTCGCGCCGGGCGCCAGCTCCTGGGTCTCCGGATCGTCCAGATGTCCCAGGAGAATCTTCTCGGAGAGCGTCAGCGGCCGGTTCAGCCGCCGCCGGACGACCGCCAGGCGCTTGTCCATCGCGTCGTAGATCGATCGGACGTAATCGGGCGTGCTGTCGATGAGGTGCATCGTCGTTCTCCCGTATCCTTATTATAGGGCGAGTGGTCCGGGGCGCGCGCCGCCGGACCCCCGCCGCTCAGAACAGGGGCATCTGCCGCGCCTCGCCCAGCGCCTCGTCGAACGACAGCCCCAGGTGCGGGAAGACCTGCTCGGCGATCGGACGCAGCTGCTTGTCCAGATAATGGGTGTAGTCGATCGGCGCGGTGCGCGCGCGGGCCGGTTGCGGGCCCGACGCGGTCATCACATACTCGACCAGCCGATCCACCGGTCCCTCCACCAGCCGCGCCGCCTTGACGTGCGGAGGCGTGGTCGCCGTGTACTCGTCGAGCCCCTTGCGCAGGGCCTTGCGGTACACCAGGTGCTCGTCGTGCCGCCCCTCCTTGAGGTCGCGCAGGAAGTCCCGCGTGTACGCCAGGATGTCGTCGCGGCCGATGCCCCGGAACAGCCGCTCGAACAGGCCGCGCTGGTAGATCTTGCTCAGCTCGGTCCAGTCGCGCCGCACCACCTCCATGCCGACGAACATCACCCTGTCTTCCTTCCCGGCGGTGGCCGCGTCGCCGGGATCGCCCGAGTCGGCACGGACGAGACCGGCGTACCGCTTGCGCGCGCCGCCCACGCCATGCCGCACGGAAGGAAGAAAGAACTTCAGGAACAGCGTCTCGAACTCCAGCTCGAGGTGGCTCTCGACGCGCCACCGCCCGCCGATCTCGTCGCGCAGCTCCGCGTTGATCCGGTCGCGCAGCCGGGCGCCGAGTCGCATCGACTCCTCCGCCGACCCCGCGCCCGCGAGGCCCGAAGCGACGAACAGCGAGTCGGTGTCGCCGTACAGGACGCGGTGCCCCAGGGTCTCGACGCGATCGCGGGCCCAGTGCAGGACCCACTGCCCGAAGTGGGTGATGGCGTTCGCCACCGGCAGCGAGTAGAAGCGGCAGGCCGGAGTCGCGAGGACGCCGTAGAACGAGTTCATCAGGATCTTCATGGCGTGGGCGCCGATCGCGTCGCCGCGGCGCTTCGCCTCCTCCCTCCGGGGGAAGAGCCGGGCCAGGAGCTCCGGCAGGATCCCCGGCTCGCGCCGGAAGCAGGCGCCGTTCGGCGCGCGGATCAGACTGTCGTCCCCGTGCCGCGGATCCTGGACCAGCCCGAGCGGGTCGATGTTGAAGGTCCGGATGAGGCTCGGGTACAGGCTCTTGAAGTCGAACGCCAGGACATTCTCATACAGCCCCGGCAGCGGCTCGAGAACGGCGCCACCCGCGACTGCGTCCTCGGGCACCGCCCCTGTAGCGTCGGCGTCGCCACCCACCGTCGGCGCCACGTGGCCGCGACGGCGGAGCTCGTGCAGGTACAGGAAATCGAATGACGCGATGCTCGCCCCGACCCGGTCGAGCGGCATGCCGGTCAGGAGACTCCGACGGACGGCGAGGTCGAGGAGCTGCGCCTTGTCGAGGATCGCCAGCGCCAGGCGCGCGTCCGCCAGGTTGTAACGGACGAAGCGGGGGAGATCGTCGCGGTAGATGCGGGTGATCGCCTCGGCCCGCTCGTGGCTCGCGACCGGCGCCTCGCAGCTTCCGAGCGCCACCTTCCCCTCGCCCAGAATGGCGCGCGCCGCCGTATCGAGCCGGTAGTCGTCCAGGCGGACGAACGAGCTCCTGAGGAGGTCGATGCCGTCCAGGACGACCCGGCCCGTCATGTCGGCGCGCGATCGTCCCCAGAAGGCCCGCTCCCGGATGACCCGCGTCCCCCCTGGAGCACGCCCCACCTCGAACGCCACCCCGAGAGCCCGTGCGCGTGCCACCAGCACGTCCAGGTCGAAATCGATCACGTTCCAGCCGGTCAGAACGTCGAAATCGAGCTCCGTCATCCTGGCGAACAGGGCGCGCAGGAGACTCTTCTCGTCACCGCAGGCGATCACCCGGCCCGGCAGCGTCTCGCCTTTCAGCGCCCGCGACACGGTCTCCTGCGGCAGCGCGAGAAGGACCTCGTCGAGACCCGTGCCGGCCAGCGCCGCGGAGTAGATCTCCTCGCCGCGCGGATCGGTCTCCAGGTCGATCGAGACGACCCTCAGGAGATCGGGCCCGGGACGGAATTCGGCGGGCCGCAGGCCGGGATCGTCGAACACGACGTCGACCGGGTACGGGCCGTGGTCCGCGCCGCTCCGCGACCCGCGCCGCTCGGCCGCATCGTCCTTGCGCCCGGGGCCGGCGGTCTCGATCTCGAGCGCCCCGCGGATCCCGCGATCGATCAGATAGCGCATCGCGAACCGGACATCCGCCTCGAAGACCGGAACACCGGAGCGCTGCAGGGCGTCCCGCAGGGGCGGCGTCTGGTCGGGCGCTTCGACCTCCACTCGCGCCGCCTCGTCCCCGCGCATCGTCTTGAGGGACGTCGGTGCCTGGCGGACGGCGCCACGGGCGCGGGCCGCTTCGGCATCGATCGCGCGGATGAAGAAGTAAGGGACCAGCCTGCGGTCGCGCACCAGAAACGACCGGCCGTCTTCCAGGCGGCCGAACAGGTGGACGACGGGCCTGCCGGCTTCGAGTCGGTAGGTGGGATGAAGGATGAAGCCCCTCACCGACACCGGTCACCTCCAGATGTCTGCGCGTCGTCCGACATGATACCCGCTCCGCGGGTTGTGGGCCCGGCCCGGGACAGGCTATATTGACCGTGCCATGCACAATCCGCAGGTTCCGGAAACCCTGGAAGGCTGGAGCGTGCTGCACCAGATGTTCCGCGTGCGCCGGGAGACGCTCAAAACCCTGGCTGCGCCGCGCCGCAAGCAGATCGAGGAAGAGGCGACGTCTCTGCTCGCTCCGTTGGAGGCGCGCAAGGAAGGCCCGTCGGCAGCCGTGAATCTCCTCGGTCACAAGGGCGACCTGATGCTGATCCACTTCCGCAGGACCTTCGACGAGCTGAGCCAGATCGAGCTCCGGGTCGCCTGCCTGGGGCTGCACGAGCACCTTCTGCCCACCAGCTCCTACGTCTCGATCGTGGAGCTGGGACTGTACGACATGACGGGCAAGATCCACGCCGAGCTCGAGACGCGCGGCCTGCAGAGGGGTACGTACGAGTTCGACCGCGCGTTCGACGAGGAGATGGCCCGGCAGCGCGAGAACGTCTGCTTCTACCCGATTAACAAGCGCCGGGGAGAGGCCAAGAACTGGTACACCCTGCCGTTCGAGAAGCGCGCCGCGATAATGCGCGAGCACGGTCTCATCGGCCGGGCCTACGGTACCCAGGTGACCCAGATCATCTCCGGTTCGATCGGCCTGGACGACTGGGAGTGGGGCGTCGACCTGTTCGCGGACGACCCGGTTGTCTTCAAGAAGCTGATCTACGAGATGCGCTTCGACGAGGCGAGCGCCGACTACGCCGAGTTCGGCCCGTTCTTCATCGGTCTGCAGTTCTCGGCCGGCAACCTGCCCGCCTTCCTCGAAGGCGGGACCCCGTCGCTGTAGAACTGCGGGGCCTACTTCTTCCTGCGCGCCGCGCTCTCCCGCTTGACGAGATCGGACACCACGTTCCGCC
Source organism: Acidobacteriota bacterium (assembly GCA_003223145.1). Lineage (GTDB taxonomy): Bacteria > Acidobacteriota > Polarisedimenticolia > Gp22-AA2 > Gp22-AA2 > Gp22-AA3. The sequence goes on from QHXY01000267.1 coordinate 4,162, forward strand.
CGCCCTTGAGGATCGGATCGCCGTGGCCGAAGCACAGAACCTCGAAATCCACCTCCAGGAGCCGCCGCGCCGAGTCACGCGCCCTGTCCGGATCGGTTAGATACTTGTCGGGCAGGAACTCGACGCCGCTCCCCGTCACGTGCCACAGGTCGGTGACCAGAAGCGCCCCGGGTTTCCCCGCGAGGTGAAAGACATGATGCGCGTTTCCCGGGCCGGGGGCGTGCAGCGCCCTGATTCCGCCGGGCAGCGTCTCTCCCTCCTTGTAGGTGGCGTCGGGCTTCTCGTCCAGGTCCTTCCATCCCTCCGGCGCGTGCACCTTCGCGTTGAGCTCCTTGCGATAGCGCCAGGCCGATCGCTGGTGGCTCGGCGAGCCGAGCACGATCGCCTCGACCCGTCCCAGCCTCGCAAGGCGCGCCGGATCGAGCGGCAGCGGATCGATCAGGACGACCCGGCCGGCCTGGACAAGCGCGTAGGCGTCGCTCTGCGTCTTGATCCGGTCGTCGAGGATCTTGAAGTGATGGAGCCCGGGCAGAATCTCGGTGGTGGTCTGGGCGACGGTCTTCGGTTCTGACATGGCAGGCCCTCCTGGATCAGTGCGATCCGCTGA
>QHXY01000268.1:0-2224 GCA_003223145.1 Acidobacteriota bacterium
AGTCGGGCCGCAGGTGTTCCTGCGGCGCGGGAGCGCACGGCGACGTGCGAGACATCGAGCACCGCCGGTCCGCTGTAGCCGCGGTGCGTGAACAGGAAGCCGCCCGTGGCCGTCGCCTTCCGCCCTTCGGCGCGAGCGGTCAGCGTGACCGGCAGCGACACACCGGCGAGATCCGCGAAGGGGGCCGGCTCCGCGGTCAGCGGCGTGAGCGCCGCGTAGGTCGGATGCACGTCGTGACCGAGAGCCTCGACGAGCTTCAGGCCGAGCCCGTCGCTTCCGGTTTGCGGGACGGAGAGACCGCCGGTCGCCACGACCACGGCATCCGCCTGCAGCGGCGTCCCGCCGCCCCGGTCGACGCGCCAGCCCGCCCTGGTCGGCGCAAACCCGGTGACCAGCGTCCCCATCAGCAGGCGCACGCCGTTGCGGACGGCCAGCGCCAGCAGTCCGTCTCGCACGTCGCGGGCGCGGTTCGACGCGGGAAAGAGCTTCGCCGATTCCGCCTCCTCGACGAGCCGGAGTCCAATCTCCTTCTCGAAGAAGGCGATCTGCTCCGGCAGCGGCCAGGCGCGCAGCATCTTGCGCAGGAGGTTGGGTGACGACTCGGTGATGAAGCGGGACTCGTCGGCGCGGGCCGGCAGGATGTTGCAGCGCCCGCCGCCGCTGATCAGGATTTTGCGCCCGCCGTCCCGGGTGCGCTCGACCAGCATGGTCCGGGCACCCGCAGCGGCCGCGAAGATTGCGGCCATTGATCCGGCCGCGCCGGCGCCGATCACCACCACACGCCGCATGCCGCTCCCGTTCCCACCCGCGATCAGGGGTCGCCGCGCCCGGAGGCTTCAGGCGAAGTGGTGCTCCACCACCGCGGTGTCGAAACTTCGGCCGTCCAGGTCGAGATAGAGATGACGCTCGGTGATGGAGACCGTCACCGCGGCGCGGCGCGGCACGACGGCCGCGACCGCGTCGATGAAGCCCCGGCCGAACTCGTACACGGGGATCTCCGATGCGCGATGGATGCCCTTGCCGTCGAGCTCCGTCAGCACTTGGGCGACATTCCGATGGGTATACACCGCCGCCCGACCGGCGAGCTTGCTGCCCCGGTGTAGCCGCTGCGCATCCGGCGCCCCCACCTCGATCCATGCCGTGACGCGCCCCGTCAGGTCCCGCACCAGCACCGCCGGCTCGGCGCCCGCCGCAATCCCCTCGGTGAGCGTGATCCCCTCGGTGTGCTCGAGGCAGTACGCGAGGTAGCGGGTCAGCATGTACTCGAGCGTCTCCGACGGCTGCCGCGCCAGCTTCAGACGGAAGGTGGCGTAGACGCCGCGGTCGACATGGGCCAGCTCGGTGTCCAGGTTGTAGATCGTCGCGGTGAGCGCCATCAGCCCCACAGCCTACAGGAAGCCGGCTTAGAATAACGATTCTTTGAACTGGGGGGACTATGAAGCATTTGGCTTCGAGGCTTTACCTTGTTCTCGCGATCGCCGCCGTGAGGCCTGTTGCGGCCCCCGCCCCGGAGTACTCCATTCAGGCGATTCGATATGCCAGCTCTCCCGGGGATTCGGTGGCGGATCTGGTCATGGGAGCGCCCCAGGACGAGAAACTCGACACCGTGTTCGCCGTGTGGCTGATTCGCGGTGGCGGGCGGAACATTCTCTTCGACAGCGGATTTCATCGGGAGAAATGGTTCAAGTATTTCCCGGTGACGGACTATCTGCGCCCGGATGAAGCCGTGAAGCTCGCGGGAGTGAAGCCGGATGAGATCACGGACGTCGTGATCAGCCACGCGCACTGGGATCACATGGGCGGGATCGATTTGTTCCCCAAGGCGACCGTCTGGATTCAGAAGGACGAATTCCGATACTACACGGGAGAGGCGTGGCAGGCCGGTGGGCAGAACGATGGCATCGATCCGGAAGACGCCACGGAACTGGTGCGGTTGAACACCGAGGAGCGGTTGCGTCTGGTGGATGGCGACAACGTGGAGATCTTTCCCGGGATTCGCGCCTACACGGGCGCGCGTCACACGTACGCGTCGCAGTATCTGCGCGTTGAAGGTCGCCCGTCGTTCGTGCTGGCATCGGACAATTGCTATCTCTACCGCAACATCGCGGAACATAAAGCCAGCGCCACTTTCTCTGAGGCGGACCAACCCGCCAACATCAAGAATCAGGAACGCATGATCGAACTGGCAGGGTCGGCGGATCGCGTCGTTCCAGGGCATGATGCG
>QHXY01000268.1:2264-4751 GCA_003223145.1 Acidobacteriota bacterium
GAGGGGATTGCTTCAGGGCAAAGGAGGCTTCATGATCCGAAGCACGGGATGACCCTCCACGCTCTTCAAGGGCAAGTAGACCTCGTGATTGTTGGAGTCCACGGAAATCGTGTGAGCATTCGGAGCAACTGAAAGATCCTGCAATTTCTCGAGCGTTCGGCCCTGGAGTTGAAAGATCGACACGATGCCCGATTCCGTGGCCACGTAGAGCCGTTCCAGGCCGGAATCGAGCGCCAGCACGTCGGGGCCCTCGCCGGTTGAGAGGACCTGCTTCACCTCGAACGTATTCATGTCGACAACGAGCAGCTTCGAGTCGCCCTCGCACGCCGCGAACGCCAACATTTTCGGCGCGTCGATCAGGAGGCCATGCGGGCCGTCGCCGCCTTTCAGCGCGTGCCTGCCGACGATGCGGTCCGACTTCGGATCGATCGCGACGAGCTCGCCCGTGGACTGCACGTTCGCGAAGATCAGACGCGAGGCCGGATCATACTGAGTGTTGCCGATCTCTCCTCCGAGATCGATGCTGCCGACGCGCCTGTTGGTCCGCGCGTCGATGACGGTTTCCTTTCCGCCCTTCTCATCCGAGACGAAGACCTTGTGATCCTCAGGCGCGTACGCCAGGCCGTCGGGGAACTCGCCGTCGGGAATCCGGGACAGAACCTTCAGGGTTTGGGTATCAACGATTGCGACTTCATGGTTTCCCGGGACGCTGACGAAGACCTTCTGGAGCTCCGGCACCGCCAGCACTCCCGTGGTGCGCGGGAACCCTGGGAGATGGGCGACAATCTCCCTGGTCTCGGTATTCAAGACTACCAACTCCCCGTCACCCATGTGGGAGAAATAGAGCCTCTTGGCCTTCGAGTCGAAGCTCTGATAATCGAAGCGGCTTGGCTGTCCAGGGAGCGGCAGATCGATCAGCTTGGACAGACGAGGCTCGGCGGATTCCGCCCTTGGGGACCGAGACGAAGACCTTGTGATCCTCAGGCGCGTACGCCAGGCCGTCGGGGAACTCGCCGTCGGGAATCCGGGACAGAACCTTCAGGGTTTGGGTATCAACGATTGCGACTTCATGGTTTCCCGGGACGCTGACGAAGACCTTCTGGAGCTCCGGCACCGCCAGCACTCCCGTGGTGCGCGGGAACCCTGGGAGATGGGCGACAATCTCCCTGGTCTCGGTATTCAAGACTACCAACTCCCCGTCACCCATGTGGGAGAAATAGAGCCTCTTGGCCTTCGAGTCGAAGCTCTGATAATCGAAGCGGCTTGGCTGTCCAGGGAGCGGCAGATCGATCAGCTTGGACAGACGAGGCTCGGCGGATTCCGCCCTTGGGGAGGACGCGAGACGAGGACTCCAGAGAAGGGCCGCGGCGACGAGCATGACAGATGTGACTGGCGCCCTCGTTCGCGTCTTCATTCGCGCTCGCCTTAGTCCAGTTTCTCATCCACGGTCTTGAGCTCCTCACCCTTGGCCAGGGCCACTTCCGCGACCGTGCGTCCATCCTTGAGCGAAGGGATGACGCTGACGGCCTGGTAACCCTTGTTGGCCTTGAGGGCCTCCTGGAGGGCGGCACTCAGCGATCTCTTCGCCTTTTTCAGCGCGTCGCTCTGGGCCTTGGCAGCCGCGAGATCCTCTCCTTCCGTGATTGCCTCGACATTCACGACCTTGCCGCTGATCGGGTCCACGCTGACCTCGGAGAGCTTGTCAGCCTTCATCGTATAGACAGAGAGTTGGAGCTTCCCGTCCTCCACCTCGAACTTGGCGGAAATCGGCGTTCCTTCCTGCGCGCTGGCCTGCAACCCTTGACTCAACGAGACCTTGGCCTGAGAGAGCGTCTTGACCACCGCGGTCTGGTCGCCTTCGTCCTCGTCGTTGTCCACGGCTCGGACGACAGGGGCGCTCAGTATGAGACAAGTTGCAACGATCGCCAGAGCCGATCCGCTTCGCATCGTCATTGTAAGACCCTCCTTGATTCGTTCGTGAACCGCAGTTACTTCAAAAGCACCCACGTCGGCCTCAAGATGGGAAAGGCAATCAGGCCAACCAACGCAGCCGCCGCCACCAGAACCACATTGCTCACCTTCGAGCGTAGAAGCACCCCGAGACTGATCAGTACGATCAGCACCGTGAACCAATCCCCGATCGCGATTCTACCCAGCAGAATGCACGCTCCGAGAATCGTTCCGATGGCGGCCGCGTACGCGCCCTTGACGAAGCCCTGGACCTGAGGGTTGCCTCGATGACGGACGAGAGCAGGCGCCGCGATGAGCACGAGGAGAAATGAAGGGAAGAAAATACCGACAGTGGCGACGACGGATCCCCAGAGCCCGGCAACGAGGTAGCCCACGAATGTCGCCGTAATGACGACCGGCCCGGGGCTGATCATGCCGATTGCGACCGCGATCAGAAACTGGCGCTCGTCCAGCCATCCGGTCTGCCGGACCAACCCGTTCTGGAGGAATGGAACGATGACGAGGCCGCTGCCGAAG
>QHXY01000270.1:0-396 GCA_003223145.1 Acidobacteriota bacterium
TTCGCCGGCTCGCAGACCGACGTGGACGAGCGGAAGAAGATGGAAGAGCAGCTGATGCACCTGGCGCTCCACGATCCCCTGACCGACCTCCCGAACCGCACGCTGTTCTTCGACCGCCTGGCCCAGTCCTTCAGCCGGGCCCGCAAACGCCGCAAGGACGAGAGCCTGGCGATCATCTTCGTGGACATCGACCGGTTCAAGAACATCAACGACAGTCTGGGTCACTTGATCGGGGATCGGGTCCTGCAGCAGGTCGCGGGTCGGTTCCGCGCCTGCATCGAGCGGGTGTTCGGCTCGGTGGGGGAGGACGAGGAGGAGGGGCCGCGCCGGTACGATCGCCGCAGCATGGACTGGACGGTCGCCCGCATGGGCGGCGACGAGTTCACCGTGCTCCTT
>QHXY01000270.1:467-2793 GCA_003223145.1 Acidobacteriota bacterium
GACACGGCGATGTACCGGGCCAAGGCCCACGGCCGCGCGCGCTGCGAGATCTTCGACGAGAAGATGCTGGCGCGGGCGCAGGAGCAGCTGCGTCTCGAGACGGATCTCCACTTGGCCATGGAGCGCGAAGAGTTCCACGTCGTCTACCAGCCGATCATCGAATTGGAGACCGACCGGCTCAGGGGGTTCGAGGCCCTGCTGCGCTGGCGGCATCCCGAGAGAGGGCTGATCCCGCCGACGAAGTTCATTCCCCTGGCGGAGGAGACCGGTCTCATCGTGCCGCTGGGGAACTGGATCTTCACCGAGGCGTGCCGGCGGCTGCGGCACTGGCATGATCTCGACCCCAGGTTCCGGGAGCTGACGCTGGCGGTCAACCTGTCGCTCCGGCAGGTCTACAGCGCCGATCTCGAGGAGGAGATCGCGGCGCTGGTGGACGAGGCCGGCCTGAACCCGATGCTTCTGCATTTCGAGATCACGGAAAACACCCTCATCGAGCACCCCAACCAGGTGACCAAGGTGCTCCTGCGCCTGAAGAGGCACGGATTCAAGGTGGCGATCGACGACTTCGGGACCGGGTATTCGTCCCTGGCCGCTCTGCAGAGTCTTCCGGTCGACCTGCTGAAGATCGATCAGGTCTTTGTCGCCCGGATGGACGAGTCGGGGAAGGCGCGCCAGATCGTGGCCACGATCGTCGGGCTGGCGCGGGCGCTCGGTCACGAGGTGATCGCCGAAGGGATCGAAACCGACGCGCAGCTCAAGGAGCTGCGTCGGATCCATTGCACGCTGGGCCAGGGCCACCTCTTCTCCCCGCCGCTCGAAGGCGATGCTGTGGAGGAGGAGGTGCTGACCCGCTACTATCCCGATCTTCCGAAGCCCGTCAGGCGCGAGGCCGGGGCCCGCCGGGCGCGCTGAGCCGGCCGGGTGCCTTCTCAGCGATTGATTTTCGACTCGATCCGCCGGTCGGGGACGAGCCACAGGAGCGCGACGAAGACGTAGAGCGCGATGGCGATCCACGGGCGGACGAAGGCGAGCGGGATGGCCGCCGCGTACGCCGCGATGGAGATCTTCCCTTTGAAGTCGCCGCCGACCGCTTCCCGCAGTTTCGAGCTCGGGCCCTGGTGCGCGATGATGGTGGCTTGTAGAATTGTCCAGGCGACGGCGGCCATCAGGAGAAAGACTCCGTAGAGCGCGGTCGGGAGGGGAGCCACGTGGTTCTCTCCCATCCAGCCGGTCGCGAACGGCACCAGCGACAGCCAGAACAGGAGATGCAGGTTCGCCCACAGGATGGCGCCGTTGATGCGCTCCGTCGCGTGCAGCATGTGGTGATGGTTGTTCCAGTAGATCCCCAGAAAGATGAAGCTGAGGACGTAGGTCAGGAACACCGGGATCAGCGGGCGTAGCGCCTGCCAGTCGGTGCCACGCGGGACTTTCAGCTCGAGCACCATGATGGTGATGAGGATGGCGATCACGCCGTCGCTGAACGCTTCGAGGCGGGTCCTGGTCATGCACGTATCTTAAAGTCCGGCAGCTACGCGCACAAGTCACCGCTCCACCAGGCCCCGCAGGCACCGAGGGGCGCTCCCCCGCAAGGGCCTCGGGACCAAGCCTTTCAAGGGTTTCCCGGTCTGGTTTTCAGGGAATCACCTGATTTGCCCCCCGAGGTTTCCACCGCATGATTAGAGTGAAATCAGGAGGGTTGGCGAACGCCGACCATCGTCATGACTCGCGCCCCGACGTTGCTCGCCGCCAAGCTGCTGCCGCACGCCATCGGTCCGCTGCATCTGCGGCGCCCGCGGCTCATGGACCGCCTGCGCGCCGGGCTCGAGAGGCGCGTCACCGTCATCCTGGCCGGACCGGGGTACGGCAAGACGGCGCTTCTGGCGTCCTTCCTGCGGGAGTCCGGGGAGGACTCGGTCTGGTACTCGCTCGACGCCTCGGACCGCGACCCCTCCGTCTTCTTCCGCTACATCGTGCAGGGGATGACCGAGCACGCGCCGGAGTTCGGCGAGCGCAGCCAGGGACTGTGGGAGACCCTGCGCTGCCGGCCGCAGGAAGCCGAACGCATGGCGGACGTCTTCGTCGGCGACGCGGAGGAGTCGCTGCGCGGAAACATCGTGCTGGTGCTCGACGGGGTGCAGCACCTGGAGGGGTCCGAGTCCTGCGTGCGGGCGCTGCGGCGGATCGTGGCCCACCTGCCCGGCTCGATCCACCTGGTCCTGGCGGGCCGCTCGCTCCCGGAGATTGGCCTCAAGACGATGCTGGCGGAGGGCGCCGCCACGCTGATCGAAGGAGACGATCTGCTGTTCACGCCCGAGGAGACCGGCAC
>QHXY01000039.1 GCA_003223145.1 Acidobacteriota bacterium
GAAATACCAGTCGGCGACGCTGCCGTTGGTGATCCACATCTTTGATCCCTTGAGAACGTACTCGTCGCCGACCTTGCGCGCGACCGTCTTGATCCCCTGCACGTCGGAGCCCGCCTGGGGCTCGGTGACACAATAGGCGGCGAACTTGAAGTCCTTCGTCATCGGAGTCAGGAAACGCCGCTTCTGCTCGTCGGATCCCCCGACGATCACCGGCGCCTCGGCAAGCGTGTTGGCCTCCATCGCCGTGCCGATGCCGGTGCAGCCCCAGGCGACTTCCTCCGCGATCAGGCAGCCGTCCAGAACGCCGAGCCCGGGCCCGCCGTACTGCTCCGGGATGTGGGTGTTCATCAAGCCGAGGTCCCACGCCTTGCGGCAGATGTCGCGCGGGAACTCGCCGGTCTGGTCGTGGTGCGCCGCCTTCGGGACGATCTCCTTGCCGGCGAACTCGCGCGCCAGGGCGCGAAGCTGCTGCTGCTCGTCCGTCAGGGCGAAATCGACCATCGTGCGCCTCCCGGGGGAGCCCGTCCGGGTATCCGGATGGGCAGGGCCTTCGCGGCCATGGACAGCGATACGGCGCCGCCGGGCGGGACCGCCCGGCGGCGCCGGGTACGCCATGCTACTTCTTCTGGGCCATCTTCTTTTCGAACTCCGCCTGGCCCTTGGCGATCTGCTCCGGCGTCAGGTCAGCGATACGGGTCGCGATGCCCCAGTGATGCCCGAACGGATCGACGACCTTGCCGTACCGGTCGCCCCAGAACATGTCCGCCACCGGCATCATCACCTTCGCCCCGGCGTCGACAGCTTTCTTGACGACGGCATCGACGTCCTGGACGTAGAGGAAGGTCGATCCTGTGACCGCGCCCGCCGACTGCGGCGCCTTGACGTCGGGTGCCATCTGAGGATTCTCATCGGCCAGGAAGACCATCGAGTCGCCGACCTTGATCTCGGCGTGCATGATCCGGCCGTCCGGACTGGGCATGGTCATTCGGGTCTCGGCGCCGAAGGCCTTCTTGTAAAACTCGAGGGCGCGCTTGGTGTCGCGCAGCACCAGGTACGGTGTGACGCTGTGGTAACCCTCGGGAATCGGCTTGACGTTCTTGGCCATGGAAGTCTCTCCTCTCTCGAATCGGGCCCGCGCAGGGGATGTCACCGTGATGCGCGACATCCTACACCCGTTCCCTGCCGCCCGGCGACCCGCCGGGTCTGCGAGACTTGCGCACCTCGCGAGATGCAGACCGCAACGCGGCGCGCCGCGCCTTCGATCACGACGGCTGGCCCCGGACGTCGGCACGGGAGCGCGGCCGGATTCTGTTCCGCCTGGCCGAGCACGTCCGGGCGACCGCCAAGACGCTCGCCGAGATCGAGACGATCAACAACGGCAAGCCGCTGGCCGAGGCGGAGGGGGACGTCTCGGACGCGGCCTTCTGCTTCGAGTACTACGGCGGGCTGGCGACCAAGATCCGCGGCGACGTCCTGACCGTCCCCGACAACGCTCTGGCGCTCGCCGTGAAGGAACCGGTTGGCGTCGCCGGCCAGATCGTGCCGTGGAACTACCCGCTGATGATGGCGGTGCAGAAACTGGCGCCGGCGCTGGCGGCCGGCTGTACCTCGATCCTCAAGCCGGCCGAGCAGACGCCGGTCTCGATCCTCGAGCTGGCGAAGGGCTTCGAGGCGTGTGGCGTGCCGCGTGGCGTCATCAACATCGTCAGCGGCGCCGGCGAGAGCGCCGGCGCGCCGATCGTCACCCATCCCGGAGTGGACAAGATCGCCTTCACCGGAAGCGGCGACGTCGGCCGGCTGATCATGCGGGAGGCGGCGGCCACCCTGAAGCGGGTCTCTCTCGAGCTCGGCGGCAAATCGCCCAACATCTTCTTCGCCGACGCCGATTTCGAGCAGGCGGTCGAGGGGGCGCTGTTCGGCGTGTTCCTGAATCAGGGAGAGGTCTGCTCCGCGGGCAGCCGGGTGCTGGTGCAGAAGCCGATCTACAGGAAGCTCCTGGACGCGATGGTGGACAGGGCGAAGGCCATCGCGGTCGGTCCCGGTCTCCTGCCCGGAACCATGATGGGACCCCTGGTCAGTCAGGAGCAGTATGACAAGGTGATGTCGTACCTCGAGATCGGCCGCAGGGAGGCGAAGCTCGCCCTCGGCGGTGGCCGCCCGAAGGCGCTCCCGAAGGGTGCGGAGCGCGGCTTCTTTGTCGAGCCGACGATTTTCTACGACGTGGACAACCGGGCGAGGATCGCCCGCGAGGAGATCTTCGGCCCGGTCATGTCGGTGATCCCGTTTGACACGGAGGAGGAGGCCTGCCGCATCGCCAACGACACGCCCTACGGGCTGGCCGCCGCGGTCTGGACCCGCGACATCTTCAAGGCGATGCGGACCGTGCGCGCTCTCCGGGCTGGAATCGTCTGGGTCAACCACATGCAGCCCGCGCCGGTGGAGGCGCCCTGGGGGGGCTACAAGCAGTCCGGCTTCGGACGGGAGCTCGGCCCGTACGGTCTCGACGAGTACCTGGAGATCAAGCAGGTCTACATCAACCTCGACGACCGGCCGATCGGATGGTACAGGTAACGGGACCGACGTCTCGCTTCGGACGCCGGCTGTTCGAGCGCCGGCACGAGCCGCTGCTCCCGCCCAGGAAATTCGTCCACCGCGTGGCCCGCTACGCCAGCTTCGCCGGGCTGCTCGTCGTCGGATCCCTCGGTCTCGGTATCCTCGGATATCATGTGTGGGGCGGTCTGGCGTGGCTCGACGCGCTGGTCAACGCGTCGATGATCCTGACCGGCATGGGGCCGGTCGATCCGATCACCTCGGTGGCCGGCAAGCTGTTCGAGTCGTTCTACGCGCTGTTCAGCGGCGTGGCGTTTCTGTCCATCGTCGCCGTCCTGTTCGCGCCGGTGGCGCACCGCTTCCTGCACCGGTTCCACCTGGAGCTGGGCGATGGGCCGGCCGGCGGCAAGCCGCGCTGACCTTCCCGGAGCCGGCCGTCTTCGCGAAGGGGGCTCGATGCGCATCGACAGCGCCTCTGAGTTCGTGCAGGCGGCGGTGGCCGCGGTGGTGTTTTTCTGCTGGCTCGCCCTGGCGGCTGTCTTCCTCTTCAAGGCCAGGGGCCGGAGACCGGAGACGGAGCGCCGCGTGCCCGCGTCGATCGCCGGGATCGTCCTGCAGGGGTTCGGCTTCGCCTGTTCCTGGGGCCCGCAGCGGCGGACCTTCGGCCCGTTCACACCCGGCCCGCCGGCGCTCGGCCTGATCCTCGCGGGTCTGGCCGCGTCGCTGGCGGTCGGCTCGACCTGGCTGACGCTCCTGGCCGTCCGGGTGCTCGGCAGGGAATGGAGCTTCCAGGCACGCCTGGTCGAGGGCCATCGACTGGTGACCGAGGGACCGTACGGACTGGTGCGCCATCCGATCTACACCGGCATGCTGGGTATGCTGCTGGCCACCAATCTCGCGGTCGGCCACTGGATCGCGCTCGCCCCGGGGCTCGTCCTCTTCGCGGCCGGCACCTTCATCCGGGTGCGCAGCGAGGAGAAGCTCCTGCGCGCCGCCTTCGGTCAGAGATTCGAAGAGTACGCCCGCCGCGTGCCGGCGGTGATCCCCGGACTGCGCTGACACTCTCATGGACTCCAGCTTCCCGGAGAACCGCGCCATGACGTCCCGATCGGTCGGCAGAGCAAACAGGCGCGCCACACGGGACGCGGCGACGCGCCCGTCGGTCCCGTCTGGGAAGTACGCGGACGGTGAGCGGGTGCTGCGGGCTCTGGCCCGGCAGGGGTTGCTTCTCCTGCAGGACCCCCGGCTGCCCAGCGTGGCGGGGCTGGTCGCGGGCGGCCCGGTGCACGGTTCGTGGTGGGGGCACCCGAAAGGGCAGCAAATCTTCCGGGTGTCCGAGTGGCTGGCCGATCACCCCGAGGTTCTCGTGAACCGCCTGGTGTCGCGCAAGGTGACCTACGTGCACAGGAGGTTGTGGCCCGCGATCCTCGCCGTCGCCCGGGCCCGCGAGCCGTGGCAGACGCGCGGGTTGTCCCGGATGGCGCGCGCGATCCTGACACGGTTGAGGCGCTTCGGCAGGCTGCGGACCGATCGCATCGCGGGGCCGGCGCGGCGCGTCTCCGGCGCGGCGCGCGAGCTCGAGGAGAGTCTGCTGGTGCACACCGAGTGGATCCACACGGAGCGCGGCGCGCACGCGCGGATGCTGGAGACCTGCTCGGAACGACCGGGCGCGCCGCGCCGACGCCCGGGGACGCCGTCGCCACGCTGGAGCGCCTCGTGGCCGGGATGAACGCCGACTGCGCGGCCAACGGACGCCTGCCCTGGCAGGAGCACCCCGGGAAGAGCTGAAGTGGTGAGCTTTCGCAGCGCCCTGCGCTTCTGGGTCAAGCTGGGCTTCATCAGCTTCGGGGGCCCGGCTGGCCAGATCGCCATCATGCACCGGGAGATCGTCGAGCGGAAGCGCTGGATCCCCGAAGAACAGTTCCTGCGGGCCCTCAATTTCTGCATGATCCTGCCGGGGCCCGAGGCGCAGCAGCTCGCGGTGTACATCGGCTGGCTCCTGCACGGAACCCCGGGTGGCGTCGCAGCCGGCGCCCTCTTCGTGATCCCATCGATCGTCGTGCTGCTCGTCCTGAGCTGGCTTGTGGCGGCACACGCCCGGGTGCCTGCTGTGGCCGGTCTGCTGTACGGCGTCCAGCCGGTCGTCATCGCGATTGTCGCCGAGGCGGTCCTGCGCATCGGCCGCAGGGCCCTGCGTCACCCCGCTCTCTATCTCTTCGCTGCCGGCGCTTTCATTGCGATCTATTTTTTTTCAGTGCCGTTCCCCCTCATCGTCGTGGGAGCGGCCGCCGGGGGCCTGCTCCTGGAGCGCGCCCTCCCCGGCGTCCTCCATCCGCGCCGGCCGGGCGCGGGCGCCGGGACGCCCACTCCCCGGCGTGTTCCATTCGCGCCGGCTGGGCGCGCTCGGCGGGACGATGGCCGGAGCGGCTGGCGACGTCGATCGGCCCGCGCGCGGCGCGGCCGGGGCGCGGGCGGCGTACCCGTCCATCGGGCGCGCGATTCGGATCGTCGGCCTGTTCGCGGCGCTGTGGGCCGTGCCGGTCGGGACTCTCTGGCTGTGGCGGGGCCGCGGGGACGTCCTGGTCCGCGAGGCCCTGTTCTTCACCGAGGCGGCGTTCGTCACCTTCGGCGGGGCGTACGCCGTGCTCGCCTACATCGCGCACATGGCCGTGAACGTCTACGGCTGGCTGAGCGCCACCCAGATGGTGCAGGGGCTGGCGCTGGCCGAATCGACTCCGGGCCCGCTCATCATGGTCACGCAGTACGTCGGCTTCCTCGGAGCGTGGAACCAGCCCGGGCCGATCGGCCCGCTCGCCAACGGCATCCTCGGAGCGCTGATCACGACCTACGTCACGTTCCTGTTCTGCTTCATGTTCATCTTCGTCGGGGCGCCGTACATCGAGGCGCTCGCGGACCACCGCCGCATCCAGGCGGCCCTGGTTGGCGTGACCGCCGCGGTCGTCGGCGTGATTCTCAATCTGGCCGTCTTCTTCGCGAGCCGGGTGCTGTTCCCCGCGGGCGGCTCGCTGGACCTCTTGGCCCTCCTCCTGGCGTCGCTGTCGTTCGCCGCCCTCCTGCGCTGGCGGCTGCCCATCCAGTACCTGGTGGCGGCGGGAGCGCTGGCCGGGATGGCGTGGAGACTTCTGGTGGCGGCGGGAGGCCCTTGAACCGACCCCTTGACGTCGCGGCAACAGCCGGGCCTTACCCGTGGTAGAGTTCCCGCGGTTTTGCCGGTCCGATACCCAACACTTTCGCTGGAGGAACAGATGCCCAAGAAAGGTCGCAAGCCGAGCGCCGCCTTCATGAAGCCGTTGACGCCCAGCGAGGCGCTCGCCGAGGTGATTGGCTCTAAGGCGATGCCGCGCACTCAAGTCACCAAGAAGCTCTGGGACTACATCAAGAAGCACAAGCTGCAGGACAGCAAGAACCGAAGAAACATCAACGCGGACGAAGCCCTGAAGAAGGTGTTCGGCGGCAAGAAGCAGGTCAGCATGTTCGAGATGACCAAGCTCGTCTCCAAGCACTTGAAGTAAGACCAGCCTGCGGAACGCTGCCGCCGCGGCCGGGGCCCCGGGTTCCCGGCGCGGTCGCCGCAGGCGTCGGAGTCCGCTCCTCCGCCCGCCGTGCGGCCGGTCGTGGCCCGGCCGGTGCCGTCCGGCCCGCGGGCGGAGGGGGGGCCGCCCGCCATGAGAGGTCGATGAGCGACAGCGCGTCCACCGGCGGCCCGGGCGGGTACGGACCGGCACCGCCGCCGCTTGTCGCGTCCCCGCCGGTCGCGTGGCCGGCGTCCGAGTCGTCCCCCCGACCGAGCGAACCGCCCGAGCCCTGGGTGTCGATCTGGTCGCGGCCGCGCGTCACCCTCCGCCACATCCTGGAGACCAGCCCCCGCCGGGGTCTGTTCCGCTTGGCCGCGATCGGTGGAATCGCGCAGTGTCTCGCGGCCGCCACGCAACCGGGTTTCGGCGATGCCTATTCGATCCCGGTCGTCGTCTCGGTGGCGATAGCGGGCGGGGCGCTCGCGGGCATTGTCGGGATGTTCATCTTCTCCGCGCTCATCGGCATGACCGGGCGATGGCTCGGCGGGCGCGGCGGGATGCCGGAGGTCATGACGGCCCTGGCCTGGGCCAACGTGCCGGCCATCTGGAGCCTCGCCCTCTGGCTGCCCCGAGCGGCTCTCCTGGGGGAGGAGACGTTCCACTCGCTCCCTGCCAGCATCGAGGAGACTCCTCCGGCCGCCCTGCTCTTCGCCGTGCTCCAGGGGATCCAGGCGATCATCGCCGTGTGGGCTTTCGTGATCCTGCTGAAATGCCTCGGCGAGGCGCACGCCTTCTCTGCCTGGCGGGCCCTTGGCGCCCTGCTGCTGGCCGCCCTGGTCCTGGCGGTGCCGATCGCGTTGATGGCAATTCTGGGGCTGTCGCTGGGCCGTTGACGCCGGCGCGGGGGCGCTGCGGACGTTCCCGCTGCGGCGGTCAGGCCGACTCGACCTGCTCGAGGATTCCGGCCAGGAGTGCGGCGCGCGGGGCGATCCGGTCCAGGCGCACCCTCTCAGTCTCGGCGTGCGCCCCCTCGCCCTCGACCCCGAGACCGTCGAGGACCGGAACGCCGATCGCGGCGCAGTACGACCCGTCGCTCCCGCCCCCCGTCGATCCTTCCCCGAGCGAGAAGCCGACCTGCCGCGCGACCCGCCCGGCCTGCTCGTGCAGCGAGACGATCGCCGCGGTGCGGACCATCGGGGGATGGGTCAGCGTCGCCTCGACGCGCAGCCGGGCCCGCGGGTTCCGCGGACGGAGATTCAGCACGCTTGTTTCGAGGCGCTTCCACTCCTCGGGGGCAGGCACGCGGACGTCGAACTCGGCGCGCGCCTGCGGCGCCACGACGTTTCGGGCGACGCCGCCGCTGATGAGCCCTGCGTGCAGTGTCGTACCGGCGGCGCGGTCCTGGAGGACCTTCAGGGCCAGCACCTGCGCCGCCAGCTCTTCGATGGCGTTCACCCCTTTGTCCGGGTCGATGCCGGCGTGGGCCGGCACGCCGATCACTTCGACGATCACCCGGCCGACCCCCTTGCGAGCCGTCTTCGCCCCGCCGTCGGGGTTGCACGGCTCAAGCCCGAGGACATAGCGCGCCGCGCGCGCCTCCGTCTCGATGCGCGGGCGCGACACGGGGCTGCCGGTCTCCTCGTCGCCGCTGAACAGACAGACGATCGGCAGCCGCGGCCGCAGGACCCGCTCCTTGAAGGCGCGCGCCAGCAGGACGCACAGGACGATCCCGGCCTTCATGTCGAAGACGCCGGGACCGCTGGCCAGCGCTCCCTCGACCCGGAAGGGCCGCCGCGCCGCCTCGCCCCGGGGCCAGACCGTATCGAAGTGGCCCAGCAGCAGGGCGGATCGCGCAGGCGCGGGAGGTTCAGCGTCCCCCCGGAAGGGGAGCGCGCCACGGCCGTCGGTGGTGTCGGGTTCCGAGCCGAACGCCGCGCGCAGGACGTCGCCCGCTCCCTGCTGCGGGATCGACGTCACCGCGGCGCCCGCGGCGCGAAACTCCGCCGCCGCCAGCGTCCCGACCCTGTCGACGCCTTCCTTATCGGACGTCGGCGAGTCGATTGACACCAGCCTTCCGAGCAGATCGACGGCGAAGCCGGCCTGGGACTCGAAATAGGCAAGCAGGTCCCGCTCCCTGCTCATAGGAGTTCCTCGAACCGGGCGCATGCCTCGAAGCGCTGCGCCCCGGAGGTGGTCAGAGCGATTTGAGGAGCGGCGCGACCCTGGTGAACGCCTTGAGGTGCGTCTCGATGTCGGCCTCGGTGTGCTGCACCGTGACGGTCCACTGCTCGTCGGGGCCGGGTGGCTGTGGGATGACTCCCTCGTTGAGCATCGCCAGGTACCAGGCCTGCGAGGCGTGCTTGTCGACGGAGGCCCAGTCGCGGTAGTCGCGCAGGACGTCCTTCCTGAAGTTGATCGTCCCCATCGAGCCGACGCCGTTGGCGTAGCAGGGCAGGCCGTGCTCGCGGATGAGCCGGCTGTAGCCGTCGACCAACCTTCTGTTGAGCGCGAACACCCGGCGGTAGGCCTCGTCGGTGAGAATCTCCTTGAGCGTCACTTCGGCCGCCGCCAGGGTGATCGGATTGCTGGCGTAGGTGCCGACGTGGATGACGCGGAGCGAGTTCAGCTCCTCCATGATGTCGGCCGACGCGCCGAACGCCGCCAGCGGCATGCCACCGCCGATCGCCTTCGCCAGGACCGTGATGTCGGGCGTGACCTTGTAGTACTCGGTGGCGCCGCCGCGGGCGATCTTCACGCCGGTTTTCACCTCGTCGAAGATCAACAGGGCCCCGAACTCGCTGCACAGGGCGCGCAGGCCGGGCAGGAAGTCCGGCAGCGGCTCGGTGACGCCCATATTCATCATGATCGGCTCGAGGATGAGACAGGCCACCTCGTTCGGGTTCTCCTCGAACAGGGCCCGCACCCCCTTCAGATCGTTGAACGAGGCCACCAGCGTGTGGACGAACGATTCCTGCGGGATGCCCTCGCTCCAGCTCACCCGGCGCGGGCGCGAGCGCAGACCGGCCAGACGCAGCGGAGGCTTGTTGGACACGAGGACCGTGTCGTGGGCACCATGGTAAGCCCCCTCGAACTTGATCACCTTGCTGCGACCGGTGTAGCCGCGCGCCAGGCGGATAGCGTGCATGGTGGCCTCGGTCCCCGAATTGCAGTACCGCCACTGGTCCTGACCGAAGCGCGCGCGCAGCTCCTTCGCCACCGAGACCTCCAGCCGGTGCGGCATGGCGTGCAGCGTACCGCGCCGGGCCTGGGCCTCGAGGGCCTGGACGATCTTCGGATGGGCGTGTCCGACCAGCAGGGCGCCGAAGGCATTGGCGAAATCGGTGTAGCGGTTGCCGTCGGCGTCAGTGATCGTGGTGCCGACCGCGGACTCGATGAAGATCGGGTTCGGGTCGACCACGCGGAAGTTCGATGAGACTCCGCGCGGCAGGAGGCGCTTCGCCTCGTCATGCAGCTCGCGGGATCTCTTCGTGCGCTCCAGGTAGCGGCTGACGATCGCGTCGTAGGTGCTGGACATGCTCGGCCCTCCCCGCCGCCTGCCCCGGGATCCCCCCTCCCGGGGGCCTCGGACAGGCTTCCGGGCAGGCCGGTCCGGCGGGGTCACCGGATGAAACACGGCCTGTCGATGCGACTGGAGGAGGAAGTCTATCAGACAAAAAGAAAACCCGGAAGCGTCTGCGGCGCAGCGCGCCGCCCCGACTGGACCGTGACCGGGGCTTCCGGGTTCGGTGGCCGGCCGGTATTCCCTAGGCGGAGATACCGAGCGGCCCGATGACCGTGGGTCCGCCTAAGTTGCCACCACCTCACGGGTCCGGTATGACACCTCGTTGCTACACTCATAACTCATTTGCTGGACCACCTCCTTTCTCGTGTACCGGTGAACATACTCCGGTGGAGAGGAGGCTTCAAGTCACTTCGTGTCGTCGTCGGGGGGCGCCCCGGTGCCCGGCGCCTGCAGGGGGCCGGCGGCCGCCGGCAGGGAGGGAGGGCCCGGCGTCGTGATCGGGGCCGTCGCGGTCATCCCGCTCCACACCTCGTCGCCGAACGGGGCGTCGAAATGGACCGCGGAGTACTCGACGACCGCTTCCAGGGCACCGATCTCCCCGGTCACGTCGGTGGCGTGCGTCTCCCGGCGGGTGGCGATGCGCACCCCGCCGAACGTGAGATGGTCGGACCACAGCACGACCGAGTAGGTGCGATCCTCGGCGCGATAGGAGTGGATCCGGTCGATCAGATGGTTCACGCGGCTGATGTAGATGTCGTGCCAGTCGTCCCGGCGGGACTCGTCCTGGCCCTCGAAAGTCAAGCGCACGACGTCGCACAGGTCGGACGGGACGCGGCTGGCCATGGGCGGCGTGCGCTCGCCCCGGTACTGCAGGCGCGCCTCGGGGTCGAGCAGGTCCCAGGGCAGGAGGAACGACCAGCGCGCGATCCGCATGAAGGCACGGGGGAAATCGAGCTGGGCCGGATCGAGCACCGGGACGCCCGCCCGCCTCACCTCGAGGCTGTCACCCGCCACTCGCACCACCTGGGGGGCGTCCCCCTCGAGATCCTGCGCGAAGGAGCGGGCCAGGGGCCCGAGGTCGAGTCGGTGCGTCTGGCGCGATACCGCCTGCGGATCCTTCTGCCCGCCGTAGAATTCCAGCTGGTACGTGTACTCGACGTTGTGATGGGCCCGCCACACGGAGTAGGGACCGTACGATGCGAACGAGGCGATGACGGCGGCCGCGGCCTCCGGGTCGGCGATCGCCTCCAGCCGTTCGCTCAGGGGGTCGGGGTCGCGGGTCGCGCACGCCGCAGAGGAGCCGGCGGCCAGACACGGCGGCACAAGAATCGCGAAGACGACCGCGGCGGCGTGCGGTCCGCGGCCCTGCGGACTCTTCCGCCTCCCGGCCGAACCCATTCCCGCCGCGCCGGTCGCGTCCACCGTGGGACCCGTCGCGCCGGGTGTCCTGCACGCGGAGTTGGCGCACGACAGGCGGTAGCGCCGGGCCGCGATGTACCGATACACCCGATCCATCACGAACGACACACCGGGGATCCTGTACAGGGCCGCCGCCCAGGAAAGGCCTCGCAGGACGCGGAACAGCTCGCGCCAGCCCTGCGCGCCCTTGTAGAAGGAGCCGTCCGGGGCGTAGACGTACATCTGGCGCAGGGCGTCGTCGCGATCGATCCCCGGGAAGCGCGCGGCCACCGACGGATCGTGCAACGACAGCCACTCGACGAGCCCCTGCGGGTCGCGTGCCATCATCCGGTCCCGCCAGCGCGTGCAGAAGCCGCAGTCGCCGTCGTACAGCGCCACGTAGCGGGCCGCGGCCGCCGTCACGGCGCCTCACCGCTCCTGGAAGGCTGCGGGAGCGTGTTCGGGCCGAGCCAGGTGACCACGCCTTCCGAGTCGATGCGGAACATGAATCGCGGCGTCAGCACCAGATGCGGTGCCAGGGTCGGATGGCGCAGCACCAGCGCTACGTCGGTCGGGAATGGCAGGTCACCCTTCTCGTGAGCGTGCAGCGTCGGCTGGCCCGCGGCACGCGGCCCCGGCGGGACCGACGTGGCGTTGGAATGCACCGGCTCGACGGACAGCACCTGGCGGCCGCTCGCCGCCAGCCGGATCACGAAGTCCCGACCGAAGCGCACCGATCCGGCTGGCGCTCCAGCCTGGCCTCCCGCCCCGCCGTCCTCACCGTGGTGCGAGATGAGATAGACGGTGAACGTCGCGTCCTTCTCCCGGACGACCGCGTCCTCGAATGGGTCCCCGGCGTCCGGCCGGGAGACGGTGGCGCTCTCCGCCTGGTCGAGCGCCCGGGCATACGACTGCGCGGTCGCGGGCGCCGCGTGGGGCGGCTCCATGATCGTCAGGTTGCCGACTTCACCGGCGTCGGGGCTGAAGGGGCTCTCTGCCACCAGCACCATCCCCTTCTTCGGTCCGCTCGGCGTGCTTTCCTTCGTGAGGTCCTTCAGGAAGACCACCTGCCAGCCCTCCCTATCGGGGATGATCACCGTGCGGTCGGGCCTCACCCCTTCGCTCGCATGCTTCTTCAGGAGCTCGGCGGCCTTGTCGACCGCCTGCAGGTAGAGGAACACTGCGCGGCCGCGTTCCTGCAGGGACCGCAGCGTCTCGTCCGATGGGCGACTGTCCTGGGCCCGCGCCGATCCGGGCGGCCCTATCAGGCAGAAGGTAGCCAAGACGAGTCCTGCCGCGGCCGTCCGGTCCGGGCCGTCTCGTGCCGTCCCTGCCAGGCGCATCCGTCTCCTCCGGATCCGAGACTTCCAGTGTACACCACCGCTGCGGCTCGGAAAGGTGCTGCGGGAGCGCGCTTGAAGCACCCCCGCCAATCCCGTATCATGACCGGTCCTGGCGCTCGCACAGAGGGACAGCATGATGTCGGCCAGCCTGGCGCGTGATCTGAGGGCGCTTCTCTCGGGGCAGGTGCTCGACGACGAGGCGGCCCGGCTCGACAGGAGCGGGGACTTCGGACGGATGACCCGGCGCATCCCCGGGGTCGTCGTCCGCCCGGCCGGAACGGGCGACGTGGCGAAGGTCATCCGCTACGCCCGGCAGAGCTCCGTTCCGGTGGCGACGCGCGCCGAGGCGCACACCCAGAGCGGCCAGGCGCTGACCGACGGCGGCATCCTCCTGGACATGACCTCCCTCGACCGCATCCAGAGCATCGACGCCTCCGGTTCGTGGGCCGACTGCGAGGCCGGGGTGAAATGGGACACGCTGGTCAGGCAGACCATCCCGCAGGGGCTCGTCCCGCCGGTCCTGACCAACAACCTGGGAGTGACGCTCGGGGGGACCCTGTCGGTGGCCGGTCTGGGCGTCGCCTCGTTCCGTCACGGCGCGCAGGGAGACAACGTCCTCGAGATCGAAGCGGTCATGGGAACAGGCGATGTGGTCGTCTGCTCCGAGGACGCCAACCGCCCGGTGTTCGACGCGCTGCGCTCGACGTTCGGTCAGTTCGGGGTGATCACGCGGGCGCGCGTGACGCTGCGCCGCTGCCGTCCGCGGACGCGCACCTATTTTCTCCTTTACGACGACCTCGGCGCGCTCATGCGAGACGCCCGGCTCGTCATCGAGCACGACCGGATCGATTACATCGAGTCCACGTGCGTGCCGCCCCTCCACTTGACAGTCGAGCACGGCCCCGAGTCGCCACCCGCCGACGCGGAGACGCTGCAGGGGCTCGCCCCGTATCGCAAGGTGCACATCGAGGACCAGGACACGCTGGAGTTCGCGGCGCGCATGGAGCCGCTGTTCGCCATCTGGAAGCGGACCGGCAACTGGGCGCTGGCGCACCCCTGGACGGAGACCATCCTGCCGTGGGGCGCCGCCGAGCCGTTCATCACGCAGGTGCTCGCCGGCCTGCCGCCCACCGCCCTCGGCGGCGGGCACGTCCTGCTCTGGCCGTGCCGCGGCACGGTGTCGCGCGTCCCGCTGTTCATGCACCCGGAGACCCCCCTGGTCATGGGCTTCGGAATCCTCCCGGGGGTGCCGCCCGATCTGCTGCAGCAGGCGCGCCGGCGGCTGAACATGATGTCGGACATGAGCATGGCGGCCGGCGCCAGGCGCTACCTGTCCGGCTTCATCGAGTTCGACCGCGCGCGCTGGAAACAGCACTTCGGCCCGCGCTGGGACGAGATCGGCCGCCTCAAGAAGACCCACGACCCGGACGGTATCCTGAATCCGGGGTTCATCGACTACGGCCCCTGAGCCCGCCCGGAGGACCCGAACCGATGTCGACGTCGATGTCAGCGCCCACCGCGACGCCCGCGCTGCGGGAGGCCCCCGGCTCGGTGCCGCGCGCCGGGGTACGGCGGTGGCGCCGTGGCGTGGGACACCTGGGCCGGGTCGCCATCGGTCTTGTCTTGCTGGTCGCGGGTGTCTTGAAGGGTCTTGACCCGGCGGAGTTCGCCCACCAGGTCGCGGGCTACGGACTTCTCGAGCCCCGCCTGTCGTCGGTCATTGCGCCGGCGCTCATCGTCTTCGAGATCACCCTGGCGGTCGCCCTGCTGGCAGGTGCGTGGCCGCGTCTGTCCGTTCTTCTGTCGCTCGTCCTCCTGTTCGGCTTCATCGGCATCGAGGCGTACGGACTATCCGTCGGGCGGACGGAGGCCTGCGGCTGCTTCGGCGCCTACGTGCAGCGGACGCCGGCCGAGGTGATCGGCGAGGACCTGCTGTTCGCGGGGCTGGCCCTCCTGGCCCTCTGGGGCCTCGCTGGGTGGGCCGGGGTGCGCGCCCGGCGGGCGGCCACCGCGCTGGCGGCAACCGTCGTCCTGTCGATTGTCTTCGTCGTGGCCTCACCCTCGCTGCCGATCGACGCCTACGTCACGCGCCTGTCGGTGGGAAAGAGCCTGAAGGATCTTGATCTCAAGGACCGGGTGCCTGTCCTGGCGGCGGGGCGACACCTCGTGGTCCTGCTGGACGTCTCGGATCCGGGTGCCGCCGGGACCGCCGCCGTCTTCAACGCGATGGCGGCGCGACCCGGGGCTCCGGGCATCGTGGGCCTGACTCCGTCCACGGAGCAGGAGATCGACACGTTTCTCTGGTCGGCTGTCCCGGCGTTCGAGATTCACCGGGTCGATCGGGACGTTATCAAGAGACTGTATCGCAAGCTGCCGCGCTGCTTCCTGATCGATGGCGGACGCGTGACCGCCGTCTACGACGGCGCTCCCCCCGGAGCCGAAGAGCTGCTATCATCGGAGGCATCATGAACGTCGGCCTTCCTGCCGTCCGGAAGCTCGGCTCCCTCGTGGTGGCGCTGGCGGGCCTCTGCGCCGCGGCGCGCGCCGGGGCCGGTGCCATCCTGTGCATACCCAATTACGATTACAGCGTCGAGGTCGACGGCAGCTATCCCCGGAATGCCACGCTGTACCAGTCCGACTCCCCGGGGAAATACTTTATCGACGTCCCCGCCTGCAAGAACGGTCTCCTGATGGACCTGCACGACAAGCGGGTGGTCGCGGTGCCGCGCGATCTGGTGAAACCGGTGGACGGCAAGCTTCAGGTCTCCGACAGCCCGCCGTCCGGCGCCACGGCCTACGCGCTGTCGGTCGACGGGCCGATCGTCCAGTTCCAGGCCGAGGACAGGAAGGTGCGCATCCTGCGCTGTCTGGACCGACCCCCGATCGTCGGCGAGGTCGAATTCAACGCGCTGATCGCCGACCGGGCGGAATACCGCGAGGCGATGAAGGTCTACGCCCCCGACGCCGCCTCCATCGCGAGGATGAACAAGTACGTCAAGAAGGTGCAGCTCGACGTGTTCTTCGCCACCTGGTGCCCCCACTGCAAGGAGTACATGCCGAAGTTCCTGCGGGTGATGTCCGAGGTCAAGAACCCGAACATCAAGCTGAACCTCTACGGTGTCCCGAAGGGGTTCGGCGTGGCACCGGGACCGTGGCAGGGCCGGAACATCAACAGCATCCCGACCATCATTGTGAAGATCGACGGCAAGGAGATCACCCGGATGGGATCGCAACCCGGAGCGACCCCCGAGGTGGAGCTGGCCGGCACGTTGGATGCCGTGAAATAACACCGGTCGCGGCCGGCCCCGCGGCGCCTCCGTGCCATCGATCAGCCTCGATGCCCCCGGACGGGCTTCCCCGCCCGCGCTGCCTCGATGTTCCGATCTCTCTCCGCCTCGATGCGCCGCCGATCCTTGAGGTAGTCCTCTTCGAGTTTCGCCAGCTTCTCCTGGCCCTCCGGCTCCGACAGGACCTTGGCCCGCTCTGAGGCGTGCAGGATCTCGCGTTCCGCCAGCTTCGCCTCGCACATCGTGCGGATCGCCGCGATCTTGTTCTTCTGCTCGTTCGTCAGGAGGGCCGGAGCGGCCTCTCCGCGCTCGCGGTCGCGCTGCTTCAGCTTCTCGAGGGCGAGCTCGTACGCGCTCTTGGGTGCGTCGCTCATGAGGGCCCCTTCACGTTATAATGTGCGCCAGAATCGGAGTGCGGCCACGTCCATGTCGAAAAGCATCAAGGTCGTTTGTCCCTGCTGCAACACGCTCCTGACCCTCGATCCGGCCACCGGCGCGGTCCTCCTCGAGGAGCGGCGCCAGCGCCGCGAGCACCAGTCGCTCGACGACGCCATGAGCCAGGTGAAGGCGCAGCGCAAGGAGGCGGAGGAAAAGCTCGCCCGCGCGATGGATGAGGCGCGCCATCGCGACGAGATTCTCGAGAAAAAGTTCCAGGAGGCGCGCAAGAAAGCCGCCGAGTCCGACGAGCCCCCGCCCCGCCCGTTCGACGCCGACTGAGTTCCGGACACGCTCCTAGGCCCCGACGGGATCGGGCGCCTTGCGGACCCGCCTGACCCGCTTCACCACGGAGCGTCCGAGCAGAAACACGAGCCCGAGCGCCACGAGCGCCACGATCGCGACCACCCAGACCTTCGAGAGCGCCTCCGCGAGCCTCTGTTTCGCCGGCAGCCACCGGGACAGCGCATACCCCGTCTCCGCCGGTGACCTGTTCGCCTGCGCCTTGACCAGAGCCAGAGCGTAGAGCTGGGCGCTCTGCTTCGGCGAGCGGACCAGCATCTGATCGGCGGCTCTCTCCAGCGCCACGGCTGCCAGTGGCGACCCGGGGCTGAGCGACACGTACTTCGTGAAGTATTCGGTTGATTCCGGCCCGCGCCCCAGTTCCGCCAGGACCAGGCCCATCTCGAAATGCGCCTCCGTCGCGGCCGGTCTGCCCGGAAAGCGATCGATGAGTTTCTTGTAGATCGCCGCCGCCTCTTCCAGCTTGGCGCGATTGCGGTTGCCGGAGCCCAGGTCGTGCGTGGCGATGGCCAGCTCGTACAGAGCATTCGGAAGCAGAGCGTGGTCCGGGAAGTCCTTCTCGAAATCCTTCAGGACCTCGATCACTTCGCCCTGGCGGCCGCGCAGGCGCAGCGCGTGCGCCAGCTGGAATTTCAGGGGGGGCAGGATGTCCGGCGTCGGGCTCTTGCCGAGCGCCTTGCGGAACAGATCGATTGTCCTATCGAAGTCGCGGGCATGCTGTGCGGCCAAGCCCGCCTGATACAGGAGGTTGGAGGCGCGCGGGTCGTCCGGAAAGCGCGTGACGGCCTCTTCCAGCAGGCCGACCGCTTGCAGCGGCTCGTCCATCAGCAGCTTCGCCCTGGCCTCTCCCTGCAACGCCGACACGATCTCGGCCGGGATGGGGCAGAGCGTGCGCGCCTCCTGGAACTGGATGGCCGCCTCGGCCCCCTTCCCCTGCGCCAGCAGGCTGTCCCCGCGCACCAGGTGGTCCGAAACCGTGCCGCCGAACCCCTGCGCCAGCGCCGCCGAGATCGGCCAGACCGCTGCCAGGGCGAGGATCGCCGGGACACGTCCGCCACGAAAGGCCCCGCGAATCATGGGGCGGTATTGTAGGCGATTTCCGACTTGAACGAGAATGACCGGGGGTCACCAACATCGCGAACGTCCTCTCGAACCTCGACGAGCCTCTCGGGCGCCCCGGCGCGCTTTCCACGCGCATCGCGCGGCGAAGCGCGGTGCGGCTGGCGCGGGTGCGCGGGGTCCTGGGCGCTGCCGCGCTGGCGCCGGCGGAAGGTCTGTTGAGCGCCCTGCCGGA
Organism: Acidobacteriota bacterium; assembly: GCA_003223145.1. GTDB lineage: Bacteria > Acidobacteriota > Polarisedimenticolia > Gp22-AA2 > Gp22-AA2 > Gp22-AA3. The sequence continues at coordinate 17,670 of QHXY01000039.1, forward strand.
GACTCTCGCCGCGCTGTCGCCCGAGATTCGCGACCGGGCCCTGCGTGGGCCCGATCTCAGGGGCTTTCTCTCGGAGGTGGAGACCTGGCTGGCAATCCGCAGGGTGGCGTCGGAGATCCTCGCGATCGGCTCGCGCCCGCGCCGAGGGGCCCGCCGCCGGCGGGCGCTGGCGCGGCTGTTCGATCGCCTCGCCCGCACCGGGCATCTGGCGGCGCTCGTGCCCGGCGGCCGGATCGACGCCGGTCTTCCGGAGCGCTGCCTTGGCTTCGCGCGCCGGCGGCTCGATGACGCCGTGGCCGATCTCTCGGCTTTCCTGCTGGGCCTCCGCCTGGCCTACACGGTTGCCGGCACGGTCGAGGTGCGGCTCCGCTTCCGCGAGGATCCGGAGCAGGGACGGCCGGCTGGCCGCATCGATCTCGGCAGCTTTGCCGGACCGGCGGGCGCCCTGGCGATCGCCGTCGGCCGGGGAAGGGTTCGCGTGCCGCGCTCCGCACGGCGCGGTCGGCCGGCCGGGCCGCGTGTGCGAGCCGTGGTTCGCGGCCGCACGCTCTTCCTGCACACGCCCGGGGCGGTGAGCACGGTCATCCCGGCCGCGGGCTCGCACCTCCTGATGCCCGGGCCGGGAGGCGAGTCTCGGCGGAGGACCCGGCGGCCCGGGACCGGCGGCGCCGGGCGCCCGTCCGGCGGCCCTCTGCGGCTGGTCCGGAGGGGGCTGGTCCCCGGCACGTCGATCGTGCTCGCCCCCGTAGTCGATTCACGGCCGCGCCGCATGCGCGTCACCCGGGAAGCGCCCGGCCACGGCACGCGACTGGCGCGGGCCATGCGCATCCTGCTGGTCGCCTGGCCGGAGGCGCATCGGGAGGTCCTCCGGCGCACCTTCATGATCGTGCCGGTGCACGAGCCCGGCACCGTCAGCTGGTCGCTGGCCTCCCGGCCCGGGGTCTCCTTCATCAACATGTCCGGCAAGTCGATCGTCGACCTCGCGGACGACCTGCTCCACGAGACGGCCCATCACCGCCTGCATGACCTGCAAGAGGTGACGAAGCTCCTGGTCGATGGTCCGGAGACCGCCGAGGTGCAGGCCTTCGATTCCCCCTGGCGCGGCACGCGCCGGCCGCTGCACGGTCTCCTGCACGGGGCCTACACCTTCCTGTTCCGCGCCGAGCTGCTCCACAAAATCCTGACGGCTGCGCGCCGGCAGCCGCGCCTGCTCGCGGACGCGCTCGGAAGCTCCGGGCGTCGTGTCCTCCGACGAGAGCTGCGGCGTGAGAGGGGGATGATCGCTTCCGCCCTGCGCGATCTCGAGGGCGCCGCCCGTTCCGGGCTGCTGGCCCCGGCGGGAGCGAGACTTCTCCGCTCGATGCGCGCCCGGGATCACCGGCTGCGGAACTCATGAGCTCCAGGCCGGACCAGGCGCGCACGTCCTGTTTCAGGGATTTCGGGGGGGCTCTGTGATCGTGTGGGTCCGGCCGGACTCCAGACCGCTGAGCGTCTGCGTGAGGCCGTCCGGCCAGGTGATCTGGACGTCGGCGGCCGGATGACGGCCGTCCTTGGCCGGCCCCAGGCCGAAGGTGAGGACCATCTCGCTCTGCGAGGCATACGAGGCGGCGGAGCGGACCTCGCGCGACGCGACGATGTCACCGGCACGCACGCGGACCAGGGCGCCCGCCGCGTCGCGGCTCGACTTGCCTCCGATGAGGCGGAGCCGCAGCCAGCCGTCGCCGTCGCCGTCGATGTCGGCGTAGGCGGCGCCGCGCCCGACGATCGGGCGCTGCAGATCCGGTCCCGCCTCGGCCCCGACCTGTTCGAAGCGGCCGCCGCCGATGCCCCGGAACAGGTGGGGGGGTTCGGCGTAGGTCACCGAGGGCTGCACGCGATTGATGTTGTTTTCGACGTGGCCGTTCGCCACGAAAATATCCGGAAGGCCGTCGAGATCGAAATCGAAGAAGAAGCAGCCGAAAGCCAGCGTCAGGAGGCTCGGCTGGCCGATCCCGGCCGTGGCCGCGTCGTCGATGAACAGACCCCGCCCCTCGTTGTGGTACAGAGCGAGCATCTCGTTGGAGAAGTTGCCAATGACCAGGCTCTCGCGGCCCGAGCCGTCGTAATCGGCCGCGTCGATCCCCATCGCCCCGCGCGCCTTTCCCTCCTCGCTGAAGGCGACACCGGCGCTCCTGCCGACCTCCTCGAACGTGCCGTCGTGCCTGTTGTGGTACAGGAAGTTCGGCTGTGTGTCGTTGGCGACCGCGAGATCGGTCCAGCCGTCGCCGTCGTAGTCCAGAGCGACCACGCCGAGCGACTTGCCGGTCGGGTCGTACACGCGGGCGGCGCGCGTCACGTCCTCGAACGTGCCGTCGCCGCGGTTGCGGTACAGCGCCTGGGTCGCCTTCTTCCGCCGCTTCTCGGGCCACTCAGTTGCACACGAACAGGTCCAGCCGCCCGTCGCGATCGTAGTCGATCCAGGTGGCGCTCGAGCCGAACGCGGGGTCCGACACGCCCGCCTTCTGCGTCACGTCCGCGAACGTGCCGTCGCCCCGGTTGTGGAACAACCGGTCCGGGCCAAGGCCGTTGATGAACAGGTCGGTGTGCCCGTCGTTGTCATAATCGGCCGCGGCCACGCCGATGCCATACATCTCGACGGCCAGACCGGCCTTTGCCGTCACGTCCTCGAACGTGCCGTCGCCGCGGTTGCGGTACAGCGCCTGGGTCGCCTTCTTCCGCCGCTTCTCGGGCCACTCGGCGGCGTTGACGAAGAACAGGTCCGGGTGGCCGTCCCCGTCGTAGTCGAGAAACGCCAGCCCCGAGCCCATCGTCTCGGGCAGGTACTTCTTCCCGAAGGCACCGCTGTTCTGCGTAAAGGCGATCCCGGCGGCGCTCGTGATGTCGGTGAAGACCACCGGCGTGCGCGGCGCCGGCGTGGCGGGCGGCGCCTTCACCGGGGATTCCGTCGCCTGGCCGCATCCCGTCGCGAGGAACGCCGCGCCGGTCAGGAACAGGGAGCCCGGCAGAAGCGCGCGGCGGCCTCGTCCTCGGGTGACCGCGACTGCGGCGCGGGCGCTCATCCGCCGGCCGCCCGGCCGGCGCGCGGCGCCGGCGACCCGAAGCGGTTGGCGTGCTCGTGGATCGGCTGGCGCTCCAGGTTCTGCTCCGGGTTGAGGCGGCGGTACGGGCCCGTGATCGCCTGGGCCGACTCGTCCGCCTTGAAGCGGGTGTAAAGGATCTCCTCCCGCTTCTCCTCCTTCTCCCGGCCCAGCGCGCGATAGCACAGCATCAGATTGTAGTGCGCGGTCAAATCCTCCGGATCGACGCTCAGGGTGCGCTGGAACTCGGCCACCGCCTCCAGATAGTGGCGCTGCAGGAACAGGATGCGTCCGATCTGGTCGCGCACCACCCGGTCGCGCGGATAGCGGAAGGCGGCGGCGCGCAGATGCGCCAGGGCGTCGTCGTAGCGACCGCGCGCCTTCAGCGACAGCGCCAGAAAGTAGTGGGCGCCGGCCAGGTCGGGGTCCAGACGCAGGGCGCGTTCGAGGACCGGTCGCGCCGCCTCGTGGTCCCCCTCCTGCACCAGGACGCGCCCGACGTTGACGAGCCCGGCAGCGTACCCCGGATCGATCGCCACCACACGGTCGAACGCCCTCTTCGCCGCGACCAGGTCCCCCTGAAGCAGCATGCCGATGCCGTAGTCGTTCCAGCGCTCGCGATCGACCGGCAGGTACCGCGGCGCCGGCGCCGGGATCTTCGCGGCCGGTCCAAGGAGCGGCAGGGTGACCCGGTCCTCCGCCACGACGACGACCGGCAAATCGGGGATCTCCTTGAGCGCGCCCGACACGCGCGATGTGTCGCCGGTGAACGAGACGGCGCGGTCGTCGAAATCGGCCGACACGGCGCCGGGGGCGGCGGGCTCACTCACCCCGGCGAAGGAGAAACGCGTGTTGTACCAGTGAAATTTCCTGTAGTTCATGCGCGCCGTCAAGGTGATCGGCCCTCGCGCGTCCCTGGGCACCGTGACCCGGAAGCGGGCCACGTCGGCGGCGCCGGGCGGGATCAGGCGGGCGTACACCAGGGCCCTGCTGGCCCACGCGTTCCGCTTGTTGATCTCGTTCCCGTGGGCGTCGATCTGCAGCGAGCGGTAGCGGTGCGCACCCGCTTCGACCGGGCCGCGTCCGCCGTCCTCGATGAACCCGCTCCAGTAGATGATGCGCCCGCCCGCGTCCTCGGCCTTCAGCTCCAGCCAGACGTCGAACGCGTCCACCGTGCCTCCCGGAAAGAAGTGCCCGACGTTGCGCGTGCGCGCCACCACGTCGAACCGGTACGACTTTCCGGGGCGCAGGAACGCCCCGGCGCGGTCGAGCGGGGCGATGAGGGCCGTCCGCTGAGCGGCGCGGCCGGACGCCGTCCGGGCGGGCATCCCGCCGCCCCCGACCTCCGGGAGCTCTGGGAACAACGCCGCGGCCTGCGGCTCGGCGCTGTCGCGCTCCGTCGCGGCGCCTCTTCGCGCGGCCCCATCCGGCGCGCTCCCCGCCGAGGGGGAAGCCGCCTCGCCGGCGGCGAACACGTCGACGCTTACGATGCCGGCGGTCAGGAAGTCCCGGACCGTCTGCAGCTGGACCTCGTCCCGGTTGGCGAACGGTACGGCGGTGTTGGCGGCGGGGAAGCGGTGCGAGTGCACGAAGCCATCGCGATTACCCTGATCGCGCGAGCGCACCAGCGGCATGTGGCAGTCGCCGCAGTCCTTCGCCTTCGCCGGGTAGTAGAAGGCGCGCGCCCCCTGGCCGGACACGCCGCTCCCCTGCCAGGCGTCGTACTCGTTGAAGCCGCGGAACCAGCGGTAGTGATTGACCGGCACGTCGAGATGCACCTTGTGGCAGGCGGAGCAGAACTCGGCGCGGTTCAGTCGATGAAAGGGCTTCAGCAGGGTCGCCTTGTGCGGGCCGGGGTCGAGGCGGACCATGTAATCGTGCAGGCCGCGCAGGAGCGGGTTCTGGCTGGCCACGAGGCGGTGCATCTCCGGGTACTCGAGGACGTAGCCGCCCTGGCCCATGGTGTCCTTCACGGCGACGATCGAGTGGCAGACCAGGCAGCCGATCCCCGCCTGGGCCTGCGGCGTGTCGATCTGCTGCACGATCGGCGTGTCCATCCGTACGGTCAGGAGCACCGCCTGGTCATGGCAGCCGCCGCACCACTTGGACGGTTTCGTGCCCACCACCTCCTGCATGTACTCGATCGACTTGCGGTACCACTGGTTGTTGAACGACGAGAAATGGTGCATCGACGACGCCCATTGCGCCGTGATGTCGGGGTGGCACCCCTTGTTGCCGCACGCCTTCGATTCCAGGAAGAAATCGTGCGGCATCAGGCGGTCGCCGACGGTGGTCGCCGACGACGGGAAGAACGGGCCCCGCTCGCCGCCCCCTTCCTCGAATGGCGTCAGAGGCGGGGTGGTCGGGTTCACGATGGTCGCCGCGGGAGGCGGGAACAGCCAGGCGCGCGCCCGAACGCCGAGCGGCAGGAGCAGCGCCGCCGCGAGCACCGCCGCGACGCGCCGCGCGCCGGCCCGCCGGCCGCGTGCGGCCTGCCAGGCGATCCCGGCGAGCAGCGCCAGGAGAGCCGCGGCGACGTGGGTCACGAGGATCGGCCGGTACGGCGTGGCGGTCCCGGTGACGGCGAGCACCAGGCTCGCCGCGATCGCCACGATGGAGGCGCCAGCGACGCCGCCGAGCCAGGCGCGGGCCACGGCGTTGCCGCTTCTCGTCCACAGGCGGCGCAGGGCCCCGCGCCCGCGGGCGATCAGCACCAGGACGAGTAGCAGACCGAGCGCGACGTGCAGCACGACCTGCACGTGGTAAAAGATGGTCGCCGAATCGACGGCGGCCAGGTAGGAGGCGTTCGCTATCAGAAAGACGAGGAGCGCGCGCACGAGCGCCGTGCTCCGGCGCGGCGACCCGCCTCGGTCGTTCCCGGTCCTGTCGTCCGCCGGCATGCGGAATTCCTCTATGAGCCCGTCGATTCGTCGGGGTTGATCCCGTGCTTGCGCAGATAGTACGCCAGGTTGCGCTGATCGATCCCGAGGAGACGCGCCGCCTCCTTGCGCACGCCCCGGGCGCGCCGCAGCGCCTCGATGAGTGACTCCTTCTCGCGGCGCGCCAGCGCGGTCCGGATGTTGAGATCGTCCGCCGACTCCGCGGCGGAGGGCGGGGGGACGGCCAGACCGGCGACCGGGGGCAGGTCGAGAGATGCCAGGTCCGCCCCGGGGTTCAGGATGAGCGCCCGCTCCAGCACGTTGCGCAGCTCCCGCACGTTACCCGGCCAGGAGTAGGCCATGAGATCGGCCATGACATCCTTGGCGATCTCCGGAGCCGGCTGCCCGAGCCGCGCCGCGATCTCCCGGACGAAACGCCCGGCCAGGAGCGGAACATCCTCCTTGCGCTCGCGCAGCGGCGGCAGCGCGATGCGCACGACGTCGAGCCGGTAGAACAGATCGTGACGGAAGCGTCTCTCGGCGACGGCGGCATCGATGTCGCTGTTGGTCGCCGCGACGATCCGGACATCGACGCGCGTCGGCTGCTCGTCACCGAGCCGATCGAACTCGCCGTCCTGGAGGACTCGCAGGATCTTCGCCTGTGCAGGCAGAGGCATGTCGGCGATCTCGTCCATGAACAAGGTCCCCCTGTGGGCCAGGCGGAAACGACCCTCGCGGTCACCGGCAGCGCCGGTGAACGAGCCCTTCCGATGGCCGAAGAACTCGCTCTCCCACATCTCCAGGGGAATCGCCGCGCAATTGACCCGTACGTAGGGGCCCCTGGACCGCCGGCTCAGCCGGTGGATGAGACGCGCGACCAGCTCCTTCCCCGTCCCCGACTCCCCCAGGAGCAGGACGGTCGCGTCGCTGGCCGCCACGGAGCGCACGGTCTCCATCACGGCCACCCAGGACGGCGAGACCCCGACCGGTGCGTCATCGGAAGACTCCTCGCCGCGCCGCAGGTAGTCCACCTCGCGCTGCAGCGCGCGGTTGGCGAGCGCCCGGTCCAGCGCGACTTCGAGAGCCTCGGGGTCGGCCGGTTTCAGAATGTAATCGCTCGCCCCGGCCTTGATGCAGGCGACCGCCGAGGCGATGGTGCCCTGACCGGTCAGCACGACGACCGGCACTTGAGGATAGGCCACCTGCATCCGCTTCACCAGATCCTGCCCGTCGGCGCCCGGCAGCCTGAGATCGGTCAGGACCACGTCCACGGGCGACCGGGACAGCGACGCGATGGCGGCCGCGACGTCCTCCGCCAGGTCCACGTCGAAGCCGCGCTCGCCCAGGAGCTCTCCCAGCGAGGCGCGCACGTAGGCCTCGTCTTCCACGATCAGGACCCGCCCGCGAGCCGGCTTCTTCTCCGCCATTCTGCGACTCTCTCTCAAGCCACGCGCCCATCCGCGGCCGGGAAGCGCATCCGGAAGATCGCCCCGCCGCCGGGCCGATCCAGCGCGGCGAGGTCGCCGCCGTGCTGCGTCACGATCGAGTAGCAGATCGACAGGCCCAGACCGGTCGACTGTTTGGTCGAAAAAAACGGCTCGAAGATACGGGTGCTGTCGGCCGCCGGCACCCCGGGCCCGCGGTCGGCGATCTCGGCGATCACCAGCTCCCCGTCACGCCGGGCGCTGACCCGCACCTCGCCGCCCGACGGCTGCGCCTCGCAGGCGTTCAGGAGGAGATTCAGGACGACCTGGCCGAGGAGCGCCTGGCTGCCCTGCACGCCGAGCGGCTGGGGGGACAAATCGACCTCGAAGCGGAACGATGCGAATTCGGTCCGGGAACGGACGAACTCGACCGTCTGGCGCAGCACCGCGCTCAGGTCGAGCACGATGCGCGGGGCCGTCGCCGGGTCCGCAAGCTGCAGCACCTGGCGCACGATGTCGCCGGCCCGTCTCAACCCCTCCTGGACCCCCTCGAGGCGGCGCAGCGCCGATGCGGCGTCGCTGCGCGCCAGGTCGCCGCGCGCCAGGCCGAGGTAATTCGACATCCCCTCGAGGGGATTGTTGATTTCGTGCGCCATGCCGGCGGCCAGGCGGCCGACCGTGCTCAGCCGCTCGGTGTGGAAGAGCTGGCGCTCCAGATCGCGCACCCGCGCCTCTTCGCGGGCCGCCGCCTCCAGCACCTGGCGGCGGCGCGCCTGCTGCACCGCGAACGTCCCGAGCAGAAGGGCCAGGCTCATGACGGCGAGGTTCAGGATGAGCGTCATGCGGTAGCGCATCGCGAGCGGCTCGACCAGGGCCACAGCCGGTCCCCGCCGCTCGGCGCAGGCGAGCAGCCACGGCGAAGGGGCGGACCAGCTTTCGGTCCGCACCGGCGCTTCGGCGCGCATGAACCCCGCGCCCCGGTCCTCACGGGTCCCGGTCGGAGCGAGGGGACGCGACGCCCCGGGCTCCGTCACCCGCGCGTCGGCATCCGAAGCCAACGTCGCGCCCGCGCCGTCGAGCAGGACGCAGACGCGCCACCGGTCCTCCGTCGCACGGTTCTGCGCCAGGAGCTGCTGCGAATCCAGGGTGGCCTCCAGGGTCACGGCTCCCGATACCCTGCGCACGCCCGTGGTGAACTCGAACCGTCCGGTGATCGCCCGGCCCGCGGCTGACCCGACATCCGGATGGATGGCGTCCGACGCCTCCATCCCACCCGTCGCCTCCACCGCGGCCGGCTTCCACAGGACCGGTACTCCACCGCGGCGGCCTGCGGCCACGAGGACCGCGCCCCGATCGGAGCGCGCCGCCAGGCGGGCCGCCTCGGGATGGCCCCGCAGGAAGAGAAGCAGCGCCCCCTCCGCCTCCAGGCGCCTCCAGCGAGCCTCACGCGGATCGCGCGACCGCAGAGCGGACTCCAGCCCGAAGAAGATCGGCGACCCGGTCAGGAACGCCAGGTCGGCACGCGTCGAGGCGAGCGCGCTCTCGAGCGCCCCGGCCCGGGCCTCGGTCTCCAGTCGCAACAGTCTCTGCGCCTCCTCAGCGACGCCGCGCTGCGCCACGGCGATCCCCCCCAGCCCTGCGAGATTGATCGCCACCGCCGCCGCTGCGGCGACCGCGGTCAACCATCCGACCCCCGGGCTCCATCCCGCTCCCGTCGCCCGCCTCGCCGGGACGTCGCCCCGCCCGCCGCCCGCCGCCATGCTCACGCGTGCAATATAGCGCACGCCGGCGGCACCGCACCTCGGCCGAAGTTCCGGACGGCACAATCCGGGTGGCGACGGGACCGCGTGTCGTGGCCCACAAAGAGAAGGGGCCGCGCTGCCGCGGCCCCTCGGGTCCTGCCGGATCAACCTCGAGCGCTCAGCCCTGCTTGACGGCCTCGATCGAGGCGACCTTGATGGTGCCTGTTCCCTCGTCGAGCGTGCCCGTGACCTTCACCGGCACTCCGATCTGGCCCTCCGCAATGCTCGTCTTGTCCAGGGTGTACAGCTTGTCGTTCGCGTAGAGCTGCACCTTCGCGCCCTTCTTCATGCAGTGCAGGGCGCAGCCCTTGCCGTTCGCGTTGGCATTGGCGGCACCGCAGTAGGAATCGGTCAGGTAGCCGGTGAGGGCAATCTCGCGAGTGCCGGCCGACTGGTCGGATACGGCGGCCTGGGTGTTGGCGTTCTTGTCCTTGTCGCAGGCAGCCGCGGCCGAAAGGGCGACGAGCACCATCACGGCGAGAATGGCAGCGAACCTCTTCATAATGGGAACCTCCATGTGGCTCTGGGGTGCGCCCCCGTGGCGGTCGCCGCGCGCCATGTCGCGCGGGGCGGTCCTGGATTGAATCCAATCGAGGCCCCTATCTTAGGGCGCCCCCGGCGACGAGTCAAACGACGGCTGGGCGCACGCCGCGGCCGTCCCGGCCACCGGGGCCGGCCCCGACCCGGAGCTGTCGTTCGACGGTGGCGCCCCTGCCGTTGCCCCGAAACGGTGCGTGAACGAGACCAGGTAGATATGGTTCGGGAATGTCGCGTCACCCAGGTTGCCGGTATACGGATCGGGGCGGCGGTTGCGTTTCAAGGCGATCGGGACATTGAGCGACCAGGTGTCGCCACCGCGCGAGTAGTAGACACCGGGCTCGGCGAACGTCTCGTAACCCGGGCGGCGGAAGCCGTGGCTGTCGCCGATCAGGTCGTAGCGCGGCAGCCCCTCCATCCGGAGCCCCAGGGCCGCGGCGAACGGGCTCTTCCCCAGGGCGAACGCCAGGCCGGTGCGCAGGACGTACTGGTCCGGCACGGAGTTCTCCGCCCGCGCCTGCTGGGCCGGTGTGATGACGCCTCCTGGAGAAAGCCCGACGACCAGCGACGGCGTCCCGTTCGTGTCGCGCGGATTGATCAGATAGGTGCCGCTGCCGTAGTACGAGAAGCGTCCGATGCGCTTGAAGCCGTTGATCTCGACCACCGCCCCCCAGCCACCATCCCCCAGCTGGATCGACTGGTCCACCGCCTTGTCCTGCGGGTTGGTCCCGGTGCGGTCGGGGTAGGTGTCGGTCACGTCATACTTCCCCGTCGGCGCCTTGAGACCGAGTCCCAGGGAGAGATTGCCTCTCTGGTGGACCTCCGGATTGAACATCCAGTAGCGGCCGGTGACGGTCACGTCTCCGAGACCCTGGGCGTTCTGCTCGCTGCGCTCTCCGGTCGAGCTGACGGGGAGAGGGATCGACCAGGAGGCGCGCACGAGTGGCACCGCCAGCGCCAGGCTGAAACGGCGCGTCACCGCGTAGGCGCCGGAAAGATCGAGGGCGTACTGCTTGTTGATGACGTAGGTCTGGTTGTCTTGCCTCTGCACCTGTTCGACCGTGCCGTTGTAGTGGTCGTGCGAGCGCAGACCGCGCGCGGCGGTCCCGAACAGCCATTCCCCTTTTTGCAGGTAAGGATCGGCGGACGCGCCGAACACGGGCGCGTTTTGGCGGATGAGGACTCAGCCCTGGGCCCAGGCGGCGGACCGCCATGGCAGCACGGCCAGCAGAAATCCCAGCAGGAAGATCGCTCGACGTTTCACGATGTCACCACTCCTCTAGCCAGCTCGATTCTCAGCAGGACTCGGTGGCCGCCGAGTTGCAAGGGCCGCGCCAGGTGCCGGTGGGAGGGTGTCCCTGGTCTCGTCGACGCGAAGTGCCTGGATTTGCGGGTTTTTGCGGACCGAGGCCCGGCGGCGGCGGGCCGCGGCTCCGGCGGCCTCTCATAGGCCGTATGAGGCGGGGGCCCCGGACGCATACCGTCTATGCGCCCGGGTTTGGAGCGGCGATCAATTGGGTTGCGTGACCACCAGCCTCGGCGATGCCTCGAGCGCCTGCCGTACGATGCGCGCCAGGCCGTCGATGTCGTACGGCTTCTGGACGTAGGCCAGGGCCCCGTCCCGCATCATCTCGGCGGCGGTGCTCTCCGCCGAGAAGCCGCTGCTGACCAGGACGCGGACATGAGGGTCGAGCGTCTTCAGGCGACTGAAACACTCGCGCCCGCCCATCACCGGCATGGTCAGGTCGAGCAGCACGATGTCGATGCCGCCGGGATGCTCGCCGTACACGCGCACGGCCTCCTCGCCATTGCGCGCGGTGAGCACCTTGTAGCCGTGCATCTCCAGGATGTCCCGGGTGAGCGTCAGCACGGTCGACTCGTCGTCCACCGCCAGCACCGTCAGCGGCGGTCCTTTGGCGGCCGGCGCCGCGGGAGCGGCCGCCGGCTGGCGCGGCGCGGCCACGACACCTCTGAGGCGCTCCAGCAGATTGGCTGGCGACTCGGTGGCGACCCGGGCGGCGGCCGCCGCCGCGTCCCACACCGGGAAATGCATGGCGAAGCACGCCCCGCGTCCGGGCTCGCTCGTCGCCTCGGTCCACCCGTCGTGCCCCTTCACCGCCCCGTGCACCATCGCCAGGCCCATCCCGGCCCCCTGCCCGAGCCCCTTGGTGGTGAAGAACGGCTCGAACACCCGCGGCAGGATGGCGGGGTCGATGCCCCGGCCCGTGTCCCGGATGGTCAGGACTACGAAACGGCCGGGCCTGGCTTCCAGGTTCGTCTGACACTCGGAGGCGGTCACCGTCCGGTTGGCGGTCGAGATGAGCAGGCGGCCGCCCCGGGGCATCGCCTCCCGGGCGTTGGCGCACAGCTGCAGGAGCATCTGCTCCACCTGCACGGCGTCGGCAGCGGCGGTCCACAGGTCGGGAGCGCCCTGGAAGTCGAGCTCGATGAACGGCGGCAGCTTCGGGCGCAGGCTCTCGACCACGCGCGTCACGGTCTCATTCAGGTCCGCCGGCGCCGGGTGGGTCGTGGCCCGGCGGCTGAAGGTCAGGAGCTGGGCGGTCAGCTCGGCGGCACGCATCGCCGACTTCTCGATCAGCTCCAGCTTCTTGCGGTTCGGGTCCTCGGCCGGCAGACGGTTCTTCACCAGCCGGGTGTATCCCAGGACGCCGGTCAGAAGGTTGTTGAAGTCGTGGGCGATGCCGCCCGCCAGCGTCCCGACGCTCTCCATCTTCTGGGCCTGCCGGAGCTGGTCTTCCAGCGCTCTTCTCTCCGTGGTATCCCGCAGGATCCACTCGGTCACCGTCCGCTTCCCGAGGGAGATCGGCCCGCCGCTCGCGTCCACCAGGAAGCGCTCGCCGTTCCTGCGCACGCACGGGATGCCGTGAAAGCTGCCGTGACCCCGCGACCCCGAGGCCTCCCGGTAGGCCGCCAGCAGCCGGGGGCGCTCCTCCTGAGGATGCAGGTCGCTCAGCGTGAGAGTTCGGGTCTCTTTCGGCTCGTAGCCGAACATCCGGCAGAACATGTTGTTCGCCTCGAGGATCTGTCCGGTCTCGGGGTCGGCCGTGAGGATGGCGTCGTAGGCCCCCTTCAGGAGCCGGCTGTGACGCTCGACCGAGGCGGCCAGCGCCGCCTGCTTCTGCTGGAGATCGTTCGCCATCCGCCCGACGTCCTCGGTGAGCTGCGACACCTCGAGGGGGCCGACGATGCGCGGCGGCGGTCCGGGGACCCCCGCGGCGAAGGCGCGCACGAACGAGGCGACGCGGAGGATCGGTTGCGCCAGGTTCGACCGGACCCAGACGAGCAGCAGCAGGCTGACGAGGAGAATGCCAGATGCCGACACCATGCCGCGCTTCAGGATGGCGGCGTAGATCGCGTACAGCTGCCGCTCCTGGTCGACCTTCAGGCAGAGGAGACCCCCGAGGTTGTACAGATTCGGGTTGACGCCCTCGAGGAGGAGCGGCGAGACGAGAATCATCCGCCGACCCTGATCCACCACGCGATGCTGTGTCTGGGCGGTGGCCCGGGCGGCCGCCGCCAGGGCGGCGAAATCCGGGTCGGGGATGGTCGAAGCGTCCCGGCCGATCCAGTCGCGCCGGCTGCTGGCGATCACCGAGCCGTCCTTGCCGATGAGCGCGATGTACACCACTGACCGCTTGCTGCCGGTCTCCTCGATCACCTCCTGCACAGCCGATCGCGATCCGAGCCGCATGAGACGCTGCGAGGCGGACAGCAGCTGATCGGCGAGCATGTCGCCGTAGCGCACCCCTTCCTCCGCCAGGAACTGGCGCGCCCCCATCAAGTGGTAGAACAGCAGCAGCCCGGCGATCAGCATCGCCGGGCAGATGAAGGCGAGGCCCATCAGCGTCGAGGTCGGGAACCGTGAGAGAAGGCGACGCACCGTCGGCACCCGGGGGCCTACAGCAAATCCACGAATTCTGGTCGGATCAAATCGGGGACGGGCGTCGTCTTCTTGGTCAGCCCGCGCCGCACCAGGAAGCCGCCCAGACGCCTGGCCACCTTGTGCAGGCGACCGGGATGGCGCGCGCTCCCGAGGAGATCGCGGTTCTCGTTCAGGTCGGGAACGTGGGCCCCCTGAAGTCCCTGCAGGAACTCCTCGACGGTCACGCGCTGCCGTTTCGCCATCTCCGCGGCGGCCTCCCGGGGGTGCTCGTTCATGTAGGCGACCGCCCGGAACCAGGCCCGGAGCGTCCGGCGCAGCTCGTCGGCGCGCCCGTCCAGGACGGAGCGGCGCATCGCCATCACGTCCACGATCTCCCCCGGGATGTCGCGTGTCGAGAACAGGACGTGCCCCCCCTCGTCGCGTACCAGCCGCCCCAGTCCGGGCTCATAGGTGATCACGCCGTCCACCATCCCCTTGTGAAAGTCCTGCTCTGCTTCCTCCGGCAGGAGGCTGACCGCCACGACCTCGTCCCGCCCGAGCCCGCCGATCTCCAGGAGACGTTCCAGCTCGTACGAGCCGAGGGCCGACTCCTCGAACGCGATCCGCCGGCCGCGCAGGGCCTTCAGGTCGCCGATGTCCCGGCGCACCACCAGGGCGTCGCCACCGAACGAGTAATCCACCACCATGACCACCGCCGGCTGGTCATGGAAGTTGTCGGCGATCTGGACCTCGTTCAGCGTCGCCAGGAAGCCGTCGATGTTCTCCTGGTGGTAGGCCCGCAGGATGCCCGTGTACGACGAGAAATCGACCAGGTCGACGTCGACCTTCTCGGCGTCGAAGAAGCCCTGGTCGCGCGCCAGGGACAGGAGCTCGAAGGGAGGCCAGGCGTTGACCCCCAGACGCAACGGCTCCTTGGGCTCGCTGAGGCACGCGATCGGAAGCATCGCGAGCAGGGCGATCCCGAGAACCGTTCCGGCCCGCGACCCGAACGCCGTCTCCCGACACACCTTCACCGTCCCGTTCGCTCCCGCCTCCGTCAAGAATCCGACGGCCGCTTGGCACGCATCGCTTCAAAGGTAAGTTCCCGCAGGGGGGAGTCAAGGGGCGGGACCGCCGCCTCCTTTATACTGGGGCTCATGGAGACCATCGATCCGCTGGTGCTGGACCTCTGCACCAGCGTGAGGGACGAGGGCGGCCGGGCCTTCCTGGTCGGCGGCCGGGTGCGTGACCTCGAGGCGCTGCGGCTTGGCAGACCGGCCGGCGTGCCGTACGACGGCGAGTACGACCTGGAGGTTTACCACCTTCCCGCCGACAGGCTGGCGCTCGTTCTCGGACGCTTCGGGGAGGTGAAGCTTGTCGGACAGTCGTTCGCGGTCTACAAGCTGGTGCCGCGCAGCTCTAGCGCCGGCCCGGACCTGCGGACGGAGATCGATGTCAGCCTGCCACGCCGGGATACGA
Organism: Acidobacteriota bacterium; assembly: GCA_003223145.1. Classification (GTDB taxonomy): domain Bacteria; phylum Acidobacteriota; class Polarisedimenticolia; order Gp22-AA2; family Gp22-AA2; genus Gp22-AA3. The sequence goes on from QHXY01000039.1 coordinate 32,751, forward strand.
AGGTCGCGTCGGGCCACCGCGGCTTCGAGATCCTCGGAGACCCCGATCTGTCCCTGAAGGAGGCAACTCGGCGCCGTGATTTCACGGTCAACGCCATGCTGTTCGACCCGCTCACCGGCGAGACGATCGATCTGTGGGGAGGCCGCGAGGACCTGCGCGCCGGAGTCCTGCGGGCGATCGACCCGGCCACCTTCGTCGAGGACAGCCTCAGGGTGTTGCGCGCGGTGCAGCTCGCGGCGCGCCTGCGGTTTACCATCGAGCCGCTGACGGAGGATCTGTGCCGCCGGATCGATCTCTCCGATCTGCCCGCCGAGCGGATCTGGGGCGAGATTGAGAAGCTGCTGCTCCGGGCCGGGCAACCCTCGATCGGTCTGCATTGGGCCGACCGGCTCGGTGTGATCCGCAGGCTGTTCCCCGAGCTCGAGGCGCTCAAGGGCTGCCCGCAGGAACCGGAGTGGCACCCGGAAGGTGATGTCTGGACCCACACCCTCATGGCGATCGACGTGGCGAGGAAGGAAGTCGAGGGCCTGCCGAAGGAGAAGACGCTAGCGATCCTGCTGGCGGTCCTGTGCCACGACTTCGGAAAACCCGCGACCACGGCGGTCGTGGACGGGCGGATCCGATCGTACGAGCACGAGGAGGCCGGTATCGGCCCCACGCGCTCCTTCCTCGACCGGCTGAACGTGCGCACGCTGCACGGCTACGACCTGCGCGAGCAGGTCATCCAGCTCGTGGCACATCACCTGACGCCCAGCCACTACTTCAAGAACCGCGACCGGGTCGGCGACGGCGCCTTCCGCCGCCTGGCGCGCAAGCTCGAGCCCGACCTTCTGTACAGGGTGTCGCGCGCCGACTGCCTCGGCCGCACCGGCGACTTCTCCACGGAGGCGCAGGAATGGTTCATCGGAAAGGCGCGAGCGCTGAGCGTCGAGAGCAACCCGCCGGCGCCGTTCCTGATGGGGCGTCACCTGCTGGAGATGGGTCTGCGGCCGGGGCCGGCCATCGGCCGCATCACCCGCGCGGTTTATGAGATGCAGCTCGACGGGCGGGTGACCAGCCTGGACGAGGCGAGACGCGAAGCGCTCCGGCTCATCGAGGCGGAGCGGGCGGACGGGATGCTCTCCTAGGGACCGGCCCGGGCGCCGGGGAGGGGCCGCGCCCGCGGCGCCGCGGGGCCCGCAGCTCCTCCAGCGTCGCGTCGATGCGGTCGAGGCCGCGCCGCATGTAGTCCGCGTCGGAACCGAAGCCGATTCTCAGATGGCGGGCCATCCCGAAGTGGTCACCGGCGCACACCAGCACCGATCTGTCGACGCGCAGCCGCTCGACCAGAGGGATCGAACCGACCGGCAGCGCGTAGCGCACGAAGGCGATGGCGCCGGCCTCGGGCGGGATGTAACCGAAGATGTCGTCGTGGGTGTGGATCCAGCGCTCCAGCACCGGGAGATTGTTCCGGATGATGACGCGCGTGCGCGCGAAGATCGCCTCGCGTCGCTTCGGGTCCATGGCGATGCGTCCCAGGTAGTCGGACAGCGTGCCGGGGGCGATCGTGGTGTAGTCGCGGTATGACCAGAGCCGCCGTACCGCGGCCGGCGGCCCGATCACCCAGCCGATCCGCAGGCCCGGCAGGCCGAACGCCTTCGACAGCCCGGAGGTGATCAGCACCCGCCCGTAGCGCCCCCAGAACGTCGGCGTGGTCCGGCCCGAGAGCTCGGCCCCCCGGTAGATCTCGTCCGCGATGATCCAGGCTCCGGCGCGGCGCGCGGCGCGCACCACCTCGTCCATCTCGGCCGCCGTCAGGACGGCCCCGGTCGGATTGTTCGGGTTAGTGACGAGGATGACGCGCGTCTTCCTGGTTACGGCCCGGCGCAGCGCCTCGATGTCGAGGGCCCAGCGCATCCGGCCTCCCTCCCGGCGTGGCGTCAGGCGAAACGCGTCGGCCCGGCCCGCGAAGGCACGCGACAGCCCCCAGGTCTGGAGATAGTTCGGGATCATGAACGCCACCCGGTCGCCGCGCTCGAGGAGCGACCAGAAGGCGGCGTAGTTCGCCTCGCTGCCGCCGTTGGTCACCAGGACCGCGTCGCGTCTCGCACCGTCGTAAAAGGCCGCGATGCGGTCCCGCAGCTCCTCGGTGCCGTTCGACTGGCTGTATCCCAACTCGCTGTCCAGGAACCGTCCGGGCCCGCCGGCCATCTCCAGGATCTCGCTGGCCCGCATCGGGCGCACGCCGCTCTCGGACAGGTTGTAGTCGACGTAGTTCTCGTAGGTGGACTGCATCCTCTCCATGCGGAACGGCTCGATGCGCATCAGCCCCCTCCCGGTTCGGCGCAGGATAACAGCGAGCCGCGATCCCTGTAAAGCGCGCGCCCGGACGGGCTTTTCGAGTTGACGCCCGGCCGGGCCGGTGAACTGCGCGGCGGGGCCGGGCCGCAAGCGCCCGGTGGCGCGCCCGCCGCCGGCGATGGTACTCTGGTGCCGCCGATGGGCCGCACTCTGCTGATCCTGCGCGAACCGGAGATCCGTGAGCTGCTCGATCCCGCCTCCTGCCTGCAGGCCGTCGAGCAGGCGTTCACCGCCTACGCCACGGGGGGCGCCGAGCTCCCGCCGGTCATCGGTCTGGACGTTCCGGAGAGCCGGGGGGAGATCCACGTCAAGGCGGGACACCTGCGCGGCGGCCCGAACTACGCCGTCAAGATCGCCTCGGGCTTCTACGACAACCCGGCGAAGGGACTGCCCCAGAACGACGGGATGGTGCTGGTGTTCGACGCGCTGACCGGCGTCCCCGCCGCCCTCCTGCTGGACAACGGCTTCATCACCGAGCAGCGGACGGGTGCGGCGGGCGCCGTCGCGGCCAGACACCTGGCGCGACGCGACGCGTCCGTCGTGGGTGTCGTCGGGTGCGGGGGCCAGGCGCGCTACCAGCTCGCGGCCCTGGCGCTGGTGCGCCCGTTCAGCGAGGCGCGTATCTACGGCCGGCGCCCGGAGCGGGCCCGCGCCTGCGTCGAGGAGCTCGGGCGCCACCCCGGCATGCCACGTGGCTGCCGTCTGGTCGTCGCCGGGTCGGTGCGCGAGGCGGTCGCGGGGGCCGACATCGTCCTGACTGTCACTGCCAGCCGCGAGCCGCTGGTTCACGCCGGCTGGCTCTCGCCCGGGACGCACGTCACCGCCGTCGGCTCGGACGGCCCCGACAAGCAGGAGCTGCACACGGATGTGCTGCAGCGGGCGGACCTGATCGTCGCCGACAGCAAGGCGCAATGCCTCCGGCTCGGCGAGATCCACCACGCCGTCGCCTCCGGTGCCATCCCGGAGAGCAAGATCGCGTGCGAGCTCGGGGAGATCACCGCCGGCCTCCGGCGGGGACGCGGCTCGGACGGCGAGATGACGGTATGCGACCTCACCGGCGTGGGGGTGCAGGACGTCGCAGCCGCCGCCGTCGTCCTGCAGCGAGCCCGGGCCGCCGGGATCGGCGAGACCCTCACGCTCTGAGGCGCCCGGGGCTCCGTGCAGCGCGCATCCGGGATTGTCCGGCGCCGACCGCACCCTCCGCGGCTCGTCGGACCCGGAGTGTATAATGGCCGAGCCATGGCGCAGGAGACCGCCTTCGAGTACACCGTACGGACCCGGCAGAAGATCGACGAGACCTACACGACAAGCAGTGGGTGGGGGCGACCCCGGCGGCCGCCGCCGACTACGCCGCCCGTATCCTTACCAACTATTTCGCCAACGAGGGGATGGAAGTCATACGCCGCCACTACCTACTGAAGGCTGGATCCTGAGGCCGCGCGGGGCCCGGGGGCGGCGCCGGGGACAACCGTGAGAAAGCCTTCGAGCCTGACGTTCCACGAGCGCGCCACGCTCGGGTGGGGCAAGGTCCGCCGCTTCTATCTCGCCCACTTCCGCCCCGCCTACGTGCGCGAAAGCCTGGCCCGGCGCCTCGGGAGCTGCGACCGCACCGGCGCCTGCTGCAACCTCATGTTCACCTGCCCGCTGCTCGATCGGCGCTCACAGCCTGTGCGCTGCACGATCCACGAGTTCAAGCCCAAGGTCTGCCCGAGACCGCGACATCCTGTCTCCGGATACCCCGTGCGGATTCTCCTTCATGCCTCGCGACAAGTTCCTCGGGCAGGACGGCGCGGCGGCCCGCGCCGCCGCCGGACGGCTCCGCGTGGAATCGATTGATCTGCCCCGAGACTAGCAACGTGTCCGGGCGCCCGAACCCGGGGGACCGTTGATCTTTGCGGTCGACTGCCCCATATTGACACGCGCCGGCATCCGTCTGTCATCGGGCTGACGCACCGGCACGGCAAGGGGAGCCGAGGATCCGCGGCATGCCTGGTACCGACTTGGTTCTTCACGAAGAAGAATTCACGAAGATCCGCGACGTCATCTCGCGCTTGCGCGCGGAGTGCAACGCCAAGGTTGTCTTCCTCGTGGACAAGAACGGTCAGCAGATCGCGGCGATTGGCGAGCTGAGCGCCATCGACACCACGGCCCTCGCCTCGCTCGCCGCGGGGAACGTCGCCGCCACCGATTCGCTGGCGCGCCTGATCGGCGAGAAGGAGTTCTCCGTCCTGTTCCACGAGGGCGAGAGGGACAACCTGCACATCTCGGTGGTGGGCGGGCGCGTGATCCTGGTGGTCATTTTCGACGAACGGTCGTCCCTCGGTCTGGTCCGGCTCCGGGTCAAGAAAGGATCGACGGAGCTGGCGGCCATCCTGGACGTGATGCTGAAGAAATCGGCGTCGCCGCGCAAGGCCGCGGCGGGCGGGTCTCCGTTCGCGGAGATCACCGACGAAGACATCGACAAGCTGTTCAGCGACTGACGTGGAGCGAGGCAGCCGGCTCATCCGATGACGTTCATCAACTACGCGGCGCGCGAGATCAACTGCAAGATCGTCTACTACGGCCCCGGCCTCGGCGGCAAGACGACCAACATCAAGTACGTCTATGAAAAGACCAACCCGAACTCCAAGGGCAAGCTGATCTCGCTCGCCACCGAGACCGACCGGACGCTGTTCTTCGACTTCCTGCCGCTCGACCTCGGCGAGATCCGCGGATTCCGCACGCGCTTCCATCTGTATACCGTGCCCGGCCAGGTGTTCTACGACGCCTCGCGCAAGCTGATCCTGAAAGGTGTCGATGGGATCGTATTCGTCGCCGATTCGCAGGCCGCCCGCATGGAGGCGAATCTCGAGAGCCTGCGCAACCTCGATCTCAACCTCAAGGAGCAGGGCTACGACCTGCGCGCCATCCCCTACGTGCTGCAGCTCAACAAGCGCGACCTCCCCTCGGCCCTGCCGGTCGAGGAGATGAAGCGGCAGCTCATCCGCAAGGGGGAGCCGGTCTTCGACGCGGTCGCCTCCAAGGGCACCGGCGTCTTCGAGACCCTGAAGACCATCGCCAAGATGGTCCTTCTCGAGCTCCGCAAGGGGCGATAGACCCTTTCAGGGCTCTTGGGGCCGCGCCGCCGCGCCCAAGCGTCGAGGGTCCTGATCGCGGGCGCCAGCGGGGGCCTGGACGCGCGACCGGCCCAGCCACTCCTGGAATCTCTCAAGATAGACGTAGACGACGGGCGTGGCGTAGAGCGTCAGCATCTGCGACAGGAGCAGCCCGCCCACGACCGCCCGGCCCAGCGGACGGCGCGACTCGGCGCCCGCGCCGAATTCCATGGCGATCGGCAGCGTCCCCATCAGCGCGGCCATCGTGGTCATCATGATCGGCCGGAAGCGGACGACGCAGGCTTCCAGGATCGCCTCCTCCGGCGTCCTGCTCCCCTGGCGCCGCGCCTCGATCGCGAAGTCGATCATCATGATGCCGTTCTTCTTGACCAGGCCGACCAGCATGATGATCCCGACGTACGCGTAGAGCCCGATCTCCGTGTGGAAGGCGTACAGCGTCGCCAGCGCGCCGAGACCTGCGAACGGCAGCGCGGAGAGGATGGTGATGGGGTGGATGAAGCTCTCGTAGAGGATCCCGAGCACCATGTAGATCAGCAGCACGGCGACAATCAGGAGGATGGCCAGACCGGACATGGCCGCCTGGAAAGCCTGCGCGGTCCCCTGGAACCTGGTCGTGACGCTCGGGGGCAAGATGCCTGCCGCCGCCTCGTTCACCTCCTTGACCGCGTCCCCGAGTGACACGCCCGGCTTGAGGTTGAACGAGATGGTGACCGCCGGGAGCTGGCCGAGGTGGCTCACCGACAGCGGACCCACGGTCGCCTTGAGATTGGCCACGGCGTTCAGCGGCACCAGCGCCCCGGACGACGAGCGGACGTAGAGCAGGGACAGGGCGGCCGGGTCCGTCTGGTATTGCGGCAGGAGCTGCAGGATGACCTGGTACTCGTTGTTCGGGGCATAGATGGTGGAGATCTGCCGGGCGCCGTAGGCGTTGTAGAGGGCGTCTTCGATCTGCGCGGCCGTGACGCCGAGCGTCGCGGCCTTGTCGCGCTGGATGTCCAGCTCGACCTGCGGGTTCTTGATCTGTAGATCGCTGTTCACGTCCAGGAACCCGGGCAGCGTGCGGATCTTCGCCTCCATGAGCGGCGCGACGCGGTACAGCTCGTCGGTGTTCGCGCCCTGCAGGGTGTACTGGTACAGGCTCTTGGTGAGACTTCCGCCGATGCGAATGGAGGGCGGGACCTGCGGGTAGGCCCGCATCCCCGGCACCTGCGACAGCTTCGACCGCAGCGACAGGATCAGGTCCTGAATCGGGCCCCGCTCCCGGCGCGGCTTGAGACGCATGAACAGGAGACCGTTGTTGCTGCTGGCGATCCCCCGGGCTCCGGCGCTGGAAAAGAACGCCTCGACCGCCGGCTCCTTCTGGACGATCGCCGCCAGCGCCTTCTGGTGCTCGACCATCGAGTCGAAGGAGATCCCCTCCGCCGCCTCGGTGAACACAAAAACCTGCGAGTTGTCCTCCTCGGAAAAGAGTCCGAACGGGCTGATGCGGAAGAACACCACGGTCAGGACGACGACCAGCCCCAGGCCCAGGAGGTTCACCCACTTGTGCCGCAGCGACCAGGCGAGGCTCGCCCGGTAAAGATTCAGCGAGCCCTCGAAGAATTCCTCGATCTTCTGATAGAGCCATCCATGCTGCTCCGAAGTGGCGTGCCGCAGGAAACGGCTGCAGAGCATCGGCGTCAGGCTCAGCGACACGAAGCCGGAGACCAGGATCGCGGTGCCGATCGTCACGGCGAACTCGTGGAAGATCCTGCCGATGAGCCCGGGCATGAACAGGACCGGGATGAACACCGCCGCCAGCGACACGGTCATCGACAGGATGGTGAAGCCGATCTCCTTCGACCCGGTCAGGGCGGCCTGCAGCGGCGGCTCACCCATCTCCATATGCCGCACGATGTTCTCGAGCATGACGATGGCGTCGTCCACCACGAAGCCGACGGACAGGGTCAGCGCCATCAGGGAAAGGTTGTCGAGGTTGTAGCCCAGGTAGTACATGACGGCGAAGGTCCCGACGATCGAGAACGGCAGCGCCAGGCTCGGGATGACGGTGGCCGACAGATTGCGCAGGAACAGGAAGATCACCATGACGACGAGGGCCAGCGTCAGGAGCAGCGTGAACTTGACATCGCTCACCGAGTCCTGGATCGACACCGATCGATCGAACAGGACGTTCAGGGACACGGAGGACGGCAGCTCGTTGCGGAAGGTCGGCAGCAAAGCGCGAACCGCCCGGGCGATCTCGACCGTGTTCGTGCCCGGCTGTCTCTGCACCGCCAGGATGATTCCCCGCGTCATCGCTTCGGACGTGCAGTACCAGGCGGCGGTCTTGTCGTTCTCGACGCTGTCGATCACCCTGCCCAGCTCCCGCAGACGGACGGGGGAGCCGTCGCGGTACGCGACGATGAGCGGCAGGTACTCCGCGGCCTCCGTCAGCTGGCCGTTGGCCTCGACGGTGAACGCCTTGTTGGCGCCGTACAGCGTCCCGGTCGGCAGGTTGACGTTCTGTCTCTGGATGGCCTGCGACACCTCGTCGATGCCGATGCCGCGCGCCGCGAGGGCGCGCGGGTCGACCTGCACGCGCACCGCGTACTTCTGCGATCCGAAGACCTGGACCTGCGCCACGCCGCTGATCGTGGAGATGCGCTGCGCCATGTTCGTCTCGCCGTACTCGTCCAGCGTGTAGAGCGGCAGCGTCGGCGAGGTGAGAGCGATGTAGATGATCGGCTGGTCGGCCGGATTGACCTTCTGGTACACGGGCGGGCTCGGCATGTCCCTCGGGAGCTGGGAGGCGGTCTTGGCGATCGCCGACTGGACGTCCTGGGCGGCGGCGTCGAGCTGTCGGCTGAGATTGAACTGCAGCGTCACCTGCGTCGACCCCAGCGCGCTCGTCGAGGTCATCGAATCGAGCCCGGCGATGGTCGTGAACTGCCGCTCGAGCGGCGTCGCGACCGCGGCGGCCATCGTCTCGGGGCTGGCGCCGGGGAGGGTGGCCGTGACCTGGATGGTCGGGAAGTCGACGTTCGGCAGGTCGCTTACCGGGAGCTGCAGGTAGGCCATCGCCCCGAAGATGAGAATTCCGAGCATGACGAGGGTCGTCATGACCGGTCTGCGGATGAACAGATCCGAGAGGTTCACGAACCGGCCCCCCGCGCCGCCGCGGCGGGCGTCGCCGCGCCGCCAGGCGGCCCGCCACCCAGTCCCTCCTTGATCGCGACCCGGGCGCCCGGAACGAGACGGATCTGCCCGTCGGTCACGACCTG
>QHXY01000041.1 GCA_003223145.1 Acidobacteriota bacterium
CATGAACCGGTCCGACTCGAGCGTCATGATCGTCTCGAGGCCGGAGGCGGGCGCCAGGATGTGGTAAGCGGTGTAGTCGTCGGTCGTGAAGGCGTTGTGGTCGGCGCCCAGCTCCTTCAGGAGGGCGTTGTAGCGCTCCCGGGGATACGTCTCGGTGCCGCGGAACATCATGTGCTCGAAGAAGTGGGCGAACCCTGATTTTCCCGGCTCGATCTCGTTGCGCGAGCCGGCGCGCACCACCGTCCAGTATGCAACCAGGCCGGGGCTGTCGAACGGCACGGCCACGACCTTGAGACCGTTCTGGAGGACGGTGATCTGGGCGGGATAGGGGAAGACCTTCGAGCCGCTCTTCGGCGTCTCATCCCCCCAGGCCGACAGGCGCGTCCCGAGCGCGACGACGATCAGTGCGGCCACGAGCCTCAACGGATCCGGCATCGGGGGTCTCCTGCGCTGCGCGAACTGCGCGCGGCATCTTAGCACACGCTCATCGGTCCTCCCGGCGGGCGATCCCGACGACGTTCGGGACGGGCCAGGCGATCCGGTTGTCGTCCTCCTCGTTGAGCCCGGTCGCATAGCTGCCGACCCATTCGTGCTCTTCGGCGCCGCTGCTCACGAAGAGCTGCGCCTCCGGGCCGCCTTCCGCGTACATCGCCCTCGTGAGACCGAGAGGCAGGGCTTTCAGGATGTCGATCAGATCATGGGTGCTGTACGGCGAGCGCACGTGCAGGAACAGGATCCGGCCCAGCGCGTCCATGCCGATCGCCGCTGTGCTCCAGCGCCTCTCCTGACGGCTCCAGACGTTCTCGCCGTTGCACGAGATCATCCGGATGCTCTGCACCAGGCTGCCGTACTTCGTCCGCAGGGTCTCGAAATCGTCACACTCGCGATCGATGATCGTCGCCGCCGGAACCCCGGGGCCGCGCGGCTCGAACGCGAGGATCGCGCGGTCCTTCGAGAGCCTCGGGTTGTTGGTGTGGGCCGCGGTCCTCATGAGAGAGACGCTGGTGCGATGGTCCGCCTGGTACATGCTGGCGTTGATCGCCGCCACCAGTCCCGCGCGCGCGCACCACGCGCGCGCCGTCAGGGGGCCGCCGCGCGCGTTCGCTGAGGCGTTCAGAAGACGCAGCTCGAATCGGGAGGGTTCGATGCGCAGCGCCCGCACGATCGAGTCGCCGCGATCCGACGGGCGCGGCGAGACGAACTCTCCCAGCTCCAGACCGGCCTCGAGCCGGCGCCAGGCCGCGCGCGGCGCCGGCGGTTTCACGCCGGCCGCGACGGCCGAGGCGAGGGCCGCGGCGCCGCACCCCGCCCGGGCTCACGGCCCGCCCGCCTCCCCATCCGGGACGTACGCCTCGGCTTCGATCTCCACCAGCATGTCCGGGGAGATCAGCCGCCTTACCTCAATCAGGCTGGTCGCCGGGAGGATGGTTCCGAAAAACTCGCCGTGCGCCTTGCCGACCGCCTCCCAGTGATCGATGTCGACGACGTACATGCGCGTGCGCACCACGTGTTCCAGCCCGGCCCCGGCCCGGCCCAGCGCCGCCTCGATGTTCTTCAGAGTCTGCACGGTCTGGGCGTACGGATCGCCGGCGCCGACGATGCGACCGTCTGCATCGGTGGCGGTGGTGCCGGAGACATGCACGAACGGACCGATGCGCACCGCCCGCGAGTAGCCGACGATCGGCTCCCAGCGCGTTCCCGTCGCCACCTTGATCCTGCTCCGGAGCTGTCTCGGAGTCATTTTCCGGCGGCGGGTCGAAGCGCGGCCCGTCCTGTCCGCGGGTTCACGTCGCGTAGGAGTCGGCGCCGAGGAAGTGGAGCGACACGTAGGGTTCGTCCCCCACGACCCAGGAGTCGTGCCCCGGGGCGATCGAGAACAGATCACCGGGGCCGAGGACGACCTCGGCCCCGCCGTCCATCACGACCATCGCCCTCCCCGATACGACCAGACCGACGTGCTCGGACCATCTCCAGCCGGGCTCGTAGCTCGCCCGTCCGACGGTGAGACCGCCGATCCGGATCAGCTCGAACCTCCCCTTGTCGAACACCCGCGCCTCGTCCGGTTTCTGGAAACGCCTGATGGTGATCCCCGTCATCGCCCCCTCACTCCGTCTCCTGCCGCGCGGTCTTCTCGAAGACGTACTGCGTCTTCACGACCCGGTAACCCATGCGCTCGTAGAACGGCTTCGCCTCGACGCGCTTCATGTTCGAGCGCACGCGCACCATGACGCAACCATGCTCCCGCGCCCACTCCTCGGCCGCCGCGAATTTCCGCGTAGCGATCGAGCTCGAGGAAGCGGCGCTCCAGGACATGGATCCAGCCCGCCAGCCGACCGTCTTCCCCTTGCGCGACGAAGACCGAGGAATCGGCCTCCCGGGAGAGGCCACGAAAGCGGTCCTCGATCTGCTGCGCCGAGGCAGGATAGCCGAGCTGTCCGGCGAGAGCCGCGACCTCCGCCGCGTCCACGACTGTCATCGCCCTGATGCGCACGCCCCTCCCATTCGCCCCGGGCACCGCGTCACCCGGCCCGCGCGCCGAACTGACGTCGAAGGGCCGTGGCGGTCCACAGCGCCCCCGCCGCGTCCACGGCCCCGAACAGCACCAGGATACGCGGAGCAAAGCCCAGCAGCACGAGGGCGCCGAACAACATGAAGGCCATCGGTCTCCCCCACGTGGTCCAGCGAAAGAACGCCACCGCCTCGGCGCGGGCCGCCGCCAGGTAATAGAGCGCGAGAACCAGGACCACGACCCCGAGCACGCGGATGTAGGGCTCCCCGGTGGGCGGCAGCCCGACGGCGCCCAGGAAGATGTTCGGAGCCGCGATCAGGATCAGACCGACGCCGGCGCAGTAGACCCCGAAGACCGCGACGCTCCTGGCCGCGCCGCTCACCGACTCTCCCCGGTCGAGCCGGCCCGCGGATCCACGATCACGCGGTAGTGCGCCGACCTCTCGTCGAATCTCGACAGCAGCGCGCGCGCCTTCGGCGGGACCACCGCCTTCTCGTGGTCCTCTCCGGCGAACGCGCGGACGGCCTCGATCGTTTCGAAGAACGTCAGAGTGACGAACTCGACCTCGGTCCCGGTGTCCCGGCGCAGCACGCAGGCCCCCCCGAATCCGCGCACCCGGTGGATTCCCGGAAGAACCTCGAACCGCAGCAGCGACTCGTAAGCGTCGGCGTTCTCGCGGCTCGTCCAGCCATGCCAGAGTCGACCGATCATGCCACCGCACCTCCCGGCTCCCGCGCCATCAGCGATTTCTGCTCCGGCTCGATGATCGTCAGATAATAAGCCACGACGCCGACGACGTTGAGGAGCACGATCACCCAGAGCCACCCACGGGCCGGCCGCGGCTCCGCGCGCCCGCGGAAATAATGGTGCAGGCACATGCCCAGCAGCAGAAAGAAGGTCAGCGCCGTCGCGGAGCCCATCA
>QHXY01000271.1 GCA_003223145.1 Acidobacteriota bacterium
CTGGTCAACAATCTCCTCGGGATCGGGCAGCAGTATTTGATCAACCGGCAGGCGGCATCCGAGAAGAGCCCTTCGTGAGCGCCGATCGCGCGGCGTCCGGGCCCTACGGAGTAGCCGTCCGGCGGGGGGTTCCGGGATGACCGACGATCGAGTTGGCGAGTCCGGCGCGGAGACGGAGGACCACGCGCCCGCGGCCGACGCGGGCGAGGTAGAGCGTCTGGTGGAGCGAATGCTCCGCGGATTGGGTCTCGACGTGCGCGCCAGCGCGCGCGACGATCAGGAGACCATCCAGGTCGACCTCGCCGGAGCCGACCGCGACTATCTTCTCAGCCGGAAGGGCGAGGGTCTGAGCGCCCTGCAATACCTCCTCAACCGGATCATCTACCGCGGGCGCAAGGGGAAGAAGATCCAGGTCGACTGCGGCGGATTCCGCAAGCTGCGCGAAGAGGAGATCGTGGACATCGCCGTGCGCACCGCCGAGAAGGTGAAGACGTCCGGCGAGGAGAGCCTCCTCAGCCCGCTGAATCCGTACGAGCGGCGCATCGTGCACCTGGCGCTCGCGGAGATCGGCGGAGTCGAGACGCACAGCGTCGGCGACGGTTTCTTGAAGCGGATTGCGATTCTCCCCACGGCGAAGTCCGGGCAGGACCGCGACGGGTCCTGAGCGCGCCGCAGACACGCAACGTCCGAGCAGGTCTCCCGCCCATGATCGACCGTGAATCGCGACCGTCCCGTCACGCAAGCGGACCGGTAATTTCCACGTCCCCTTCACCCGGGACCGAGACGATCGTCGCCATTTCGACCCCCCCGGGACGCGGTGGCATCGGCGTGGTGCGCCTGTCGGGGCCGAGGGCGATCTCGGTCGCCTCGAAGCTGTTCCACCGCGGTAAGCAAGGCCTCGACCCGGCCACGGTCCCAGCGGGGCGGGCGACGTTCGGGCGTTTCGTCGGGACCGGCGGCGTGACGATCGATCACGGATACCTCGTAGCGTTCCGGCCCCCGAGCAGCTTCACCGGCGAGGATACCGCGGAGCTCTGGTCCCACGGAAGCCCGGCGGTGGCGCGTCTCCTCGTCGAGGCGGCGGTGGCGCTGGGTGCGCGCCCGGCGACTCCCGGGGAGTTCACGCTGCGCGCCTTTCTGAACGGAAGAATCGACGCAACCCAGGCCGAGGCCATCCGTGACCTGATCGAAGCGCGCACGGCGTTCCAGGCGAAAGTGGCCCACGACCAGGTGCTGGGCCGGATCTCCTCCGAGGTCGATCGCCTGAAAGATCGCCTGGCGGAAGTCGTGGCACGCCTCGAGGCGTCCATCGAGTTCTCGGAGGAGAGCGAGGCCGGCCGGTTCCTGCCGGAAGGCGGCGTCGGGTCCGAGGTATGGAAGGTGCGCACCGCCATCGAGACCCTGGCCGGGACGTACGATCGCGGCCGGCGCGTGCGCGACGGAGCGGCCGTCGCGCTCGTCGGATCGCCAAACGTCGGCAAGTCCAGCCTGTTCAACCGACTCCTGGAGGAGGATCGCGCCATCGTCACGCCGCTCGCCGGTACCACACGGGACGTCCTGGAGGAGAGCCTCGACCTGCGCGGCATTCCGGTGTCGCTCCTGGACACCGCGCGGTTGCACGAGCCGCAGGACGAGGCGGGCAGCGAGGCGGTGCGCCGTGCGCGCGGCGCGATGACGACCGCCGATCTTCTCCTCCTGGTCCTCGACTGGTCGCGGCCGCTCGGCCAGGACGACCGGGGTCTGCTCCGGGCGCTCGACCCAGGGCGCTCGATCGTGGTCCTGAACAAGGTCGACCTGGCCTGCGGCGTGGGGCGGGACGAGGCGCAGAGCCTGACGCAACGTCACGGCGCGCTGGGGGTCTCGGCCCGGACCGGCGCCGGCATCGAGGCCCTGCGGCTGAGACTGGAAGAGGCGGTGACCGCGGGGACGGTCGGCTCGAACGAGGGGGCGTTCATCACCAACGTCCGCCACCGGGATTTGCTCGCCAAGGCCGCGGCGGCGCTGACGCGCGCCGAGCGGGGCGCGCGCGACGGCGTGACCGAGGAGTACCTGCTTCTCGACTATCGCGAGGCCCTCGACCGGCTCGGCGAGATCACCGGGGAAGTCGGGGTGGACGACATCTACGACCGGATTTTCAAGAGCTTCTGCATCGGAAAGTGACACGAGGGGTATGAGCGGGATCCCCGTCAAGAGCTACGACGTGGTCGTGATCGGCGCCGGGCACGCCGGCTGCGAAGCGGCCCTGGCCGCGGCGCGTCTGGGCTGCGAGACGGCGCTGGTGACTCTCGACGCCGGGGCGGTGGCGCGCATGTCGTGCAACCCGGCGATCGGAGGTCTGGCCAAGGGCCACCTGGTGCGCGAGATCGACGCCCTCGGCGGGGAAATGGGCCGGGCGATCGACGCGACGGGCATCCAGTTCCGCCTGCTCAATCGAAGCCCTGGACCCGCGGTGCAGGCGCCCCGCGCCCAGGCGGACAAGGAAGCGTACTCCCGCAGGATGCGGGACGCGGTCGAGAGCACGCGGCGCCTCACGCTGATCGAAGGCGAGACCTCCGACCTGATCGTCGACGGTGGTGTCCTGCGCGGCGTGGAGTTCGCCGGCGGAGGCGCCCTCGCGACCCGCTGCGCCGTGGTCACAACCGGGACGTTCCTACGCGGGCAGCTGCACGTCGGCCTGGAGAACCGCCCAGGTGGCCGGTTCGAGGAGAAGACCTCGGTCGGGCTGTCCCGGGCTCTGGCCCGTCTGGGCCTGCCGATGGGGCGACTGAAGACCGGGACGCCGCCGCGCGTCCTGAAATCCTCGGTCGATTTTGACGCGATGGACAGGCAGGCGGGCGACCGCGATCCGGTGCCGTTTTCCTTCGAGACGGGGGCCATCGACACACCCCAGATCGACTGCCACATCACCTTCACGAATCCGCAGACGCACGCGATCATCCGCGGCAACCTCGACAGGTCGCCGCTGTACGCAGGTCGGATCACGTCGACCGGGCCGCGCTACTGCCCGTCGATCGAGGACAAGGTCGTCCGATTCGCCGACCGCGATCGCCACCAGATCTTCGTCGAGCCGGAGGGGCGCGATCATCCGTGGATCTACCTGAACGGGGTTTCGACCAGCCTGCCGGCCGAGGTGCAGATCGAGATGGTCCGGTCCATCCGCGGCCTGGAGAAGGCGGAGGTGGCGCGCGCCGGGTACGCGGTGGAGTACGACTTCGTGCAGCCGACCGCCTGCCGGCACACGCTGGAGACCCGTGCGGTGCGCGGACTGTTCCTGGCGGGACAGATCAACGGTACGACGGGGTACGAGGAGGCGGCTGCCCTGGGCCTGGTCGCGGGGATGAACGCAGCGCTGGTGGCGCAGGACCGGGAGACCTTCGTCCCGTCACGTGGCGAGGCCTACATCGGCGTCCTGGTGGATGACCTGGTGCTCAAGGGGACCGCGGAACCGTACCGCATGTTCACGTCGCGCGCCGAGTACCGGCTGCTCCTCGACATCGACAGCGCCGACTTGAGGCTCACCGAGCACGGCCGCAGGGTCGGCCTCATCGGCGACGAGCGCTACGGGCGCTTTCTTGCCCGGCGCGACGGGGTGCGAGCCTTCACGCGGTTTCTCGAGACGCAGACGCTGAGACCTTCCAGCGGCGCCGCGCGCCGGGCCGAGCGGACGCTCGGCGTCCGCATCGGCAATCCGACCACGCCGGCCCTCCTGCTGCGCAGGAACGACGTGGCTCTCGAAGCGCTTCTGGATTTTCTCGGAGACCAAGCCGCCCGGGGTCTCGGTGCCCGGGATCGCCGCTACGTCGCCAACCGTCTGCGCTATGGCGGCTACATCGATCGGCAGGAAAGAGATCTCGAGAGGCTGCAGCGCGAAGAGGGACGACGCATCCCTCCGGAGTTCGACTACGAAGGCCTCCCGGGTCTTTCGAAGGAGATCGTAGAGAAACTGGGTCGGGCCCGCCCGGCGACCCTGGCGCAGGCGGCACGGATCTCGGGCGTCACGCCCGCCGCTCTCAGTCTGATCAATGTCTACCTGGAAAAGGCGCGCCGCCAGCGGGCCGGGCGGACCTCTACTGCACGTGGAACAGCTCCCGCACGTCCACGCCGAAGAATTGATACCCGCTGTAGCGCAGAATCGTCTGGCTGTCCCATTCCTCGTCTCCCTGAAGATCGAGCGTGAAGCTCCGAAACTCCAGGTAGTCCGGCAAGGAAAGCTCATGTAACTCATTGAGAAAAGTGATGTTATAGCGATAGCCCTGCGGTCTTCTTCCCATCGAGTAAATCAGGAAGCGAGGAGACTTGCGGTACAGGTCAAGCTGCTCCTTGAGCCGCTCTGTCTGATTGCCGGGCTCCGCCTCGACTTTGAGGATGTTGTAGTTCTCAGCGTCGACCCAGACCTTGCCGCTCCATTCGTAGATGGTCCTGCCCGAACTGAATGGCAGTGGCGCGCTGAACTCCAGGATGTGGGCCTGCCGCAGCGAGAACCATTCCTGACCCGTGTAGCGGAAGCGGAAGAGTTTCTGTCGATCGGGCGCGAACATCAACGTCCACGAATAAGCGTCCGGGAAGTTGAAGTCGACCGCGGTCTCGGCGACGGTCTTGCCGAGACGGCCGGTGTGCGCCTGCCGGTATGGTTTGTAGCGCTGCTCCTCCTCCTGGACGTACATGAAGTCGTAGTGTCGCTCCTTGCGCGGCTCGTCGCTGGTTCTCACCGACTCGATGCAGACGAAGCGCAGCGCGATCGTCTCGTAGGCGCGCGCCCTTTCACCGAGATGCTTGAGGACGTCATCGAGGTCGACCGGAGCGGTGGCAGGCTGCCGGACCTCCGGCGTCGGCGACGGGGCAGGGGCGGGAGTCTTCGAAAGACTCGGAGCCGGTGACCTTTGAGGAGCGGGTAACCGGGAAGGCGCTGCGGCCCGATCGGTTTCGATCGATAGCAAAACCGCCAGCAAGGGTCCCAGAAACCCCAAACGTCCCCAGAGCATGACGTCTCCTTGCTCGGAAAGGCTCCTGGTCTCTCCGCTGCAGGCCCATGCTAACGTACTTCAAATATGGTATCCGCATTCCGCGATCGCCTGCTAGAAGAGGCCGGCTCGCTCGGCCGGAATATCACGGAAAAGGAGATGGCCGACTTCGAGACCCACTTCCGGCTCCTGCGGGAGTGGGGCAGCCGGATGAATCTGACCGGTCTCAAGGATGAAGCGGCCATCGTCAGGCGTCATTTTCTGGAGCCACTGGCAGTGGCGGATCTTCTGGACGACGGAGGGAGACTGATCGACCTCGGTTCGGGCAACGGGTTCCCGGCGATCCCGCTCAAGATCCTTAGACCCGGGCTCGACTTGGTCCTGGTTGAGTCGTCGGAGAGGAAGTCGGCGTTCCTCTGGGCGGTGCTGCGCCGGATCGCTGCGCAGAACGCCCGTGTAGAGACCCGGCGGGTCATGAAAGTCCGCGACCTCGCAGATTTATTGCCGTGCCGCTACCTCACCCTGCGAGCGGTGCGAGTGAAGGATCTCCTCAAGGGTGACGGCGGTTCGATACTGGTGCCGGGAGGCAAGGCGCTCTTCTTCGTCTCGGCGGGCGAGGCCGAATCGCTGGGCGAACGACCAATCGCCGGTCTGCGTCTGCTGGAAACGAGGCCGCTTCCGTCATCATCGCACTCCGTAGTCGCCGTACTCGGGGCCGCCGCTGTCCTGTGATCCATTAAATTGGTCGTCTGGGATGTTCCACGTGGAACATCAGGAAGGGATCAATCGGCCTCTCACGCACCCCGCTATGCTAATCTTCGCCGCACATGGGCCGGATTATCGCCATCGCAAATCAGAAGGGCGGGGTCGGCAAGACGACCACGGCGATCAGTCTGGCCGCGGCGCTGGCGATCGCCGAGAGACCGACGCTTCTGGTCGACATGGATCCGCAGGCCTCATCGACGAAGGGCCTCGGACTGAAGCCGAACCCCGGCGGCGAGATGTATGGGGTGATGGCGGGCGAAGTCCGCATCGATCAAATCCTGGTGCCTACCGAGCTGGAATTCTTGACGGTCGCCCCGGCGAGCCGGGATCTCGTGGGGACCGAGGTGGAGTTGATTGGGGCGCAAAACAGGGAGTTCAGGCTGAAGGAGGCGATCGAAATCGTGCGCAATCGCTTCCAGTACATCCTCGTCGATTGCCCTCCCTCGCTCGGACTTCTGACCATCAACGCTCTGGCGGCGGCGGACGGAATCCTGATCCCGGTGCAATGCGAATACTTGGCGCTCGAGGGGGTCTCCGAGCTGGTCGAGACTCTTTACAGGATCCGCGCCTCGCTCAACCCGGCGCTCGAGCTCGATGGCGTTCTCCTGACCATGTTCGACGAGCGCACCAATCTGTCACGCCAGGTGGTCGCCGACATCAAGTCCTTCTTCAAGGAGAGGGTGTACCGAACTATCGTGCCGCGCAACGTTCGGCTCGGGGAGGCGCCCAGCTTCGGCAAGCCGATCATGCTGTACGACATCCGTTCCAAGGGCTCGGAGTCGTACCTCAACCTGGCCCGTGAGGTGATCAGGCGACATGAAAAGACAGGCGCTCGGCAAAGGACTCAGCAGCCTCATCCCTGAGCCCGCCCAGACGAGGGGGGATGCGGGGCTCCTGATGCTGGACGTCAAGCGGATCCAGCCGAGCCACTACCAGCCTCGATCCGATTTCAGCGGTCTGGAGGGGATGGTCGAATCGATCCGGGAAAACGGCATCATCCAGCCGGTCATCGTACGCCAGGAAGCGAACGGTTTCCGGCTTATCGCGGGCGAGAGACGTTGGCGGGCCGCTCAGATTGCCGGGATGGAGCGTATCCCGGCCATCGTCCGCAAGGTTTCCGATGACCGGGTCCTGGAGCTGGCTCCTGCTCAACGAGATGAAGCTGTCCCACGCCGATGTGGCAAAACGCGTCGGCATGGATCGGTCTTCTATTTCTAACTCATTGAGGTTATTGAAGTTACCAGACTCCATTCAGGATTTCCTGAGGGAGGGCAGCATCTCGGTCGGGCACGCCAAGGTGATCATGGCAATTCCCGACGCCGCGACACAAATTAAGGTCGCCGAGGAGGTGGCGCGCGGTCTTCTCTCGGTCCGGGAGACCGAGCAGCGCATCACCGGGATCCTTGGGGCGGCGGGGAGAGGAGTCCGCAAGATCCCCGCCGGAACGGATCGGTCGGCGGGGCCGGAAATCGATCCGAACGTGGCGGCCGCGGCGCAGCGATTGACACGCGCCCTGGCGACGAAGGTGCGAATCGTCAAGAAGGGTGGGCGCGGCCGCATCGAAATCGAGTTCTACACGGACGAGGAGCTGCAGCGACTGTTCGAGTTCCTGATGACGGCGGAGAAGGGGCACTGACCCCCGTCTCCGCGGGGGGCGGAAGGGATGAAG
>QHXY01000042.1 GCA_003223145.1 Acidobacteriota bacterium
TGCAGATGACCCGGAAGCGGTCCGCCTCGTCGGCGTAGGCGCGGGCCCCGGCCCCCAGGTCGAGGATGCTCAGACGGCGGAACCCGAAGGTGAGGTGGGCCACCCGGCCGGCACGAACCTCCACGACGCAGGCGCCGTCGGGGCCGCGGTGCGCCATGGTGTCGGCCATGGTCGCCACCAGCCCCGGGTCGGGCCGGCCGTGACCGCGCAGATCAGCGATACCGACGATGCCGCACATGCCTGGTTCTGGTCCTCCTGGGGCGCTGCATGCTTCCGGCAGGTCGACGAGCCCGGCGCCCCGACGCGACGGTGGGACAGACAGGATAGCACGGGGACAGACGGGAGACACACGGGAAAATGCCCTACAACCGTGCGGATGAAGGAGAGAGGCGACGGTCTAATTGACTCATATCACATGGATTACGACCGCGTGCTCCGATCTTGGAGGGTTCGAGGCCCCGGATGGGAATAATGGAGGCCTTTGCGCTCGGAGAGTGAGTGACTGACCCGCACGGTTGTCGGTCATTTTCATTTCGCAAACAGGCCGCCGCCCACATCCTCGTAAATTGGATCGGGGCGCAGCCCCGGACCGGCCTCGGCGCGCAGGAGGTCATACATGCGGGGCGGCGACAGGATGTAGACCGCCGGCGCGGGTGCGGCGACGAGGTGCCGCAGCTGCTCGCCGGAGAGCATCGGAAACGACGGATCGCGACGGAACTCGTCGAGGTGCAGCTTGATGTACCAGCTCGAGAACGGTGTGCCGGTGGTGACGAGGTGGATCGGACGGCGCAGGTAGAAGTTGAGCCCCGGGCGGTACTGTTCGTAGCAGATGACCCTGTCGTCCGGCCGCAGGCGTCCGGCCAGGAAACGGCTCACCGGACGCGACGAGCGCGCCGTGTCGAGGTACGCGCTGGCGGCGTGGGACAGCGGCACCACCACCGCGATCGACAGGATGGCGGTGGCGAACGCGGCGACCGGACGCCGCATCGATCGTGTCGTCCACAGGAGGGCGCCCGCGGCGGCCAGGCCGACCGCGGTGGCCCCGAACAGGAAGCGGCGCGACAGCAGGACGTCGTACTTGCCGTCGGAGGTTCCGAGCGCCATTCCAGCCGGTCCGGCGAGAGCCGCCGCCAGGGCGCCGGCCGCGCAGATCACCGCGGCCCAGCGGGCGCCGGCCGCGAGGTCGGCGGGATCCTCCTGGCGCGCGCGCCCGAAAGCCCGCGCCCAGAGGCGGCCGCAGAGAAGCGCCAGCGGCACGGCGCATGGCACCATGTAGGCCGGCCGCTTCGAGGCGATGCAGGAGAAGAACAGCAGGAGAACGCCGAGCCAGCAGCCGGCGAACGGCGCCGCCAGTCGGGCCGGGTCGGTCTCCGCCGCCAGGCGCGACCAGGCGCCGCGCCAGGGGCGCGCGCCCGCGCCGCCCGACAGGGGAAGCAGGGCGCGCGCCCGACGCAGACCGGCCGCGGCGGCGTAGACGATCCACGGAAACAGCCCCGGGAGCACGACCTTGGCGTAGAAGTAGAACGGGCGCGCCGTCTCGAACCTGTTCGAGGTCATGCGCTGCAAGTTCTCCCCGATGATCGCGTAGTGCAGGTAGCCGGGGTTGCGTGTCTCGACCAGGAACAGCCAGGGGACGACCAGGGCGGCGTAGATCGCCGCGCCGGTCATGAGACGCAGCCGCAGGAGGCGCGCCGGCCGTCTCCTGACGAGCGCCCAGGTGATCGCCACCAGGAGGGGGACGGCCAGGGCGACGGGGCCCTTGGTGATCGTCCCCACACCGGCGGCCGCGAAAAACAGCGCCCCCGGAAGCTGGCCGCGCGCGCCTCCGCCGGAATGCTCCGGCCCGGCGCCCTCGATGGCCTCGAAGGCGGAGAGAACGCTGACCGTCATGCAGAAGGTCAGCATCATGTCGAAGATGACGATCCGCCCGAAGATGATGTACAGCGGTGAGAGCGCCAGCGTGATGCCGGCCAGCCAGCCCGCGGCATACCCGATGCGGCGGCGCGCGAACCAGGAGATCAGGGCGATGCCGGCGAGGGCGAACAGCGCCGAGGGCGCGCGCGCGGCGAGCTCGCCCACCCCTAGGAGCCGGTACGACAGGGCGACCGTCCAGAAGAAGGCGGGCGGCTTGTCCAGGTAGGGGATCCCGTCCAGGTGCGGCGTGACCCAGTCGCCCGTTTCCAGAATCTCCCGCGCCGCCTCGGCGTTCCGGCCTTCGTCGGGATCGCCGAGGCCGGCCCCTCCCAGTCGGAAGAAGAACAGTGGAGCGCACGCCAGGACCAGGAGCGCGATCGACGCCGCGGCGTTCCAATGAGTGGGACGGGGGTCGGGCCCGGAATATTCATTTGGACTCATCATGCCCGGCGAAGGATAGGCAGTCGCCCTCATGGCGTCAACTCGCGGCGCAGAGCTTGTGAAATAGCGCGTCGCCCGACGTTGCCGGCGACGGGCTTTTGACGTATATAGCGGCCTGAATAACTCTGCATACCGGGTCGAATCTAGGGAGGGAGACATGCGCCGCTCAAGCCTGTTGTGGACAGCCTTGATCCTGACCACGCTCTTGCTGTCGAGTGCCGGCGCCCCGGCCGGGGGCGGTGGTGCGGCGGCTCCGGCGGGCGATTGGCTGGACCGTGCCTGGCAGGGAATCCTCAGCTCGGAGTACCGCTTCAGCCCCGCCCCGGACGGCGTCTTCTCTGCCCCGAACCGGGCCCAGGGTCTGCGCGTCCGTATGGAGTCGGGGCGTGTGCAAGTGACTCCGCGGGCGGAGGAACGGCCGTCCTGGGCGCTCGCTCTGCGGCTTCAGGGGGTTGGCCGCGAGGGCGCTATGGCCGGCGCGCGACCGGACGCCTTCAGGGCCGACGGCAACCGCATCGAGCAGCGTCACGAAACCCTCGGATTGACCGAGTGGTATGTCAACGACCGCAGCGGCCTCGAGCAGGGATTCACCATCGACGCCCGCCCGGGTTCCGGCGACAGCCGGTCCCCGTTGATTCTCGAGGTGGCCTATTCCGGCAGTCTCGAGGAGCGTCAGGACGGACCCGACGGCGTTTCGTTCGTCACATCGGGTGATCGGCAGGTCGTCCGCTATGCCGGGCTCAGGGTAGCCGACGCGGCCGGAAACCAGGTCGGGGCCTCGCTGGGGCTGGGTCCGGGCGCCCTGCGCCTCACAGTCCAGGATGCGGGTCATCCCTACCCCTTGATTGTCGATCCGACGGTGGTTACAGCGGCCTGGGAGGTCCTGGGAGACCAGTTCGCCGAGCAGTTCGGGAACTCGGTGTCCGGGGCGGGCGACGTGAACAACGACGGCTACGCCGACGTCATCATCGGCGCCCCGCGCTTCGATGACGGCTTCGTGTTCGATGAGGGGCGGGCGTTCGTGTTCCTCGGGTCCGCGAGCGGGCCCGCGCCGGTGGCCGCCTGGACGGCCGATGGGGGACAGGCGGGCGCCTGGTTCGGCTATTCGGTCGCGTCGGCGGGCGACGTGAACGGCGACCACATCGCCGATGTCATCATCGGGGCCAAGCTGTATGACAACGGGCAGACCGACGAGGGGCGCGCCTACGTCTATCTCGGGTCGCCGACCGGTCTGAGCACCGTGCCGGCGTGGACCGCGGAGCCCGATCAGAACGGCGCGTCGTTCGGCGCTTCGGTGGCCTCGGCAGGCGACGTCAACCGCGATGGCTATGGGGACGTCATCGTCGGGGCCCCGGATTTTGATACCCCGGTGAACGTCGACGAGGGCCAGGCCTTCGTCTATCTCGGTTCGGCCTCCGGTCTGTCGACCTCGCCGTGGTGGAGCGCCGGGAGCCACCTGTTTTCCTCGGCCTTCGGCTTTTCGGTGGCCGCGGCGGGTGACGTGAACGGCGACGGGTTCGGCGACGTCATCGTCGGCGCTCCGCTGTTCGACAACGCCGGGTTCCCGGACGAGGGGCGTGTCTTCGTCTACGCCGGCCCGCTGTTCGACCCGAACGGCCAAGGCACCACCAACCCGATCTGGACGTTCGACAGCAACAAGACCCAGGCGCAGCTCGGGTACTCGGTCGCCGGGGCGGGCGACGTCAACGGCAACGGTATCGCGGACGTGATCGTCGGGGCGCCGTTCTGGGGCTCCGGCCAGGTGCTGGCCGTCTATGGCTCGACGACGGGCCCGATTCTGTCTCCGAGCTGGAGCACCAAGATCAACAAGAACCCGGCGGAGTTCGGCTCGTCGGTTGCAGGAATAGGTGACTTCAACGGCGATGGCATCCCCGACGTCGCCATCGGCTCGCCGCGCACGGGAGACATGTCGGCGGCCGGGCAGGGCAGCGTGCGGGTCTATTACGGCGGCAGGATGGGTCTGGTCAACACGGCCTCACTCACCATCCAGGTGTCGCAGGCCAACGCGTTCTTCGGAGGTTCGGTGGCGGCGGCGGGCGACGTGAACAGGGACGGCCTCATGGACTTCCTCGTCGGCTCCATCGGTCTGGACAATGTTCAAGCTGGAGCGTCCAACGCGGGAGGTGTCGATCTCTACCTGGGGTTTCGCACCCGCAAAACGGCGCTCTCACCCACGCTCCACGGGGTCAGGTTTACCGACTGAGGACAACCGGCGCAGGGTCATCCTGCGGTAGGCCAGGACCAGGGCGAGCGACACGGCGAATCCTGCGAGGAGCCAGATCTCGGCGCGCTTCACACGGCCGATGACGAGCTCGGCGCTGCTGCTCAGCGAGTAGCCCAATCCACCCAGGACTACCGCCCAGAGGGCGCAGCCTGTCGCGTCGATCAGGGCGAACCGCCAGAACGGCAGGCCCTTCACCCCCCAGAACAGCATCGAGGCCATACGTGTCCCGTACACGAAGCGGGCCAGACCAATCTGCAGCTCGCCGACGCGGCCGGTGAAGCGCTCGATCGCCGGCTCGGCCTTGCGGTAGAGCGCGCTCGTCCGGAGGATCCCGGAGTGTCTCCTGCCAAGCGCGTAGAAGAAGCAGTCGCCCGCGAGCCCACCCAGAGCCCCCAGGGCGATCGCCGAAGGGAGCCGGAACAGGCCGATGTGGGCCGTGACCCCCGCCAGGATCATCGTCACGTCGCCCTCGACGGCGGCGCCCAGGAACACCACCGCCAGGCCGTAACGGAGGATCAGATGTTCCATGTGCATGCATGATATCATCCGCCGCTTCGACCCCCTGCTGAACGAGTGAACGCAACCTCAATATGAGGCGTCCGACGATGATCCGTTTGCGGCGCGTGGTTTCGTGGCCGGCTCTCCTTGTCCTGTTCATCCTCGCGCTCCCTCAGGTCCAGGGGGCGGCGGAGGAGAAGGCGTCCGGCGTGAAGGGCGATGCGAAGAAGCCGGCGAAGCTCGACGTCAACGCCGTCCCCGAAAACGCCCGCAGGGTGGAGTTCACCACCGACGAGGGCACCTGGATGGACGTGGACGTCTCGCCGGACGGCGGCACAATCCTGTTCGTCCTCCTGGGCGACATCTACCGGGTCGGCATCGCGGGCGGCAAGGCCGTGCGGATGACCTCGGGTCCGGCCTGGGACTACGCGCCGCGCTACTCGCCGGACGGCAGGACGATCGTCTTCTGCAGCGACCGTGGCGGGAACATGAACCTGTGGCTGATGGGCTCCGACGGCTCGTCCCCCCGGGCCCTCACGGAGGAGAAGGACGCGACCTTGTCATCCCCCTCCTGGACGCCGGACGGACTGTACGTGCTGGCGCGCCGCGAAGAAACCTCGAAGGCCGGCATCCCGCCGGTGGAGATCTGGATGTACCACCGGGACGGGGGCACGGGCGTCAAAGTGATTTCCAAGGACAAGCTGGACACCTCGGCCGGCCCGGTCGCGAGCCCCGACGGCCGTTATGTCTACCTGACCGGGCGCAAGGCCGATTTTTCCTACACTCCGGACATGTCGAACGGCTTGTGGCACGTGTACCGCTTCGACCGAAAGACGGGCGAGTTGATCAAGCTGACCACCGCGCCCGACGGCGGCCTGCGGCCGGCGCTGTCGCCCGACGGAAAACGGCTGGTGTACGCGCGCCGCTCCGACGCGCACAACCTGCTGTACGCGCGCGACCTGGCGACCGGGGCGGAGAGAGTCCTGTCGCGCGAGGTGCCGCGCGACGACCAGGAGGGCTTCGCCCAGATGGACGTGCTTCCGGCGTCCGCCTTCACGCCGGACGGCAAGTCGTACCTGTACTGGACCGGCGGCAAAATCCACCGTCTCGACCTCGCCACCGGCACCGATGGCATTGTCCCGTTCACGGTCGACGTGTCGCTCGATCTGCGCCCGCTGCTGCGTGTGGAAGAGCCGGTCGGCGGGACCGACCTGACGGTGAAGCTGCTACGCTGGCCGACCCTGTCGCCGGACGGGCGCCTCCTGGCGTTCGACGCGCTCGGGAAGATCTGGCTGTGCGATCTCGACGGCGCCGGCAAGGCCGGGAAGCCGCGCCGTCTGTCGAAGGACACGGTACGCGAGTACGCCCCCGAGTTCTCGCCCGACGGCAAGTTCATCGCCTACGTCACCTGGTCGGACACCGGCATGGGGCATGTCTGGAAGGTGAAGACTGGCGGCGGAGCGCCGGTGCGTCTGACACGCTCCGCCGGGCACTACGTCAATCCCGCCTGGTCGCCGAAGGGCGATCGCATCGCCCTGGTCGCCGGGAGCGGCGCCGAGCTGCGCGGCCAGCAGCCCGAGTTCGACCCGTACTACGAGATCCGCTGGCTGCCGTCCGATTCGCCGGCTGGCGGCGCCGATCCCTTCGCGGTCACCGCCGTGTCACCCGGCGACACGCTGCGCTTCCACCCGGTCCCGGCCTGGAGCCCGGACGGTGAGCGCATCTTCTTCGAGGAGGAGGTCCCGCCCGCCGAGCCCGGCGGCGACCGCAAGATCGATCTCGTGTCGGTCCGCCTCGACGGCACCGACAAGCAGCACCACCTACGCTTCGTGCAGGCGGAGGACGCGGTGCCGTCGCCGGACGGCGCCTGGGTGGCCTACGTCAGCCAGGACGACGTCTACGTCACAGCGCTGCCACGCGCCGGCAAGGACCCGGTCGAGATCGGCGGAGAGAAGTCGGCGGTG
The DNA here is from genome assembly GCA_003223145.1 of Acidobacteriota bacterium. Taxonomy (GTDB): domain Bacteria; phylum Acidobacteriota; class Polarisedimenticolia; order Gp22-AA2; family Gp22-AA2; genus Gp22-AA3. The sequence goes on from QHXY01000042.1 coordinate 7,063, forward strand.
CCGGTCTACCGGCTCAGCAGCGAGGGGGGCGGCTACGTCGGCTGGGCCGACGGAGGCTCGACCATCGTCTGGGGCATGGGCAGCACCATCTACCGCCAGCGGCTCGGCCGGGTGCGCGAGGCGATTCTGAAGAAGGCCCAGGAGGAGAAAGCCAAGGAGAACGCCGAAGAGTCCAAGAAGGCCGAGACGGCGAAGGAGACCGGCACGGAGTTGCCGAAGCCCGAGGCGATTCCGATCACCCTGGTGGCGGCGAAGCCGCGGCCGAAGGGATCGATCGTCCTGAAGAACGCGCGCGCCGTCACCATGAAAGGGGACGAGGTGCTGGAGCGCGCCGATATCGTGGTGACCGGCGACCGGATCGCCGCGATCGGCCGGACCGGCTCGCTGCAGGCCCCGGCCGGCGCGGCGGTGATCGACGTCGGCGGCAAGACGATCATCCCCGGGCTGGTCGATGTGCACGCGCACCTGCACTACTCGGGGTTCGAGATCTTCCCGGACAAGAAATGGGAGTACGTCACCAATCTGGCGTACGGGGTGACCACGATCCACGACCCGTCGGCGCACAGCCTGGACGTCTTCGCGGAAGGGGAGATGGTCGAGGCGGGGGAGCTGATCGGCCCGCGCATCTACAGCAGCGGCGACGTCCTCTACGGCGGCGTCCAGGCGGCGCAGTACACCAAGGTCGACAGTCTCGAGGACGCCGTGCACGCGGTGCGGCGGATGAAGACCTACGGCACGCACTGGCTGAAGGTCTACCAGCAGCCGCGCCGGGAGCAGCGCATCTGGTTCATCGAGGCGGCGCGCCAGGAAGGGATCGGCGCGACCATGGAGGGCGCCGGCGAGCTGCACACCGACCTGACCAACATGCTCGACGGGTTCACCGGCCTGGAGCACTCGCTGCCGGTGTACATCTACAAGGACGTGGTCACGCTCGCGGCGCGCTCGGGGACGAACTACACGCCGACGCTCATCGTCTCGTACGGCGGCCCGACGGCCGAGTACTACTGGTACCAGCACGCCAACCCGCACGACGATGTCCGCCTGCGCCGGTTCACCCCTCACGAGATGCTCGACGGCCTCGGCCGGCGCAGCATCCACTATCCCGAGGAGGACTTCCAGTTCCCGACGGTCGCCAACGGTGCGGCGCGCATCGCCCGCGCCGGCGGCCGGGTCGCCTTGGGGGCGCACGGCCAGTTGCAGGGTCTCGGCGCCCACTGGGAGTTGTGGGCGTTCACCATCGGCAACGCCATGACGCCGATGGAGGCGCTGCGAACGGCCACCTGGAGCGGCGCCGAAGCCCTCGGCTTCGGCAAGGACCTCGGCTCGCTCGAGGCCGGCAAGCTCGCCGACCTCGTCGTGATCGACGGGGATCCGTTGTCCGACATCCGCCGGACGCAGAATGTCGCCTACACGATGAAGGGCGGCGTGCTCTACGACGCCTCGACGATGGACGAGGTCTGGCCGGAGAAGAGGCCGCTCGGCCCGTTCTTCTGGCAGCGTTAGGAGCCCGTCCGCGTGTTGTAGGATCGGTGCATGGAGCAGGAAGGGGCGGGCACGGAGCAGC
>QHXY01000273.1:0-1315 GCA_003223145.1 Acidobacteriota bacterium
AGCCACGTCCTTCAAAGCGGGCTGCACAGCGGCACGCTGCGGGCGGGAAGCGAAGTGGTCGAGCCGACCTCTGGCAACGCGGGGATCGCGCTGGCGTACTGGGCGAAGCGGTTCGGCCTGCTGGCGGTCGTCTTCATGCCCGAGAACATGACCGAGGAGCGCAAGACGATCATCCGCGCTCACGGCGCGCAACTGGTCCTTACACCCGAGTCCGAGGGAGTCGTCGGGGCGATTCGCCGCGCGCGTGCGTACGCGAACGAGCGTTCGGGCCGTTTTCTGTTCGATCAGTTCGACGACGAGGCGGGCGTCGAGGCGCAGGCGGCGCTCGGACGCGAGGCGCTGGAGCAGGCGCGTCAGCAAGGGGTCGGTGAGTTCGATGCGGTGATCGCCGGGGTCGGGACGGGCGGCACGATCATCGGGGCGGGAGGGGCTCTCAAGGAGACGCATCCGCGCACGCGTCTGATCGCGGTGCCGCCGGCGCTGCCGCCGCTGCACGACTACCCGATGGCGGTCTGCCATCTTCAGGAAGGGATCGGCGACGGGCTGGTGCCCGGCATCGTGCGCCGGCACCGCGCCCTCCTGGACGACGCCGTCCTGGTCAGTGACCAGGAGGCCCTCGAGGAGACGCGCCGTCTGAATCGCGCCGGCCACCCGGTCGGCCCGTCGTCCGGAACCAACATGGTCGTGGCGCGCCGGCTCGCGGCGGACGGTTTGACCGTCCTGACCTTCTTCCCCGACCGCATGGACCGCTACCGCAGCTTGCCGGAGTTCAAGGACATCTGACAGGAGGAACGCTTGATGCGAGTCCCCCGCTTCTTGGCCACAGGCTTAGTCTGCATTGTCATCCTGTCGTCCGCGCTGCCTCTGTTCCCGGCCGAGGATTCGCCTGCGATGCAGGCGGCCTGGAAGCGGCTGGACGAGTTCGTCAGGCGCGAGATGCGCGAGCAGAACATCCCGGGGGTGTCTCTGGCGCTGACCGACAGGCAGCGGCTCCTGCACCTGGCGACCTACGGCTACGCCAACCTCGACGCACGCCGGCCGCTGACACCGGACCACCTGCTCGAGATCGGCTCGATCACCAAGTCGTTCACCTCGATTGCCCTGCTGCAGCTGCGCGACGAGGACCGCTTCGACCCGCAGGCGCCGGTGACGCAGTACCTGCCGTGGTTCAAGGTGCAGACGCCGTACGCACCGATCAGGCCGCACGATCTGATGACCCATTCCGCCGTCCTGCCGCGCGACCGTGACGACATCCCGTCGTCGCTGTACCAGGCGGTCGCCCTGTCGGAACGCGTCGTGGGCGAGGCGCCGGGGA
>QHXY01000273.1:1404-6913 GCA_003223145.1 Acidobacteriota bacterium
CTCGCACCCGGACCACCCGCGCGTGCCCGGCACCTGGGTGGAGTACGGCGCCGGCGACGGCTGCATCGCCGCCACGCCGGCCGACCTGGCGGCGTACGTGCGCATGCTCCTGAATCGCGGCGCGGGGCCGCGCGGCCGCATTCTGTCGGAGGACGGATTCCATCTCCTGACCCGGCCGGCGATCGACGCCGGCGAAGGCTGGTCCTACGGCTACGGCCTGGATACGCGCGTCGAAGGAGGGCACACGATGGTCGCCCACAGCGGCGGCATGATCGGCTATTACGCGCGCATCCTGGGCGATCTCGATGACGGGCTGGGTGTGGCGCTGATCATCAACGGGCCGGGGAGCCCCAAGCGCCTCGCAGATTACGTGCTGCAGCTGACGCAGAGCGCCGTGCACGGCAAGCCGCTGCCACCTCTGCCGCCGGACGAGTCTCCGACGAAGGTCAAGAGCCCCGCCGACTACGCCGGGACCTTCACCTCACCCGACGGCCGCAAGCTGGTGCTGGCCGCCGACAAGGAGCGCCTGATCCTCGTGCACGACGGCAGGCGGATCGTCCTCGAGGCGCGCGACGACGATCGCTTCTATGTGCCGCACGCCGACTTCGCCCTGTTCCTGCTCGGGTTCGGGCGCGACAACGGCAAGGTGGTCGAGGCGTTCTACGGGCCCGACTGGTACGCCGGCGAGCGCTACGCCGGTCCGCGCGCCTTCGATCACCCGAAGGAGTGGGATGCGTTCCCCGGTCACTACCGCACGGTGAACCCGTGGGAGCCGAACTTCCGCATCATCCTGCGCAAGGGCAACCTGCTGTTGTGCACGACCGACGACGAGGAGCCGATCACGCCGCTCGAGGGCGGCCTGTATCGGGTCGGCGAGGACTACTCCGCCGAGCGACTGCGTTTCGACACGGTGATCGGCGGCCGGGCCCTGCAGGCGAACCTGTCGGGAATCCCCTACTACCGCGTCTTCACGCCCTGAGGCGGGACGGCGACGGGCGGCCTGACCTCCGGCCGGTCCGCTGCGCCGTCCAGCGCCGTTTCGATCTCGGCCCGGACCTCGGTGTCCGTCTCGCCCGCCCGTGCCCGCTCGAGCGCGTGACGAGCGCCGGCGCCCCCCCTGCGGCCGAGCGCCCACGCGGCCGCGCCGCGCACCACCGGATCGTCGTCTTCCAGCTTGTCGATGGCGGCGCCGAGCGCCGGGCCGTCCTGCGTGTTTCCGGCCACGATCAGGGCGTTGCGCACCAGGCCGCGCCGGCGCGGGCGCTCCAGGGCGGTCGGGCTGAACTCCGCCGCGAAGGCGCGCTCGTCCAGCCGCACTAGGTCGGCGAGCGTGCGCTCCTCCAGGTGGCGGCCGGCCTGGAAGGCCCCGTCTTCGACCGGCGCCGTCTTGCGGTTCCAGGGACAGACTTCCTGGCAGATGTCGCAGCCGAACACCCAGTCGCCCAGGTCCGCCCGCCGGTCGGATGGGATGCGGCCGCGGATTTCGATCGTCAGGTAGGAGATGCAGCGGGTCGAGTCGACCAGGTACGGCTCCGGGATCGCCCCGGTCGGGCAGGCGTCGAGGCAGGCCGTGCAGGTGCCGCAGCGGTCGGCCACCGGATCGTCGGACGGCAGGTCGAGGTCGGTCAGCACCTCACCCAGCAGCAGCCAGGAGTTGCCGCGCGGGCCGATCAGGTTGGTGTTCTTCCCGAACCAGCCGAGGCCGGCGCGCACCGCCAGCTCGCGCTCCAGGACGGGACCGGTGTCGGTGTAGAGGCGGGTGCGCGCGCCCGGGGCCTCGGCTTCGATGAAGTCGGCCAGCACTCGGAGGCGCGCCGCGAGCACTGCATGGTAATCGCGCCCGACGGCGTAGCGCGCCACGTGGGTCTTGATACGGCAGGTATGGGACCGCCGCGGCCACGGCCGTACGGGCCCACGGAAATCGCCGGCGCAGGTCGGTTCGCGTCTCGGCCGTCCGCTCCATCCACTGCATCTCGCCGGCGCGGCCTGCGGCCAGCCAGTCGTTCAGGAAGCCGGCGTGCTCCGACGGAGCGACGGAGGCGATGCCGACCGCTCCGAGGCCGATCTCCAGCCCCTTGCTCTTGACGCGGCGCGCCAGCGCGGCGGTGTCCATGGAATGCGCTCCGGGTCGAGACTAGCACGGAACCGCGGCGAGTGGCCGCGACCGGTCTCAGCGCGCCCCGCCGAGATCGAACGTCGCGCCGATGGTCTCGACGATCGCCCGGCCGATGACGAGTGAGGCGGTGGCCGCGGGCGACGGGACGTTCAGCACATGGATGACGCGGCCGTGCGGAAAGATCAGGAAATCGTCGACGAAATGCCCGCTCCGATCGACCGCCTGCGCGCGCACTCCCGAGCCGGCCGGACGCAGATCGTCGTCGCGCAGGCCGGGCAGCAGTCTGCGCACGGCGCGCGCGAAGGCCCTCCTGCTCAGCGAGCGCCACAGCTCGCCGGCGCCCCTGCGCCAGGAGCGCCGGGCCATTCTCCAGAAACCCGGGAACGACAAAGCGCCCGCCAGATCGGCGAGGTCGACGTCGGTGCGGCGGTAGCCCTCGCGCTTCAAGGCGAGCACCGCGTTCGGCCCGGCCAGGACGCCTCCACCCACCTTCTTCGTCAGGTGGACGCCCAGGAACGGCAGCGTCGGATCCGGCACGGGGTAGACGAGACCGTTCACCGCCGGTCCGCGACCGACGGCGAGCTCACAGTACTCGCCGCGGAACGGCACGATGACGACGCCAGGGTCGGCGCCCGCCAGGCGGGCGATGCGGTCACTGTGCAGACCGGCGCAGTTGACGGCGAAGCGTGTCACGGCCGCGCCGCTCCCGGTGTCGAGGACGACCTCGGTGCCGCGGCTGGTGACGGAGACGACGCGCGCCCCGGTGCGCACCTCCCCGCCGTCCCGCGCCAGGCGCCCCGCCAGGGCGGACGTGACGGCGGCGTAGTCGGTCACGGCGGCGGAGGGCACATGCAGCGCGCGCAGACCGCGGCAGGCCGGCTCGATCTCGCGCAGCCGCTCGGTGCCGATCAGCGACAGGCCCGGGACGCCGTTCGCGATACCGCGGCGGTGGATCTCCGCCAGACCCGGCAGCTCGCGTTCTTCGGTCGCCACGACGACCTTGCCGCAGCGCCGGTACGGCACGCCGTTCTCCTCGCAGAACAGCGCCATCGCCGCGGCCCCCTCGACGCACAGTCTGGCCTTCTGTGACCCGGGCTCGTAGTAGATGCCGGAGTGGACGACGCCGCTGTTGTGGCCGCTCTGATGGAGGCCGACGCGCGGCTCTTTCTCCAGGACCACGACGCGCAGCCGGGGGAAGCGTCGCAGCGCGGCTAGGGCGGTCGCCAGACCGACGATCCCGCCGCCGACGATCGCCAGGTCGAAACGCGCGCCGCTCACGCGCGACCGTCGTGGCGGCCATCGCCGTGCCTCGGGTTCAGAAGATCGGCTCCTCGACTGGTTTGCCGTCTTTGCCCTTGGGGGGCGGCGGGGGGACGTATCCCGTGGGAGGCCCTTTGGGGAGCAGCTCTTTTCTCTTGACCGAGACGTAGTAGACGGGCGCTCCCGTTCGTCCCTGCAGCGGCACGCGCTCCGTGACGAAGACGTACTGGTCCGCGTCCGACCAGATGGTGTCGTACTCGTCATGCGATGCGTCGCCGTAGGCGTTGGTCTTCGCCTTGCGCCGGCTCACCTCCGGCTCGCCCAGCGTCCGGGCCAGCGCCGTGATGGTGTCCTGCGACGACGACCCGTTGGCGCCGAAGTGGACGTCGATACGGGCAAGCTTCGCCTCGGACCCGCTCGAAGGGAAGGTCAGCTCGACGGCGTACTCGCCCGGCCGATCGTAGATCCAGACCAGATGGGTCTTGCCGGCCGACGTCAGAGCGGGCCGGAGCGGGTGGGCCCGCCCCGCCTCCTCGCGCGTCATCCCGAGCCAGAGACCGTCGAACAGCGGCTGCGGGAATCTCTTGAGCGCAGGAGCCGTCGCCTTCCCGCTCCCCCCTCCCCCGCAGCCGCCGAAGTGCAGCAGGGCGATGGAAACGAGGAGCGCGACGACAAGACCGGGAGGTCCGAGCGCGCTCCAGGGGCGCTGCGTCATCATGGCGCCCGATGTTAGCACTACCGGGGCGCCGTGTGTCCCGCGGCGCACGGGGGCTGGCAACCGCAGCCGAGGCGCATTAAATTGGGGGACTGGGGGAATCGATGGCAGCCCCGGACCAGGACAAGCGCAAAGGCAAACCCCGGATAGCGCGTCGGCTTCCGGTCCGCTTCGGCACCGACGCCAAGATGTGCGGCGGCATGGCCACCGACATCTCCGAGGGAGGGTTGAAGGTCGAGTGCACCGAGTCGTTCTCGGCCAACTCGGTCATCACCGTGTTCGTGCAGTTCCCCCGCCACTCCGTCCGCCTGCGCGTCCGGGTCATCTGGTGCAGTTCCGCGTCGCAGGGCGGATCGGCCACCATGGGCCTGGCGCTGACGCAGCCGGAGCCGCAGCTCAAGAGGGCGTACGGCGAGTGGCTCGCCGAGGTCAAGCTGGCGGTCGCCGAGACCCAGGTGTCGGGCGCCGTCTCCGCCGCGGCGAGCGCGGCGACGGCGGTGGCGGCGCGCCCGGAGCCCGCGGCGCGCCCCGAGGTCGCCCCGGCCCCGAAGGCCCCGGAGCCTCGAGGGCCGATCCACCGCCGCCTGGGGAGCCGGCAGGGCCAGTCGTACGATGCCTTGCTCGAGCGGACAGCGGGCGGCTGGAACCTCACCATCGTGCAGCTCCCCCGCCAGCTCGGCGTCGGCAAGCCGGACTTCCAGGAGATCTGCCCCGACTACGCCACGGCCGAGAAGACCCTGCGCGAGTTCGTCCGGACGCACTGACCAGAGCGGCCGTCCCCCTCTAACGGACCCCTAGCGGCGTGACAAATCCCTGAGGTCGGGGTCCTCGATGTCGCCCTTGCCCAGGAGCCCGGCGCGCGACAGGACCGACAGGTACTCGGCGGCCCGGGCGCGTTCGCCGGCGCGCGCCTCCAGCCCGGCCGCCAGCAGCAGCAGCCTGCGGTCGTCGTCCCGCTCTGAGCCCGTCGCGGCCCAGCCGCCCGTCTCGCCACCGGAGATCCGCTGCGTGGCGCGCCGGGCGGCATCGCGGGCGATGTCCAGGGCGGCGCTGACGCGGCCGAGCTTCTCGAGGAGCGCCGCCATCTCGCCCGCGATGACCGGGTCGTCGGGATCGGCCTCGGCGGCGGTCGTGTAGAACGGCAGCGCCGAGGACGCCTCGCCGTGCCTCATGTAGAAGAGCGCCACCGCGCGCAGCAGCCCGGTGTCCCCGGGGGCCTGCGACAGCGCCTCGCGATACGAGGCGACGGCCCGGGCGACATCCCCCTTCTGCTCGAACAGCCGGGCGCGGGCCGTCAGCAGGCGCGCGCTGGTCTCGCCGCCCCCGTAGGCCCGCTCAAGGCTGCGCTCCGCCTCCTGCAGCCGTCCCTCGTCCAGGAGTAACGACCCGAGCGCCGCGACGGCCGGCAGGTAACCCGG
>QHXY01000272.1 GCA_003223145.1 Acidobacteriota bacterium
GCACCACAGGACTTCGAAGCACGGGTTGCACACCAGGAGGGCCTGCAGCAGGTACTGCTCGGCCCAGAAGCGGCGTCGCCGCACGATCCACTCGCGCGGGTACGGCCTCGGAAAGAAGATGTCATGGACATGGATGACGACCCCCTTCTGGAGCCTGGGGATCACCTCCAGGAAGAGAAACAGGACATCGTTTCCGATCCGGACGACGTGACTCGAGTCGATGAACAGGATGTCGCCCGCCTGCAGGTCGGTGAACAGAGGCAGACCGATTTCCTGCGCCGGCCTGGGGAGCAGACGCGTCAGGCCGGGGAAGCCCTTTCTCAGGGTGTCGCTCGGGTACGGCTCCACGGCGATGAGCCGCGTGACCTTCCCGTCGGAGCCGTTCATCAGCGCCGCCCGGGCCGACACATAGGTCGAGTTGCCGGAGCCGACCTCCACGATGGTCCGCGGGGCGAGGTGGCGGATCATGCAGTGCAGCACGGCGGCCGAGGTCAGCCCGAACGCGCCGTTCCGGATGAAATACTGGTGCGGGACGCCGGTGTCATCGAGCGGGAAATCGCACTCGTGCCGCAGTCGGGCGAAGACGCTGCGGAGCGTTTCGAGCTGCTGATCCGCGCGCAGATCGACGCCGGGCATCTCGGAGTCCGTCTCCCACAGGCCGGCGCGGCGCTCGAGCTCCCGCGTGTCGGGCACCGGGCTGTAGAAATGGTTCGGCGTGACGTGGACACCGAGCCTCTGGAAGAGATCGAACGCGCGGCCCGAGAACAGCACTCGTTCGACAGCCCTCCGGATCAGACTCACTCCGGAGAGTCCACGCCGGGGACGATGAGCGCCTTGACGACACTCCGGGCGGCCACATCGTCGAGCGCCTGGTTGGCGCGTTCCAGCCCGTAGCGCGCGGTCGGGATGCGCGACCACGGCCGCGAGCGCTCCGGGTCGGCGGCGATGCGGACCGCACGGGCGAAGTGCGAGAAATCGGAGCCCCAGCAGCCGCGAACCTCGAGATGCTTCCGGTTGAGGTCGGCGTGCGGGTTGAACGAGGCGTCGCCGTGGTCGGCGTACTGACCGGCGACGACGACCCGGCCGGCATCGCGGGTGAAGCGCATCGCCTGCGCGACCGCCTCCGGCGCGCCCGTCGCCTCGATGGTGATGTCAGCGCCGCGCCCCGCGGTGCGCTCACGCACCCAGGCCAGCCGCTCGCCCGCGTCGTGCTCCGTGATGTCGCAGGTCGCCGCCGCTCCCACGGCGCGCGCCGCTTCCAGGCGGGCCGCCGGCGCCCCGACGCACAGGACCGCGGCGGCGCCGCGCATCAAGGAGACGATGACCGCCGACAGACCGACGGGGCCGCTGCCGAGCACGAGCACGGTGTCGCCGATGGCGACCTCCGCCCGCTCGACCGCGTGCAGGGCCGTGGGAAGGGAGCAGCCCCCCGTCATGAACCTCTCAGAGGCTGCGTCGCCGAGACCCAGGCACAACGTCCCGGGCTTCAGGACGACCGCGTCCGCCCAGCCGCCGGTGAGACCATCCGCGAGACCGTACGTGATCCCATAGACCTTGCGCCGCGGGCAGCGCGTCATCGCCTTCGCCACCAGGCAATACCAGCAAGCGTTGCAGGTGCGATGCACGTCGAGGAAGGTGACCAGGTCCCCCTCGCGGAACGGCGTCCCGTCCATGTCGGTGATCGTGCCGCGGATCTTCTCCAGGCGTCCCGCCGAGACGTGCCCCGGGATGATCGGGTAGGGCACCCCTGCGAGCCGCCCGTCGCGCAGCGCCACGTCGGTCCCGCAGACTTCGCTCAGCTCCACGCGCAGGAGAGCGGAGCCGGCCTCGAGCACAGGCTCCGGCACATGGCGCAGCTCGACGGCAGCGCCGGACCCGGGCATCACCACGACGCGCAGGCGGCTCATGGCGTCAGAAACTCAGCACCTTCACGGTCACAGGCTGGAGACCCGCCTCGCTCTCGACCACCCGATACACCCGGTCCATGGCGACGTCCCGGAACATCTGCACCTCGCCCGTGGCCGGCCAGGTCACCTGGATCGCCTCGATGCCGGTCGCCGCCCCCAGACCGATCTCCTGTTGCAGGCTGTTGCCCCCGAAGCTGCCGCCGGTGCCGGCGGTGAGATAGACATCACGGCCGCCCCGCGCCGTCATCAGGCGCACTTTGATGCGCGCGCCGATCGCCGAGCGGTTCGAGCGCCGGCCCTCCAGACGCAGCGTGATCCAGTGATGGCCGTGACCGGGGTTCCTGAACAGGACGTGCGGCGCCATGTCGCTCTCGAACCAGCCGCCCATCTCCTCGAGGATGTCCTGATCACCGTCGTTGTCGAGGTCGCCGAACGCCACGCCGTGACCCTTCTGCAGATTCCCGACGTCGGCGGAGGTCGTCACGTCCTGGAAGAACCGGCCCTCGGCATTGCGGAACAGGCGGTTCGGGATCAGCGCGCCCAGCGACGGCTCGCCGGTGCCGATGTAGACGTCGAGCCAGCCGTCGTTGTCGAGGTCGCCGAAGTTCGAGCCCATCGGCAGAGCCACCCGATCAAGCCGCATGGCGTGAGTCACGTCGCTGAAGGTGCCGTCGTGGTTGTTGTGGTACAGGCGGGGCATCTCGGTCCTCGTGGGCCGTCCCAGGTGCATCGCGGTCAGGTCGCTCAGGTCGGTGATCCGGTATCCCGCGACGAACAAATCCTCCCAGCCGTCATTGTCGTAGTCCCAGAACCAGGTCGAGAAACTGTCCGACGGACCGGTCACCCCGGCCTGCCGTGCCACGTCGCTGAACAGCCACTCCTCGCCGTGCGGCCCGGGCCGGGGGCGCCTGCCATCGTTGCGGAGCAGGCGATTCTCCCCTCCCAGAATCGAGATGTACAGGTCCTGCCTCCCGTCGTTGTTGTAGTCGCCCCACGCCACTCCCTTCACGTAGCCGAAATCGGTGTTCCCCAGCTCGATCGAGCGGTCGCCGAACGTGCCGTCACGGTTGTTGTGAAACAGCTCGGACGGATTCGGATCACCCGGCATCGACTCGTTGCCGATGAACAGGTCGACGAAGCCGTCGTTGTCGTAGTCCCCCCAGGCGCCGGTCTGCGTGGGATGCAAGCTCAGGATCCCAGCCTCCTCGGTGACGTCCTCGAAGGTCCCGTCGCCATTGTTATGCAGGAGGGAATTCGGGTAGCGGCCCCCGGTCTTCATCCAGCCGCCCCGCAGGACCAGCACGTCCGGGTGCCCGTCATTGTCGTAGTCGGCGTGCACGATGTTCAGCCCGCCGAGCTCCCCCGTGAGCCCGGCCGCTTCGGTGCGATCGGAGAATGAGCCGTCCCCATCGTTGTGGAAATAACGCAGCTGATCCCGCACCCCCATCGACGAGAACATGATGTCGAGAAATCCGTCGCCGTCGAAGTCCTCCAGGATCGCCCCGCCGGCGTGCCCGGAGATTGACAGACCCAGCTTCGGGGCGACGTCGTAGAAACGTTTGATGTCGTATTCCGAAGCGAACGTGGACGGAGGAATGAGCCACTTGCGCGGGACTTTGTCCGGGTACTCCCCCAATGTCATGTAGGCGATGTTCATGAGCCAGCGTCCGCCCAGATCGTCGGGCTTCTCCTCGAGCAGCCGGGAGAACTCCTCGATCGCCCCGCGCGAGCCGCGCGGCAGGGTGTGCAGGCCCGACCCCCGAATCGGCATGAGACAGGAATCGATGCCGTGATGGGCGACGCAGTTCTCCTGCTCTCCCAGCCGCATGAAGGCCAGGCCGAGGAACTCGTGCGATTGGGCGGGTGACGGCGCCTCGACGGCGTCGGCGGGAGCCGGGTGCAGGAGCGACTGCGCGATCGCGATCGCCTCCTCCGTCCGGCCCGCCTTCAAGAGCTCGTCGGCGACCAGCGGCAGCAACGACATTCTCTGGCCCGGCATCTTGGCGATCCCGGTCTTCAGGTAATCGGCGCGCGTCGAGTTGATGAACATGTTCTTCGTCGGATCGAGACCCCGGGTGATCTTCTCGAGACGCTCCGCCATCCGCCGCGCGCCGCTCCCCCGGCCGCCACCCGCGGGACTCGAGCCCGCCGGCCGCTCCGGACGGCCGGTGCACGCGAACGCCAGCGCCAGCAGACCGACGGCAGCCGGTATTGTCCCGCGGGGAGCGGCGGAGATCATCGCCCCGACATTCTAACAGGGGTCACCGGGCCGAAGACGCACGTCGCTCCGCGCGATTGAGCTGCTCCGCCTTCCAGCGCATCGCCGTGAAGATGCGACTGCGGCCGCTCGGGTGGTCGAAGAAGATGATCTCCTCCAGCGGGCCGGGATCCAGCTTGCGGTACTCCCCCAGCTTCAGGGCGACCTCGGCGGCGCCGTCGGGTTGCCCGGCGGCGTTCAGCCCGAACAGGTCGGCCTCCGCCTCCAGGGTGCGCGTGAAGGAATTGGTGACCGGGGTGAGCGCGAACAGGTAGACGGAGAACAGCAGGAGCAGGAGTGGCAGACCGGCCAGATCGCCGACGCCGCTGACCCTCCACCTCGATCCGAAGCGTCGCAGGACGCCGTCAAACGACCGGCGCAGGAAGGCCAGCCCGGCCACGATAACCATCCCGGTCAAGGCGCTGCCTTCGTAGGGGTGATGCAGGATGAAGTGACCCATCTCGTGCCCCATGGCCGCCTCGATCTCCGGCAGACTGCAGCGCTTGAGCATGTTGTCGTTCAGGGAGATCCGCTGGGTCCCCAGGAAGCCGCTGACGTTGGCGCTCACCCGCGTGGTCTGGCGTGAGGCGTCGAACACATAGACGTCGGCGGCGGAGATGCCGTTGGCGCGCGCCAGGCTCAGGATCGGCCCGCGGATCGACTCGTCCTCGAGCCGGGTGTACCTGTTGAGCAGGGGGAAAAGAAAGACCGGGGCGATGAGCTGGACGAACATGACGAAGACGGTCGCAACCAGCGCCCCCCACAGCCACCAGGAGCGCACCCGCCGCAGGACGCCGTACAGGATGGGGAAGAGGATCGCTCCCAGCACGACGTTCACCGCCAGGATAGTGACCTGGTCTTTAAGCCAGAGGCCGAAGGTCTGGGTGGAGAGATGATACGTGTGCTCGCGGAAGTAGTCCTCGTAGACTGCCAGCGGGGACAGCAGGACCGATTGAACCAGGATGAACTGCGCCCAGTACAGGGCGGCCTGCAGCGACTTGAGGCGCGTGAGGCGCTCCGCCCGGTCCCGCATCGCGGCCGACCAGCGCGAGGCCAGCAGGAACCAGATCACCGCGGCGCCACCCAGAAAGTCCCAGAGGATGAGCCAGTAGCCTCCTTCGAAATACGCGTCGGAGCGCTGCCGCTGCTCGAGCGGGACCTTCGCGAGATAGGCGGCCGTGGCGGCGGCCACGTCGAACCCCGATCCGCCAGGGGCCGGCTGAACGTCCGTCGCGGCCCGGTTCTCCGGCGCCGCGGCCAGGACGCGGGCGGCGGGCCCGACGGCGACCAGCGGCAGGATGAACAACAGCAGGTTACACCACGGCCGGAAACGGAGACGACGCATCGTCACCCCCTTCGAAATCGACGCCGCATCATACGTCCCACTGCCCCGGCGCGCTCCAACTCTCCGTTCCCATCTCCGATCTCCCCCGGGCGACGCGGCCGGGCCTCCGGGCGCGGCTTTCCGGTGTAACCGGCCCGGTGCGGCCCTCGTCTGAAGGTGTGAGCGGCACAGACTGCGCCGCCCCGACAGGAGGACATCATGAGCCCAGGCACCAGAACGATCACGGTGTTCGTCACGCTGGTCACCGCCGGCCTGCTGACGGTCGCGGCGGTGGCGGCCGTGCCGCGCGCGCTGCGATACCATTCAGGTCTCTTCAGCGGGTATGGCTCCGGCGGGCGCCTGCTCCACGTCCTCTCGGGCCTCGATCTGACGGATGACCAGAAGACACAAATCAAGGCGATCCTGAAGGACGAGGGACCCCGTATCGAGCCCCTCGCGGACCAGGTCATCCGGACCAAGAAGGCCCTGTTCGACGCGGTCCACACGCAGCAGTTCGACGAGCCCGCCGTCCGGTCGGCCGCGGCGACCGCGGCCTCGGCCGAGACCGAGATGGCCGTCGAGCGCGCACGTACCGTGTCGCGTCTGCGCGGCCTTCTGACCCCCGACCAGCAGGCGCAGATCGAGACGATCCGGCGGGGGTTCGAGGAGCGGATCGAGAAACGCATCGGCCTGACTCGCAGCATCTGGCGCGAGCACGCCGCGGACTTCATCGACGCGCTGTGATCGTCCCGCCGCGCCCGGACCGGTCCGAGACCGGCGGCCTTATCATGGCGCCGACCGGGATCGCCGGGGACTGGACTCCGGGGACTTCCGGGACGGGTCCCGGACGGGCTCCGGGGGCGGGACAGCAACGTGATCGACGATGCGAGCGATGCGTCCCTTCTGGGCAGGGCCGCAGCCGGCGATGCGGGGGGCTTTGACCTCCTGGTCGGACGGTGGAAGAATCGCCTCTTCCGGCTGGCCCTACGCTTCTTTCGCCGCCCCGAGGACGCGGAAGAGATCGTCCAGGAGGTGTTCTTGAAGGTGTACCGCATGGCCGCGACCTACCGATCGGACGCGCCGTTCGAGCATTGGCTCTTGAGAATCGCCAGCAACACCTGCGTCGATCGGCTGCGCGAGCGGCGGCGCCGCCGGGAGGATGTCCTGGCGGACATCACGCCGGATGCGGGCGCCTGGCTGGACGCGGCGCTCGCGGGGGCGTCCCAGGAGGCGCGGCAGGCGGAGGCGGCCCGGGCCCTGGCGTCCGAACTCCTCGACAGCCTGCCCCCGAAGGACCGGATGGTGCTGGTCCTGATGGATCTCGAAGGCCTGTCGGCGCGCGACGTGGCCGCCGCCACCGGCTCGACGCGCGCAGCCGTCAAGGTGCGCGCCCTGCGCGCCCGGCGGTCGCTGCGCCGGCTCGCGGAGGCGGTTCCGACCGCCCGCGAAGGTACCGGAGGAGGACGAGGATGAGACTTCGCGGGTGGACGACCGGACGGCGCGCGGCGCAGCTGCTGCGTCTCGGCAGCGATCGCGACGAGACGGCATCGCCGCGACCGGGCTTCGAGGCGAGGCTGCGGGCGCGTGTCGAGTCGGGCGGGGCGGGGCGCCCGGTCCCGACCTGGAACGAGGGATTCGAGTCGCTGGTCCGTCCGGCGCTGGCGCTCGCGGCGTCGCTGGCGCTGGCGTGCGCCGGCCTGTACGTGCAGGGGACCACGCAGCCCGGCGAGGCCGATCTGGCCTCGCTGGCCGAGGTCGATTCCGTGTTCGATTCCCTTCTCGCAGCCGATCCCGGCGCCCTGTTCGATGACCCGGGGAGCGTGGCCGAGCCACCGGAGAGACCATGACACGCACGCGCGCCACCCTCCTCCTGCTCGGGATGTTCGTCCTCGGACTCGCCTGCGGAGTGTTCGGGACGGCGGCGTTCGGCCTGCACCGCTGGCGTATGGGGCATTTCTCGCACGAGCGCATGGAGCGTTTCGTGGTGCGCCGCCTGTCCCATCGTCTCGATCTCGACGACTCGCAGCGCAAGGTCCTCGAGGACGTGACGCACCGGGCGCACCAGCAGATCGAGGCGATCCACGACGAGGCTCTGCCCCGCATCGAAGCCGTCATCGACCAGGCCTGCCAGGATCTCGGCCCGGCCCTGCGCCCCGAGCAGCGCGCTCAGCTCGACACGATCCGCGCCGAGGCCCTCGATCGCCTGCACCGCCGCCACGCGCCCTGAGCCCGGCCCCGCCTCCGCGCGCGCTGGTCGGCGGCACCCGGCCGCGGTAGATTAGAGCCATGTCCGTCGGAACCAGGCTGGCCATCTTCCTCGCGGTTCCCCTCGTCCTCGTCATGGCCCTGTTCGGGTACATCGACCAGCGCAACAGCGGCGCCCTGCTCCAGGACGAGCTGGCACGCGAGGGGCGCGCCATGGCCCGCATGGTCCAGATCGCCATGGAGGACGCCCTGCGCGACCGGCAGATCGAGGACGTTCGCGCCCTGGTCGACCAGGTGACCGGCTACGAGAGGGTCCTGGGCGTGCGCATCTTCGACCCGACGGGCCTGGTGATCTATCAGCCGGCCGACCTGACGACTTACCCGCCCGCCGACGCGCTCGCCCTGAGGGCGGCCCTCCGGCAGGGAGCCCCGTCGGAGATCCGGAACCGCCTGGAACACCAGCCCGTCCTGAGCTTCATCGTCCCTCTGCGGGACCCGAAGGGGGCGATCGTGGGTGCCCTGCAGCTCATGCAGCTCGAGTCCTACGTCGAGGAGGACGCGCGCGCCTCGCGCCACGAGATCTACACCCTCACCTTTCTGATGATCCTCGTCACCACGGTCATCGTCTTTTGGGTGATTCGCATCAGCGTGGCCCGCCCGGTCGCCGAGCTCGCCGGCAGCTTCCGCGAGGTCGGCTCGGGGGAGCTGCGGTCCCGCGTGCCGGTCCGGCGGCGCGACGAGTTCGGCAGGCTGGCGCAGGCGTTCAACGGCATGCTCGAGAGGCTGGAGGCCTCGCAGCACTCGCTCCTCGCGGAGCAGGAGGAGCGCCGGCGGATGGAGTCCCGGCTGCGGCACGCCGAGCGTCTCGCCTCCGTCGGCCGCCTGGCGTCGGGGCTGGCCCACGAGATCGGCACGCCGCTCAATGTCATCGGCGGGCGGGCCGAACGCCTGATGCGCTCCCTGCCCGATGGCACGCCCGCCGCCCGGAGTCTGCGGGTCATCAGCACCCAGATCGATCGGATCGCCCGCATCGTCCGCGACATGCTGGACTTCGCGCGGATGCGCGAGCCCCGCCTGACCAGGACCGGTGTGGCGCCGGTCCTCGGCAAGGTCCTCGATTTCATGAGCCACCGGTTCGAGGAGGGTCGCGTGCGCCTCGACACCGACCTGTCTGACGCCCCCGCCACGGTGACCGCCGATCCCGACCAGCTCCACCAGGTGTTTCTGAACCTTTGCACCAACGCGCTCGATGCCATGCCGGACGGCGGCACCCTGCGCGTGGCCACCTCCCGCATGGAGAAACAGCCGCCTGAGAAGAACTCCGGCACGCGGCGGTGCGTCGCCGTCACGTTCGAGGACACCGGCATCGGGATCGCCGCCGAGAACCTGGACCACGTCTTCGACCCGTTCTTCACCACCAAGGGAATCGGCCGCGGGACGGGCCTGGGGCTGTCGGTGTCCTACGGCATCATCCGCGAGCACGGCGGCTGGATCGACATCGACAGCGCGCCGGGGCGGGGAACGCGGCTGACGGTGTACCTGCCCGAGTCGCGGCCGGAGGCGACCGCGGCTCCCAGGGTGGTGGCGTCGTGACGTCCCGCGGCACGCTGCTGGTCGTCGAGGACGACGACGAGATGCGGGCGTATCTCGAGGAGGAACTGCGCGAGCGGGGCTACGTCGTCCACAGTGCCGCCGGCGGACCGGAGGCGCTCGAGCGCGCCGCCTCCGTGGCCCTGGACGTGGTCATCACCGATCTGATGATGCCCGAGATGCGGGGCTCCGACGTCCTGGCGGAGCTGCACGCCAGGGATCGCGATGTGCCGATCGTGATCATCACCGCGTTCGGGAGCATCGACACGGCCGTCGAGACGATCAAGGCGGGCGCCTACCACTACCTGGCCAAGCCGTTCCGGATCGAGCAGCTTCTGGCGACGGTCGAGGGCGCCCTGCGCGAGAAACGTCTCAAGGAGGAGCTACGGCGCCTGCGGGACGACTTCGAGGAGAAGCGCTTCACGATCGTGGCGCACAGCCCGGGCATGAAGAAGATCCTCGATCTGATCCAGAGAGCCGCGGCCGCGGGCACGCCGGTGCTCCTCACCGGGGAGAGCGGCACCGGCAAGGAGCTTCTGGCCCGCGCGCTGCACTCGCAGAGCCCGCGACGCGCCGGCCCCTTCCTGGCGGTCAACTGCTCCGCCATCCCCGAGAATCTCCTGGAGAGCCAGCTGTTCGGCCACCGGCGCGGCGCGTTCACCGACGCGCGCGAGGACCGACGCGGGCTGTTCCAGGAGGCGACGGGGGGGACGATCCTCCTCGACGAGATCGGCGACATGCCGCAGTCGCTCCAGGGCAAGCTGCTGCGCGTCCTGCAGGAGAAAGAGGTGCACCCGATCGGCGCGCCCGCGCCGGTCCCCGTGGACGTGCGCATCGTCGCCGCGACCAACAGGGACCTCGAGACCCTGGTTGCCGACGGGAGGTTCCGGAACGACCTGTACTACCGGCTGAACGTGATCACCATCCGCGTGCCGGCGCTGCGCGAGCGTAGCGAGGACCTGGTGCCGCTGGTGGCGCACTTCCTCGAGAAGCACGGCCGCCGGCTCGGACGCTCCGGTTGCACCCTGTCGCCGGAGGCGATGGAGGTGCTGCGCCGCCACCACTGGCCGGGCAACGTCAGGGAGCTCGAAAACGCCATCGAGCGGGCCCTCGTGCTCGGCCGCGACGATGTCCTGTGGATCGACGACCTTCCCGAGACGTTCCGCGTCCGCTCCGCCGGGGCGCCGCACCTCGACGGCCAGCCGATGCCGCTGTCCGAAGTGGAGCGCGAATATATCCTGAGGACCCTTCGGGCCGTGCACGGCAACAAGGCCGCCGCGGCGCGCCTGCTCGGCGTCGATCGCAAGACCCTGTACCGCAAGCTCGAGGCCACACGCGAAGACCGCCCGCCGGGGTCTCACCGGGCGCCTCTCGCGGACACTATCGACGGGCCTTCAAGCAGTTAGGACGCTGCCCGCTCATCTGGCACGCCTCTCGCACAGGGACGCGATGAACAGCCACCGGTGAATCGAGGGGAGCGATGATGGACATGTCGATCGAGAGTCGCCCGCGGAGCGCAGCGCCGATCAAGGCGGTGAACGCCGGACTGGATGAGGCCCGGGTCCTGGTCGTCGAAGACGACGACGCCATGCGCGCCTTCCTCGAGGAATCTCTCAAGGAGGAGGGGTACGTCGTGGGCACCGCCTCCAACACCCTGTCGGCCATCGTCGCCCTGATGTGCGATCGGATCGACGTCGCTCTGATCGACTGGAAGATGCCCGACCTGGACGGTTTCGCGCTTCTTTCGGCTGTCCAGAGGTGCTTCGCGCGCGTGCCCGTGATCTTCGTCACCGCGTTTGCGCGCCCCGAGATCGAGGAACGCGCCCTGCAGGAGGGCAGGAGGGAGCGTTCAGCTTCCTCCCGAAGCCGTTCCGGCTCAGCGTCCTGGTGGCGGAGATCGAGCGCGCCCTGAAGGCCGGACCACCCCCGGCGGGGACCCTGCGGAGCCCCGCCGGGGACGGTCCGGACGAGCGTTCCCCGCTCGCACGCGAGGGACCGGTCGACGGTGGGCGCCGAATCCTACGGGAGGTGCCCTGATGAACACCCCCACAGTGCACCCTCCACCGCACGATGTTCTGAAAAGGCGGTCCCTCCGGCCGCTCCGAAATCCCGTTCGCGGGACCCAGTCGGATGACCCTGCGGCGGAGGGGCCGCCCCTGATCGAGCTCCCTCAGGACGATCCAGGACCCTACTGGACCGTCCTGCACTGCACGTTCGACCTCTCACTCAAACGGGATTCCCACTGATGCTCGAAGGAGGTGATTCCACCCATGGCCCGGTTCCACATCCAGGATGTGAAGTCTCTCGAGAACACGCCGACCTCCCCGGCCCAGTTGCGCACCAAGATCGGGGAGATGATCCTGAACAGCACCATCGCCCGCGCCAAGGTTGAAGCGGTCAACACCGAGACCGGCGAGTACCGAGTGGTTCTGCAGGGCACGCTGGACCGCGAGGAAGGGAAGTTCGAGGAGAAGTAGGCTCGCCCGTCAGGTGTCCGGGAGTCCGGGGCCCCCGTGCGGGGGCCCCGGACGTCTGTCGATGAGCCTCCAGCCCGAAGTGCAGGTCGTGCAGATCGAGTTCGGGCCGTCGCCCCTGGCCGCTTCTCTGAACCGGGAGATCGAGCCCGGCAGCCAGCTTCTGCGCGCCGCCCTGGACATCCGCTGGAACGAGCCCGATCCGGTGTTGGCCCTGGGCCGCATCGAGAGGCGTCTTCTGGACATCTCCCCGACGTTCATGAGCCACCGGTGCCGCGGGCCGATCGCCTACCACGTCTTCGTGCGCCGGCCGAACGGTGCGGCGGCGGGCCCGGACCCGCCCGCGGTCCCCAAGGGCGAGGCCCAGCCGTTCGATGCCTGCCTGGCGCTGGCGCATCTAATCGAGCGCGCCATCATCGACTTCGAGAGCACCGTGACCGAGGAGGCGAGGGTCAGCGTGGTCACCGGGGCCCGCCGCACGCCCCCGGGACGTTTCGATGTGATGGTCGAATACGACGACCAGCGTGTCGGGCGCCTCTGTCTCACCCTCGCGGTGGCCACGCTCACCGCCGCCGCTGGCCCGCCTTCGGGTCGGCCCGAGCGCGACGCTCTCGCGGCCGTCCAGCTGGCCCACCGCCACCCCGGGCGGACCTGGACACCGGGCGCCGTGGCCCGCGCCCTGGGCTGGACATTTCCCCGGGCGGTGCGGGCGCTGTCGTCGCTGCGCGACCTCGGTTACCTGACGGAGCTCCCGTACACGGTCAACATCAGCGGGGTGCCGCAATACCGCGTCTCCGCCTGCTGACCGGCCGGCGCTTCGGGTGGACCGCTTTCCTGCTATCGTCCTGTTATGCCCGAGCTCCCGGACGTGCTGGTCTATATCGAGGCCCTGCGCGAGCGTGTTCTCGGGCGCCGGCTGGAGAGGATCCGGCTGAGGAGCCCCTTCCTGCTGCGCACCGTGCTCCCCCCCCTGCGCGACGCCGAGGGGCGCGCCGTCGTCGAGCTGCGCCGGATCGGTAAGCGGATCGCGCTCGGTCTCGAGGATCGTCTCTATCTGGTGATCCACCTGATGATTGCCGGGCGGCTGCGGTGGAAGCCGGCCGGCGCCGCCATTCCCGGCCGGATCGGCTTGGTGGCCTTCGACTTCGACGCGGGCACCCTGCTCCTGACCGAGGCGGGTTCGAAGAAGCGCGCCTCGCTGCACCTGGTGCACGGCGACGACGCGCTGGGCGTCCTCGATCGGGGCGGGGTCGAAGCGCTCGACGCCGATCTGCCCGCCTTCCGCGAGGCGCTTCTTCGCGAGAGTCACACTCTCAAGCGGGCGCTCACCGACCCGCGGCTGTTCAGCGGAATCGGCAACGCCTATTCGGACGAAATCCTGCACCGGGCGGGGCTGTCCCCGATGCAGCTGGCGCGCCGCCTGTCCGAAGGCGAGATCGCGCGTCTGTTCGAGGCGACGCGCGCCGTGCTGGGCGAGTGGACCGAGCGTCTGCGGCGCGAGCGGGGCGGCGGCTTTCCCGAGAACGTCACCGCCTTCCGTGACGGCATGGCGGTGCACGGCCGCTTCGGCCGGCCGTGCCCCGTTTGCGGCGCACCGGTCCAGCGGATCGTGTACGCCGACAACGAGTGCAACTATTGCGCGCGCTGCCAGACCGGTGGAAAGATCCTGGCCGACCGCGCCCTGTCGCGCCTGCTCAAGGACGACTGGCCGAGGACGATCGAGGAGCTGGAGATCGGGCCGGCTCCTCCGCATACATCGACTCGATGAGATCGCGGTACTTCTGCTCGATGACGCGGCGCTTGATCTTGAGCGTCGGCGTCAATTCGCCCGCCTCCTGCGTCAGCTCCCTGGGGAGGAGCCGGAACTTCTTGATCGTCTCGTAGGACGGCAGCCCCGCCATCTTCGCCTCGATGCGCCGCTGGTACAGATCGAGGACACGCGGGTCCTCGAGCAGATCCTCGACGCGCTTGTAGGGAATCTGCTTGTGCCTGGCGTACGACTCGAACAGCGCCATGTCCGGGACGATCAGGGCGGAGATGAACCGGCGCCGGTCGCCGATGAGGACCGCCTGCGAGATGAACCGATCGGTCTTCAGGAGATTCTCGATCGGCTGCGGCGCCACCATCTTCCCGCCCGAGGTCTTCAGGATCTCTTTCTTGCGGTCGGTGATCTTCAGGAAGCCGTCGGGGTCGAGAAGCCCGATGTCGCCGGTGTGGAACCAGCCGTCCACGATCGCCTCGCGCGTCGCCTCCTCGTTGCGGAAGTAGCCCTTCATGACGTTCGGGCCGCGCACCAGGATCTCGCCGTCCCCGGCGATCCGCACCTCGACGCCGGGGAGGACCGGGCCGACGGTCCCCAGCCGCGTCCTATCCAGGGTGTTGACCGAGACGACCGGCGAGGTCTCGGTCAGGCCGTAGCCTTCCAGGATGCGGATGCCGGCGGCGTAGAAGAACTCGGCGATCTCCGGCGACAGCGGCGCACCGCCCGAGATGAAAAAACGCTGTCTCCCGCCCAGCCGGGCCCGCACTTTGGTAAAGACCAGGTGATCGGTCAGCGGGTGCAGCCAGTGGACCGGCAGGGCCGCCCGCCGGCCCGCCAGCATGGCGTGCGCCTGGCGCTTCCCCACCGCCAGGGCCAGGGCGAAGATCGCCCGGCGGATCTTCGGGGACGCCCGCACGCTGTCGAGGATGCGCGCGTTGACCTTCTCGAACAGGCGCGGGACGCTCGCCATGACGGTCGGACGGATATCGAGCAGGTTCTGAGGCACGGCGTCGATCGACTCGGCGTAGGCGATGGTCGCTCCCGCGGACAGATAGGCGAACTCGACCATCCTCTCGAACACGTGGGTCAGCGGCAGGAATGACAGGGTCACGTCGCGCTCGGAGAAGGGAATGATCTGCAGCGTCGCGCTCACGTTGCTGGCGAAATTGCCGTGCGTCAGCATCACCCCTTTCGGGTCGCCGGTCGTCCCCGAGGTGTACAGGATGCTGGCCAGGTCACCAGGCGTGAGGGCCGAGCGCGCCGCCTCGAAGCGGCGCGGGTCGGCGCGGTGAGCGCTCTCGCCCTCCCGGAGGAGCTCCGGCCACGCCAGCGTCCGCGGCGGCAGGGCGCCGGCGGGCGGGTCGAGGATCACCAGGCGCTGCAGCTCCGGAAGGCTCGACAGGATCGGGCGGACCTTCTCCATCTGCGCGGCGGTCGAGACCACCAGGACCCGCGTCTGGCTGTTGTCGAGGATGTAGCGGATCTGGTCGGTCAGGAGGGTGGCGTAGATCGGGACGATGACCCCCCCGAGATTCAGGGCGGCGTGGTCGAGGGCAGCCCACTCCGGCCGGTTCTCCGACAGGATGGCGACGCGGTCACCCCGGCGCGCGCCGATCGAGGCCAGGCCGAGACAGCGATCGGACGGTGGAGACGAACTCGTCCGTGGAGATGTCGCGCCAGGTCCCTCCCGACTTGTAGCACAGCAGGGCAGGCTTGCGGAAGCGCGCCTCGAGCTGCGTCAGGATGTCGCAGAGCGTCCGGATCTCCACGTCCCCGATCCTCTCCCTATTTGCCGAACTTCCATCCGAGGCTGACGCCGAGGAGGCTCGTGAAGTTCTTGTAGTCGCCCGGCTGGACCGGATCGGTCGCGCTGGTCGGGCTGCCCGTCGCGGTGCGGTCCTTGAAGAACAGCGCCTGGTAGGCGACGTCGACGGTGAATCCGCTCTTGCGGCTGTAGCCGTAGCCGACCTGCACGGAGGTCCGGTCGGCGTCCGGCAACCGCGGTCTGACGTGTTCGTCCGGGATCGGGTTCCGGTCGAAATAGGCGCCCACCCGGTACTGATGGGCGTCGCTCAGGTGGTAGGCATACCCGAAGCGGAACGAGTAGGTGTCCTTCCACTCCTCGATCTGGTCGATGTCGGACACGAAGATCGTGTTGTTCTCGATGTCGATCTTCAGGTGATCGAATTCCGACCAGTCGGTCCAGACGACGTCGAACTCCCCTTCCCACTTCCCCTTGACGTAGCCGACGCCGGTTGCGAGAGTGGCCGGCAGCGGGATGTCGGCCGTCGCGCCGCCGTCCGGGAAGGCCGCCGCGACCGGAGCGGGGATGTTCTCGAACGTGATGTCGCCTTTGACCTCGGGCTTCATCTTCGAGCGGAACGACCCCCCCCAGCGCCATCCCTTGTCGTTCGCCCAGCGCCCCGCGACGTTCCAGCCGACGTCGTTCCCGTCGCCGGTCAGCTTGGTGAAGCCGTCGGGCGCGCCGAGACCGCTGAAGTCGATGTTGCGGGACAGCTCGCGGATGTCGGCGCGGGCCAGGTCGAGGCCGACCGCCACCGACCAGGTCTTGCCGATCGTCCAGGCCAGATTCGGGTTGAAATTGACCACGGCGAGGTTGGCCTCGCGCGAGATGTAGCGCCCGGGAAACGCGTTGTCCCACTGCGTCTTCAGGCCGAACGGTGAAGTGACTCCGAACCCCCAGGCCCACCGCTCTTTGAGCTTCTGCGTGTAGTAGAGCGACGACGGCCAGGCCATGTTGACGAGCTGATTGAAGCTCTGCCCGCTGCTGGGGCCCGACGTCGATTCGAACTGCGATCCGGTCAGGAAGATCGCGTTCGTCCCGACGTTGATCCGGACCCCGTCGAGCTGCACGATGCCCGCCGGGTTGAAGAACAAGGCTGTGGGGTCGTCGGCTCGGGCCGTGAAGGCCCCCGCGTTCGCCATCGCCTTCGCGCCCTGCTCGTAGATCGAGTATCCCGATCCGAGGACCGCGCCCGGCGCCACGAGAAGCAGCGCCAACGCCGCCAGGACGAACCCCGTGAGTTTACGCATCGGTGCCCCCTTTGACCGCGCACGTCGGTGGTTGTGGGCGGATCTTCCCCGACCCTATCCGACTTGTCAACGGTCTCCGCGACCAAGACCGCGGGCCCTCGGGGCCGTGCCGGTGTGCCGATCTCGGCGCCGCGTCCGGTCAGGGCGCCCCGCGGCAGGGCCAGGGGACGTGATAGCATCGGCGCCAAGGTGCACTGCGGGACGACCTCATCGCGGAGGTGGATCATGAAATTCGGCGCCGCGGCGCTGTGGCTGCTCGTCGCGATGGCCGTCGCGGCACCGGCCGCGGCGGGCGAGTTGGCAGGAGTGACCCTTCCCGACCGGATCACGGTCGACTCAAAGACCCTGGTGCTGAACGGCATGGGCCTGCGCGAGGCGACCTGGCTGAAAGTGGATGTCTACGTCGCCGGTCTCTACCTCGAGACACCTTCATCGGACCCCGAGGCGATCATCGGCTCCGAGGCGACCAAGCGCCTGGTGATGCGATTCGTGCGCGCCGTCGATCGCGATGCCCTGCTGAAGGGCTGGAACGAAGGGTTCGAAAACTGCGCCGGCCCTTCCGCGGCGGTCCTCCGTGACCGGATCGCGACGTTCGAGTCGTGGGTCAGCGACATGGCCAAGGGGGAGAGCATGTCGGTCACCTACCGCCCCGGAACCGGCGTGCAGGTCGAGATCAAGGGCGAAACGAAGGGCACCGTACCCGGCGCCGACTTCGCCCAGGCACTGTTCCGCATCTGGCTGGGCCCCAGCCCGCCGAACGCGGGTCTGAAGCAAGGCCTGCTCGGAAAGGGTTGAGCGGCGCGCCCTTTCTGCCGTCCTTCATTTGCCTTCCCGCCGGTTCGATCGTATAAGAGTGGTGACCGCAGTGCCTTCGATGAATGAGGTGTCCGATGCGAATGACCACACGAGCCATGCCCGTCCTAGCCGTGCTTGCGGCGTTCGTCCTGCCGGCGGCGGCCGACGAGACCGGCCCCGGCGCGCCGCACGCGACCGGCGTCCAGAACGCCATTACCCGGATCCAGGATGCAACCGCCCGGCACATCCAGATCCTGACCGATCTTCTCGCCAAGGTACCGCCGCAGGCGCAGTCGGGGATCCAGCGCGCCATCGAGGCGGCGCAGCAGGGGCACGACAAGGCGATCGCCGCGCTGGAGAAACATGCCGCCGCTGACGGCAACGAACAGGAGACGATGGAGGCCGGTTCCGACGCCGTGACCCAGGAGGCGGGACAGAACGGCAAGCCGGAGACCACCGGACTGGCGCGGGCGCGACAGGCAGTGGCCGCCGGTTTTGACAAGAGTGTCGCGGTTCTCCAGAACGTGATCGGCGAGGCTCCCGACCAGGCGAAGGCGGCCCTGCAGGCGGCGCTGGCGAACGTCCAGCAGAACCGGACCGTCGCGCTGCAGAACCTCGACCGCCTGCTGGCCAGGCAGCGGCCCGATCGCATCCCCGCCGATCGCCCCGCTCGGGTCGACAGGCCGGATCGGCCGGACCGACCCGACAGACCGGAACGTCCCGAGCGGCCGGAGCCACCGCAGCGCCCGGAGCGGCCGGAGATTCCCGACCACCCGGCCCCGCCGTCCCACGGATAGCCGGACCGCGCGCTGAGTGACGACCCCTTCCGGACGCGCCAGGGGCGCAGCCGTTCTGGCCGCACCCCTGGCGCTCTTTTTATCCTGGCCGGCCCCCGCCGAGACGCAGCCCGAGATCCGTTTCGTCCCCGCGTACTTCAGCGGCGATTTCGGCACCGGCATCTCGACCGGCATGACCTACCTGCCGCTGATCTTCATTCTCGGGTCCACGCGACAGGAGTTGCGGGTCACCGTGCCGTACCTCTCCGTCACCACGAGCCAGCCGGTGACCTTTGTCGGCAACGAGATCATCCCGCGCGGCTCCGGCGGCAGGACCAACGAGTCGGGACTCGGCGATATCGTGGCGCGGGAGGAATACTTCTTCCTCGAGGGAGGGCGGCGGCGTCCGTCGATTTCCGGGTTGATCCGGATCAAGGCCCCCACCGCCGACGACACCCGGGGTCTCGGTACAGGCGAGTGGGACTACGGGCCGGGAGCCGCCGTCATCCAGCCGCTGGGAGCCAGGTGGAACCTGCTCGGCGAGGCCCAGTACGTCGTCCGCGGCGACCCCCGGGGCACGGATTTCCGGAACACCTGGTGGCTGTCGGGCGGTCTGCAGAAGAAGCTGTCCGGCTCGACGGCGGCCAGTCTCTATTACGAGAGGACACAATCGGTCGTGCCTGGTGTTCGTCGGTCTGTCCGACACGGCCGAAGACTACGGTCTGTCGGCCGGCTTTTCGATGCGCTGACGCCGTCGGGGCCGCGCGGCGCGCCCCGTGAGGCGGGCCGCTCCGCGGGGCGGCCCGCCCGTGGCAGATGCGCGGATCAGCAGTTCTGGGTCGTGCAGCCGCTCGTCGTCCTGACGCACCGGGTCCCGGGGGATTCCGAGAGGCAGGTGAACGCCGGGGCGACGAACTCGCACATGGAGTTGCAGTGTTTTTTCGCCGCGAGGACCGGCGAGGCCGCCAGGTCGGAGAGCGCCGACAGGTAGGGCGAGCCGGTGCGGGACGGCGGGGCGAACGCCAGGGCCATCGTCGTAACGACCGCGGCGATCGTGAAGAATCGGACGGCCATCGAGAGTGGTCGTCTCATGAGTGGGGCCTCCAGTCTCGGCGTGGTTCGGTCCGCCCCGGCGCTGCCGAGTCTTCGCCGGAGCGGCCGGCGGCGTCGCCGCCGCCTCAGTCCATC
Organism: Acidobacteriota bacterium; assembly: GCA_003223145.1. Classification (GTDB taxonomy): domain Bacteria; phylum Acidobacteriota; class Polarisedimenticolia; order Gp22-AA2; family Gp22-AA2; genus Gp22-AA3. The sequence continues at coordinate 19,333 of QHXY01000272.1, forward strand.
GAACGCACCAGATCGTCCAGATAGCGCACAACGTCGCCGGG
>QHXY01000275.1 GCA_003223145.1 Acidobacteriota bacterium
TTCTGCGGGCTGTGCGTCGATCCCTGCCCGACCAAGCCGCTGACCGCCATCTACATGTCCCACGACTACGAGATGGCCGACTACCGGCGCGACGGGTTCGTGGCGCCCCTCAAGGTTCTCCTGGGCGGCGTCGAGCCGAAGGACTACAAGGAGTAGCGTGGCCCCCGAAGCGGTGGTGTTCTACGTCCTCGCCTCGATCGCCCTGGTCTCGGCCGTGATGGTGATCTGGAGCCGGAACGTCATCCACTCCGCCATCTACCTGGTGCTGACGTTCTTCTGCGTGGCGGCGGTCTACGTGCTGCTGCGGGCCGAGTTCGTGGCCGTGGTGCAGGTGCTGGTGTACGCCGGGGGCATCCTGGTCCTGTTCCTGTTCGCCATCATGCTGGTGAACCTGCGCGACCCTCTGGGGTCCCGCCTCGGCGTGCACGCCACCCTGTCCGGGATCGTCGGCGTCTCGGTCGTCGGCATGATCCTGTACGTCTACTCGACGGGGAGGCTCGCCCGCTCGCTGACCCTGGGGCCGCCCACAACCGGCGGGGGAGGGAACATCCAGCTGCTGGGTGACGCCCTGTACCGCGACTACCTGCTGCCGTTCGAGATCGCCTCGATTCTGCTGCTCGTGGCGATGATCGGCGCCATCGTGCTGGCGCGCCAGAAGTACTGAGGAGAGGGCCATGCCGGTCCCGGCGAGCCACATCCTGGTCTTCAGCCTGCTGCTGTTCTCGGTCGGCGTTCTCGGCGTGCTGACGCGGCGCAACGCCATCGTCATCCTGATGTCGATCGAGCTCATGATGAACGCCGCGAACATCAACTTCATCGCCTTCAGCCAGAGGCTGCAGAACATGGTCGGCCAGGTGTTCAGCGTGTTCACCATCGCCGTCGCCGCCGGCGAGGTCGCCGTGGGCCTGGCGGTGGTGCTGGCGCTGTTCCGCAACCGCGACACTGTCTACGTGGACGAGGTCCACGTCATGAAGGGCTGAGGGCCGGGCGTGACGCTCATCGGACTGCTCTGGACCGTGCCGCTGTTCCCCGTCGCGGGCTTTCTCCTCAACGGTCTTCTGGGCGCCCGCTTCTTCCCGAAGAAGGCGGTCTGGGTGATCGCCTGTGGCGCGGTCCTTCTATCGTTCCTGGTCTCGCTCGGCGCGGTCGTGGCGCTGCGCGACGTCGGCAGCCTGACGCCCTCCCCCGGCGCCGCCGTCGATGCCCGGGCGCACCGGGTGACCCTGACGCTGGGCTCCTGGATGCCGATGGGCCGATCGGCGGACGGGAGCGAGCTCAGCGTCGACTGGTCCTTCGCCCTCGACCCGCTGTCGGCGGTGATGCTCCTGGTGGTGACCGGGGTCGGCTTCCTGATCCACGTCTACTCGATCGGCTACATGGGTCACGAGCCCCACCCGGTCTTCGCCCGCTTCTTCGCCTATCTGAACCTGTTCATGGCGATGATGCTGACGCTGGTGCTCGGTGCCTCGCTGCCGGTGGTGTTCGTCGGCTGGGAGGGCGTCGGGCTCTGCTCGTATCTGCTGATCGGCTTCTACTACGACCGGATGTTCGACGAGAAGACCAGGATGTCGTGCGCCGACGCGGGTCGCAAGGCGTTCATCACCAACCGGATCGGCGACGTCGGGTTCATCCTGGGAATGCTGCTCCTGTTCGTGAACGCCGGGACCCTGGACATCCAGGGGATCCTGGCGAAGACCGGGACGCTGGGGCCGGGAGTGTGCACCGCAGCGGCGCTCCTGCTGTTCTTCGGGGCGTGCGGCAAGTCGGCGCAGATCCCGTTGTACGTCTGGCTGCCGGACGCGATGGCCGGCCCCACACCGGTGTCGGCGCTGATTCACGCGGCGACCATGGTGACGGCGGGCGTCTACGTCACCTGCCGGATGGCGCCGCTTTATTTGAAGTCGCCGGGTGCGATGCTGGCGGTGGCGGTGGTCGGGGCCCTGACCGCCCTGTTCGCGGCGAGCATCGGTCTGGCGCAGAACGACATCAAGAAGGTGCTGGCGTATTCCACCGTGTCGCAGCTCGGCTACATGATGCTGGCGGCCGGTGTCGGCGCGTTCTCGGCCGCCATCTTTCATCTGATGACGCACGCCTTCTTCAAGGCGCTGCTGTTCCTGGCCGCCGGGTCGGTCATCCACGCCATGTCGGGAGAGCAGGACATCCGGAAGATGGGCGGTCTCGACCGGCACATTCCGTGGACGCACGCCACGTTCGTGATCGCCACGCTGGCCATCGCGGGGATACCCCCGCTCGCCGGCTTCTTCTCCAAGGACGAGATCCTGTGGGCGGCGTTCAACCAGAGACCGCTCGGTCTCCTGCTGTGGCTCGTCGGCGCCGGCACCGCGGGGCTGACCGCCTTCTACATGTGGCGTCTCTACGTCCTGGTGTTCCGCGGCGAGGAGCGGTTCGATGACGAGGTGCGCCACCACCTGCACGAATCGCCGCGCAGCATGATCGTGCCGCTCGCCGTCCTGGCGGTCCTGGCGATCGCCGGCGGCTGGGTCGGAATCCCCGAGGTGGCCGGCTTCCGGAACCTGCTGGCGGGCTACCTCGCCCCGGTCCTCGGGGCGGGCGAGGAGGCGGCGCGCGCCGCGCCGCATGCACCGCTCTTCGAGGTCGTCATGATGATCGTGTCGACCGTGATCGCGGCGTTCGGTCTAGTCCTCGGCTGGGTGTTCTACGAGCGCCGGCCGGAGGCGCGGGTCCGCCTGGCCGAGAGCGCCCGGGGCCTGTACCGCCTGATGGTCAACAAGTATTACGTCGACGAGCTGTACGGGAAGATCGTCCTGGCGCCTTACTACGCCCTGTGCCGCGCCGCGGCGTGGTTCGATCAGTGGGTGGTGGACGGCGTGGTGAACGCGGCGGGATACGTCACACTCGCCACCTCGTACACCTCGGTCGGCTTCGACACCTACGTCGTCGACGGCCTGGTCAACCTGGCCGGCTACATCGTGCGCGGGTTCTCCTGGGTGTTCCGCAAGGTGCAGACCGGTATCGTGCAGACCTACGCCACGGCTATGATCTTCGGGATCTTCGTCCTGGTGAGCGCCTACCTGCTCGCCCGGGGCCACTGAACGCGGGGGACAAAAGATGTTGGACTGGTACACCAGAAACGCCCTGAACATCGTCACCTTCCTGCCGCTCCTCGGAGCCCTGGCCCTGCTCCTGATCGACAAGGAGAAGAAGGGCCTGATCATGCGGTCGGCCACCTGGATCGCGTTCGCGGACTTCCTGCTGTCGGCGCCGCTGTTCTTCCTGTACGACGCCGGGCGGGGCGGCTTCCAGTTCGAGTTCCGGCGCCCCTGGATCCCGTCGATCGGCGTGGACTATTACGTCGGCATCGACGGCATCTCGCTGCTGCTGCTCCTGCTGACGACGTTCCTCGGGGTCATCTCGATCCTGTCCTCCTGGACCGCCATCACCGAGCGCGTCAAGGAGTACTACGTCTTCATGCTGGTGCTGCAGACCGGCATGCTGGGGGTGTTCATCTCGCTCGACTTCTTCCTGTTCTACATCTTCTGGGAGGCCATGCTGGTGCCGATGTACTTCCTGATCGGCATCTGGGGAGGCCCGCGCAAGCTGTACGCGGCCATCAAGTTCTTCCTGTACACGCTGCTCGGCTCGGTGCTGATGCTGCTGGGAATCCTGGCGGTCTACTTCTACTACCCGAAGGTCACCGGCGGCACCTCCACCTTCGACATCACCGAGTTCATCCGGGTCCTCGGTCCCTTGACCGACCCGGTCTGGCTGGAGATGTCGAAGTGGGTCTTCCTGGCGTTCTTCATCGGCTTCGCCATCAAGGTGCCGATGTTCCCGTTCCACACCTGGCTGCCCGACGCCCATGTCGAGGCGCCCACGGCCGGCTCGGTGATCCTGGCGGGCGTCCTCCTGAAGATGGGGACCTACGGCTTCGTGCGCTTCTCGCTGCCGATGCTGCCGTACGCCACCCGGTACTATCTGCCTTACATGCTCGGTCTGGCCGTCATCGGCATCCTGTACATGCTGGGCGTGTTCGCACTCAACCAGCAGGGGCTGTATGGCGGCATCCTGCAGATGATCAACCACGGTCTGTCGACGGGGGCGCTCTTCCTGATCGTCGGGCTGATCTACGAGCGCCGCCACACGCGCATGATCGCCGAGTTCGGCGGGCTGTCGAGCCAGATGCCGATCTACGCCACCCTGTTCATGATCATCACCATGTCGTCGATCGGGCTGCCGGTGCTGAACGGCTTCATCGGCGAGTTCACCATCCTGGTCGGCGCGTTCCGCATCCCACCGGCCTACGGCTTCAGCATCCCCTGGCTGGGCGGCCTGCACATCGGCGGGATGTTCTGGGCGGTATGCGGCACCCTCGGGATCGTCCTGGGGGCGGCTTACATGCTGTGGCTGTACCAGCGCACCATGTTCGGCAAGCTCGACAACCCCGAGAACGCCGGTCTCAAGGACCTCGACCTGCGCGAGATCATGACCCTGGCCCCGATCGTGCTCTGCTGCTTCTGGATCGGGCTGTACCCGAAGCCGTTCTTCCGGATCCTGGAGCGACCGGTGACGGAGATCGCGGCGCGTCTGCAGGCGGGCGAGGCCGCCGGCCAGACGGCGGCGCTGCCCGCGGGGGCGGCCCCGTCCCCGGCGTCGGCCCCGGCGCCCCCGCCGACGGCGGTGGCGTCCGCCACGAGGGTTCCGGCGCGATGAACGTGGTCTTCGAGCCCCAGCATCTGCGCCTGATCGCCCCGGAGATGGTGCTCACGCTGAGCGCCTTCCTGGTGCTCGGCCTGTCCGCTCTCGGCGGCGCGGGCCGCAACCTCTGGGCGCCGCTCCTGTCGCTGCTGGCGTGCGCCGTGACCCTGGTCTCGGTCCTGTCGTTCGTCTGGCACCTCGGATGGGACGCCCTGCGCGCCCCGGAGCTGACCATCGGCTTCAACGGCATGTTCATCGTCGACGCCTTCAGCATCTTCTTCAAGGTGGTCTTCCTGCTGGCGGCGATGCTGACGATCCTGGTGTCGAGCCGCTACCTCGATCTCGAGCGCGCCAACGTCGGGGAGTATTACGCCCTCATTCTCTTCGCGGTCGTCGGCATGATGTTTCTGGCCTCGGCGGGCGACTTCATCACCATCTTCGTGGCGCTCGAGACGATGTCGCTGTCGTTCTACGTCCTGGTCGGCTTCCTGAAGGCCAACCGCAAGTCGAACGAGGCGGCGCTGAAGTACTTCCTGCTCGGCTCGTTCTCCACCGGCATCCTCCTGTACGGCATCTCGCTCGTCTACGGGACGACCGGCACGACGATCCTGGGTCTGATCGGGATATCGCGGGCCAAGATGGCGATGGCCTCGCCGGAGGCGCCGATCTTCGTCCTGGGTGTCATCCTGGTGACCGTCGGCCTGGCCTTCAAGATCGCCGCCGTGCCGTTCCACATGTGGGCCCCCGACGCCTACGAGGGGGCGCCGACACCGGTGACCGCCTTCCTGTCCACCGGCTCGAAGGCGGCCGGTTTCGTGGTCGTGGCGCGCGTGTTCTCGATGAGCTTCCTGCCGATCGGCGACCGCTGGGCGGCGCTCCTGGCGATCCTGGCGGTGGCCAGCATGACGCTCGGCAACATCGCGGCCATCCTGCAGGAGAACATCAAGCGGATGCTGGCCTACTCCTCGATCGCCCACGCCGGCTACGTGCTGCTGGGCGTGATCGCCATGGGCCTGCCCGGCACGGCCGAGACCCGGGAGTACGGGCTGAAGGCGGTGCTCCTCTACCTGCTCATCTACACCTTCGTCAACATCGGCGCTTTCGCCCTGGTGATCGCGCTGCGGCACGAGCAGGTGGCCGGGGACCGGGTGGCCGACTTCGCGGGGCTGGCGCGGCGCGCCCCGGGGTCGGCGTTCGCCATGCTGATCTTCATGCTGTCGTTGTCCGGCATACCGGCGACGGCCGGCTTCATCGGCAAGTGGTACCTGTTCGGGGCGGCGGTGAAGGCGCACTACACGTGGCTGGCGGTGGTGGCGGTGATCAACAGCGCGGTCTCGCTCTACTATTACATCCGGGTCGTCGTCAACATGTACATGAAGGCGCCGGTGGACGCCGAGCGCTTCACGCCGTCCTGGGGGCAGCGCGTCGCGGTCGCCGCCTGCATCACCTTCACGCTGTTCTTCGGCCTCTACCCCCAGCCGATCATCGCCTTCGCCGAGAAATCGGTCCTGGTCCTGGCGCCCTGGGCCTCGTGAGCGGAAAGGACGCGGGACAGTGCCGGAGAAGCGCGATTCCCTGGCCGATGCGCTAAAGTACGCGCAGTCGGGGACGATGTTGATCGCGCCGATGCTGGCGCTGGGGGCCGTCGGTCTCTGGCTGGACCGGCGCTTCGGTACGAAGCCGTGGCTGCTCCTGGCCGGACTGATCGTGGGGATGATCGGCGGCTTCGTGAATTTCCTGCGCCTGGTCCTGCCGACGGGCGGGGGCCGGCCGGGCTCCGGCGGGGGGACGGGATGATCCTGCGCTTCGCCACCCTGGTGCTCCTGGTCGGCGGGGCGGCCTCGGCGCTGCTGGTGGTCTGGCGCGATCGGCTGGGTGAGGCGGCGCTGCGGGGGGCGCTCCTGGGCGACGCGCTGGCCAGCGCCGGGGCGATCGCGGGAATGGCACTGTTCGCCTGGTCGCTGCCGCGCCCGGCCGGGCCGTTCGCGGGAGCGGTGCTGCTCGGTTTCCTGGGACGACTGGTGGTGTTCGGGGCGGCGCTGATCGTG
>QHXY01000035.1:0-16636 GCA_003223145.1 Acidobacteriota bacterium
CGCCCCTGTTTCACCACCGTGCGGCAGTGGTTGACGCCGAAATGGTAGACCAGATGGAGGTGGTTCGGAACCTCGAGGATCTGGACGTCGGCCGACTTCCCGACTTCCAGGCTGCCGACGCGGGCGGCGAGACCGAGCGAGTGGGCGGCGTTCAGCGTCGCCGCACCGATCGCTTCGGCTGGCGACAGCCCCCCCTCGAAGCAGGCCAGCGCCAGGATGGCAGGCATCGCCTCCGTCGGGCAGGTACCCGGGTTGAAATCGGTCGCGAGGGCGACCGGGACCTGCGCGTCGACGAGCCGACGCGCGAGCCCGGGGGCGCCGCGGCGCGTGAAGAACGACGCGCCGGGCAGCAGGACGGCGGTCGTGCCCGAACGGGCCAGGGCGCGCATCCCCTCCTCGCCCGAGCGCTCCAGATGATCGGCCGACGCGGCCCGGAGGCGGGCCGCGAGAACCGCCCCGCCGCAGTCGCTCAATTGATCGGCATGCACCCGCAGCCCGAGCCCGTGCTCCGCAGCCGCCTTCAGGACACGCTCCGCCTCCTCCGGCGCGAAGGCGATCCCGTCCACGAACACGTCGCAGAAGCGCGCCAGACGCTGGCCCGCCACCTCGGGGATCATCCTCTCGATGATCTCGCGCACGTATCCTTCCCGGTCGTTCCGTCTCTCCTTCGGCACGACGTGCGCCCCCAGGAACGTGGGGACCAGGTCGATCGGGTGGATCGAGTCGAGCGCCTGCACGACGCGCAGCTGCTTCAGCTCGTCGTCGAGAGTCAGGCCGTATCCGCTCTTGGCCTCGGCGGTCGTGGTGCCGTGCAGCAGCATCCGGTTCAGACGGGTCTTGCCCAGCTCGACCAGCGCATCGTAGCTGGCGGCGCGGGTCGCCTCGACCGTGGACTGGATGCCGCCGCCGCCCGCCGCGATCTCCTCGTAGCTCGCGCCACGCAGGGCCCGCTCGAGCTCGTGCTCCCGCGAGCCGGCGAACGGCAGGTGGGTGTGGGGATCGACGAACCCCGGCAGGACGGTACGGCCGGTGGCGTCGATCTCCACGCCGCTGCGGCCGAGGTGGACCTCGCGCCGGTAGTCGCGCTCGTCGCCGACGAAGACGATCCGTCCGTCGCGCGCCGCCAGGCAGCCGTGCTCGATGACGCCCAGGTCGGCCAGCGCCGCGCCGCGGCGGGGCGCCTCGCCACGCACGGTGACGAGCTCGGAGGCGTCGACGATCGCCAGGTCGGCGTCGATCATGAGCGGGGAGCGTGGCGGACGGCGCCGCGGCTCAGGCCGACTCCCCTGCCGTCGGCTTCTTCATGAAACGCAGCCGGTCCTCCACGTCCTCCTCCTTCCGGTGCATGTCCAGCAGTCTCAGGTGCTGCTCGACGGCGGAGCGGACGCGCGCCTCGAACGAGTCGCGCTCGACACGCAGGTTCTGGATCATCCCCTCGATCTGGCCCGCCTTGCGCGCCGCCTGGTCCAGGAGCTGCGACCCCTTGAGCTCCGCCTCCTTGATCACCAGCTGGCCCTCCCGGCGCGCCTCTTCCTTGATGTCCTGGGCCAGCTTCTGGGCGGTGAGGAGGGTCTCCTTCAGGATCCTCTCGCGCTCCTTGTAATCGGAGAGACCCGCCTTGATCTGGGCCAGCTCCTCCTTGAGCGCGTTGTTCTCGATCACCAGGCGCTCGAACTCGCCCGAGACCAGGTTGAGGAACGAGCGCACCTCCTCCGGATCGAAGCCCCGCATTCTCTTCGCGAAGCGGTGGCTGTTGATGTCGATCGGCGTAATCTTCATTCACGTCTCCTTTCTCCAAACAGGGCGCGGCCCACGCGGACCAGCGTCGCCCCTTCCTCGACCGCTACTTCGAAGTCCTCCGTCATCCCCATGGACAGCTGCCGGAGATCCAGGGACGGGTGCCGCTTCCGCGCCTGCTCGAGCAGCTGCCGCAGACGCCGGAAATGCGGCCGGCTCTTCTCCGGGTCGGGATCGTAAGGAGGCAGGATCATCAGCCCGCTCACCCTCACGCTCCGGCAGGACGCTGCGGCCTCCAGCAGGGCATCGAGGCCGTCGGTCGTCATCCCGGACTTGCCCGCCTCACCCGCCAGATCCACTTGGACGAGCCCCTCGATCACGCGTCCCGTCTTCTCCGCCGCCTGGTCGAGCCGCGCCAGGATCTCCTGCGAATCGATCGAGTGGATCGCCGCGAACAGCCGCGCCGCGTGGCCCGCCTTGTTCGACTGAAGATGCCCGACCAGGTGCCAGCGAATCGTGTCCGGGAGCAGCGCGGCCTTGTCGCGCGCCTCCTGGACCCGGTTCTCCCCCAGATCGGTCAGACCGGCCTGCACCGCCTCCAGGATCCGGTCGGGCGGCGCGGTCTTGCTGACGCCGACCAGGACGATGCTGTCCGGATCGCGACCGGCTCGGCGGGCCGCCGCCGCGATCCGCTCCCGCACCCGCTGAACCTGACTCGCGATCGCGCCCGCCGGCATAGGCAACAAATATAGTGAGGAGCGCGCTCCTGTCAAACCACAGCGCCGGGCATCCAGCCCCGCGCCGTTGCGCAGCACCTCCGGGAGCGGGCCCGAGCTTTCCCGCAGGTCCATGGCGCGGTTCGCCAGCGCGTCGGCCGCGACGTTCTGCTCTCGGGGCACGTGCTCGAGGACCACCGACGGCAGGGTGGCGATCAGCCGGCGCGCCGCACCGTGCAGGATCTGCAGCCCGGGGTGCCTGACCCGGTACTCGCCGCGGATCTGGCGGACCAGGAGCTCCGAGTCCGAGAGAACCCGCAGCGAGCCGGCCCCGGCCTTCCGCGCGTACTCGAGGAGCGCCAGGAGAGCCGCGTACTCGGCGGTGTTGTTGGTGGCGGTGCCGAGGTAACCGTAGAGCTCCGCCACCTTCCGGCCGTCCCCGTCCTCGACGCTGACGCCGTATCCCGCGGGTCCGGGGTTGCCGCGCGCCCCCCCGTCGATATGGGCGACCAGGGCGGCGCCGCGCCGTTCCGCGCCCTTGCGCGTCTTCTTTGGTGACGGGCGGGCGCCGGCGTGCTTCGCCGCGGGCGGTTTTTCGGACGGACGGCGGTTCACTGGGCCGGCGACTCGGCGCCCGCCCCCGCCGCCCGGGACGGCTCGTCCGGTACGTACAGGAAACGCTTGCAGGAGTCGCAGGCGATGAGGCCCGTTGCCCGGCGCACCTGCTGGATCAGCTTCGGCATCACGCGCACGTGGCAGCCGCCGCAGCGCTCGTCCCGGACCGCCACGAGCGCGAGTCCTTTGCGCTGGCGCGCCACCTTGATGAACGGCTGGAGGTACGCCGGGGCGATGCCCGCCATGATCTCCGTGCGCTCGCTCTCGAGCGCCCCGACCTGCCGCATGAGATCCTGCGCCTCGGCGTCCAGTCGCGTTTTTCCCTGCGAGGTCTCGCGCCGCTTGCGTTCGAGCATCTCCTCCATCGAGCGCAGGGCCGCGCTGCGCTTCTCGCTCTCCTCCATCTCCAGGAGGATCTTCTCGTCCAGGGCCGCGCGCTCGGTCTTGCAGGTTTCGATCTCGTGCAGCATCGCCTGGTACTCCTTGTTCGTCTTCACTTCCAGAAGCTGCGACTGGTACTTGGAGATCTTCGATTCGATTCCCATCAGATCCATCTCCAGCCGGCGGCGATCCTTGCTGAGCTCGCTGACGCGCGCGCGGTCGGCATCGGCATCCTTCTGCGCGGCCAGCAGGTCCTTTTCCAGACGGGCCACCTCGGCGGGGTTCGAGGCGATCTTCTCCTGAAGCGCGTCGATCACCACCATGATCTCCTGCACGCGCACGAGCCGGCGCATATCGTCGTTCATGGCGCGGGCCTCTTCCCGGGCACAAAAAAAGAGGTGCTTCCTCGCGGAAGCACCCCGGGGTCCCGGCGGCGTGCCAGGAGCCGGTCCCCGCCGGGCGATCCGTCGGGCCGCTCTCTCGTGGCGGCGGGAAAGTCGGGGTTGGCTGGAAACGGCTTCACGGGAATCCCCAGGGAATGGAGCCTGTCCGAAGGGGGTAGATTATATCACGCGCGTGTTACCATCCCGCTCTGCGCGAAGGGCCCCGACGAGGAGAGCCGCGTGAACGACACGAACGCCGGTCCGGGCGTGACGCCCCGGCGTCGCTGGTCCCAGCACACCAAAATCTTCCTGGGTCTGTTCATCGGTGGATTCCTCGGCGTCACCGCCAATCTGGCGCTCGGCGACGACGATCGCCTGCGCGCTCTCGTCAGCAACGTCACCATCCCCGCGGGCCAGATCTTCCTGCGTCTCATCTTCATGGTCGTCATCCCGCTCGTGGTGTCGGCGATCATCCTGGGGGTCGCCGAGCTCGGTGACCCGCGCCGCCTGGGGCGGGTGGGCCTGAAGACCCTGGCGCTCACCCTGGCCCTGAGCAGCGTGTCGGTTCTCATCGGCGTCACGCTTGCCAACATCATCCGTCCGGGAGCGGGGCTCTCGGAGTCTTCGCGCACCAAGCTGCTCGAGGTGATGGGTCGCTACTCCGGAGTGGTCAAGGAGCCGCCTCCCCCGAAGACCGGGCTGCAGATCCTGGTCGATCTGATCCCGGAGAACCCGGTGAAGGCGATGACCGGGGCCCTGGAGGGCGAGATGATCGCGGTGATGGTCTTCGCCCTGGTGATCGGCGTCGCCGTGACGATGATCGAGCGGCGGGCGGCCGAGCCGCTCCTGCTCTGGTTGCAGTCGGTGTACGAAGTCGTTCTCAAGGTGATCGGCCTGGCGATGCGCCAGGCGCCGTACGGCGTCGCGGCTCTCCTGTTCTCCGTGACGGCGACCGCCGGGCTCGATGCGCTCAAGGCCTTGTTCCTGTACGTCGTCACCGTGCTGCTGGGCCTGGCGCTGCACCAGTACGTGACCTACTCGCTGCTCCTGAAATACTACGTGCGCTACTCCCCGCGGCTGTTCTTCTCGCGCCTCCGCGAGGTGATGATCACCGCGTTCTCCACCTCCTCGGGCAACGCCACGCTGCCGGTGACCCTGCGTGTCGCCGAGAACGAGCTCGGGATCCCGCGCTCCATCGGCGGCTTCGTCCTGACGCTCGGCTCGACGCTGAACCAGAACGGCACCGCGCTCTACGAGGGGATCACCGTCCTCTTCCTGGCGGAGTTCTTCGGAGTCCACCTGACGATCGGTGGGCAGGTGACGGTCGTGCTCCTGTCGATCCTGTCGGGGATCGGCACCGCCGGCGTGCCGGGGGGATCGCTGCCCCTGGTGACCGCTCTCCTGGTCACCATCGGCGTACCCTACAGGGCCATCGGCATGATCGTGGGCATCGAGCGCCTGCTGGACATGTGCCGCACGGTCCTGAACGTCACCGGGGATGTCACGGCGGCGGCCTGCGTCGCCCGCTCCGAGGGCCACATATTGAAACCGTGATTGACATTGCAAAACGCAATGATATTCTCCCGGCCTCAAGAATCGGCGCCGGGCTGACCGGCAGGCCTTCAGCAGAAGGCGGTTCGCGGCATGTCTCGCACGGCGGACGTGGTGATCATCGGCGGCGGCATCCAGGGGGCGTCGATCGCCTATCACCTGACGCAGCGCGGCCACAGACACGTCGTGATCGTGGAGAAGGAGACGCTGGCCAGCGGCTGCAGCGGCCGTACCACGTTCGACGAGGTGGTCGGCGGGCACTCCGGCTGGGTGCAGTGCGGGCTGGTCTACATGGTGACCGAGAAGGACCGGGAGGCGCTGCACCACAACGTGGCGCTGGGCCAAAGACACGGTGTCCCGACGGGTCTGGTCGACGCGGAGGAGGCACGCCGGCGGGTGCCGGGGCTGAACACCGAAGGGGCGGTGGCGTTCGCGTTCGAGGAGAACGCCGGCTACGGCGACGGCTACGGCTCGACCGTCGCCTTCGCCAGGCGCGCCCGGGAAGGGGGCGCGACGATCCTGCAGAACACCCCGGCGACAGGGATCGAGACGGACCACGGTCACGTGGCCGGCGTCATCACCCCCACGGAGCGCATCGCCACCCGCACGGTGGTGAACGCGGCCGGGCCATGGGCCGACCGGGTGGGACGCATGGTCGGGCTGGAGCTGCCGCTCAAGCTCGAGCTGATCGAAGAGGCGGTCATCCGCGTGCAGGCGCCCGACACCTACCCGATCGACACGCCGAGCGTGTATGACTTCGTCAACGGGCTGTCCTTCCGGCCGGAGGGTACCGGCCACACCGTCGTCGCAGAGGGCAGCTCCTATTTCAAGGGCGCGCTCGACGCCGACGGCTACCCGACGCAACCGTCCGATCGCTACATCGAGGACGTGTCGATGCGCCTCGCGCGGGCGATGCCGCGCCTGGCCGACGGCACGCCGCGGGGCGGCTGGGCCGGCCTTCTCGAGGGCACACCCGACTTTCATCCCGTCCTGGGCACGGCGCCGGGTCTCGAAGGGATGATCCTGTGCTACGGATTCTCGGGACACGGTTTCAAGGAGGCCCCGGTGACCGGTCGCCTGATCGCCGAGCTCATCCTGGACGGCCGGCCCAGCCTCGACATCACGCCCCTGTCGTACGAGCGCTTCGCCGCGGGACGGCTCCTCCGGTCGCTCTACAAAGACGACCCGATCATGGCATGACGGCCTGCGACGTCGTCGTCATCGGCGGCGGGCACAATGGCCTGGTGACCGCAGGCTTCCTGGCGCGCGCCGGGTTGAAGGTCTGCGTCCTGGAGCGGCGCGACCTGGTCGGCGGCGCCTGCGTCACCGAGGGCATCGCGCCGGGGTTCCGCGCCTCCACCGCCGCCTACATCGCCAGCATGATGCGCCCCGAGGTGATCCGCGAGCTGGGGCTCGGCCAGTACGGCCTCAAGATGACGCCGTGCGACCCCCTCCTGTTCGTTCCCAGCCGCACCGGCCGGCCGCTGTTCATGTACCAGGACGCGCGCAGGACTGCGGCGGGGATCGAAGCGATCTCGTCGCGTGACGCGCGCGCCTTCCTCGAGTTCGATGCCGAGATCAAGAGGCTGGCGGCCCACCTCGAGCCGTTCTTCATGGAGCCGCCTCCCGCCCTTGAGGGGGGCCTGGCGTCGCTCAAGGATCTGGCCCGCATCGGCCTGCGGATGCGTCGGTTGAACGACGAGGACGCCGGACGGTTGATGCTCTTCCTGACGGCCAGCGTCATGGATCTGGTGGACGCGCGATTCGAGTCGGCCGAGGTGAAGAACCTGATCGGTTGCTCCAACGTCCTCGGCGCCCACAACGGGCCGATGACCCCCTGCTCGGCATCCGGTCTCATGTTCCACAGCATGTCGGGCGGCGACGAGCTGTCCCAGGGGTACATGGGACACGTGCACGGCGGCATGGGCACGATCTCCGAGGCGCTGGCGGGCGCGGCCCGGGCGCGCGGGGCGATCATCCGGACGCGTGCGGAGGTCACCAGGATCCTGGTCGAGAACGGCCGGGCGGTCGGCGTGGCCCTCGGCTCGGGCGAGGCGATCCGGGCGCGCGCCGTGGCCAGCAACGCCGACCCCAAGCGCACCTTCCTCGCCATGCTGGAGCCAAGATCAATTACGCGCTGTCCGAGCCCCCGGTCCTCGCGCAGTGGCCGGCGGGGCGGGATCTCTCCCCCGCGGGGAAGTCCGACTTCACCGTCTGTCACGGCATCGAGTACCACGAGCGCGCCTGGGACGAGGCCAAGCACGGCCGGGCCGCGTCCCAGCCGTACGTCGACTGTGTCGTCCCCACGCACGTCGACCCGACCCTCGCCCCGCCCGGCCGCGCGGTCCTGACCGCCTTCGTGCAGTACGCTCCGTATCATCTCCGGGACGGGGACTGGAGCGTCGAACGCGAGAAGCTCGCCGACCGGGTCACCGACGTCATCGACGAGGTCGCGCCCAACTTCAAGAGGTCGGTCGTGGCGCGCGACATCCTGTCTCCGGTCGACCTGGAGACACGCTTCGGGCTCACCGAGGGGAACATCTTCCACGGCGACCTGAACCTGGGCCAGCTCTTTCTCGGCCGCCCCGTTCCGGGCTGGGCGCGCTACCGCACGCCGGTGCGCGGTCTCTACCTGTGCGGCGCCGGCACTCACCCCGGTGGCGGCGTCACCGGCGCACCCGGGTACAACGCCGCCCGGCAGATCCTCAAGGACTGGAAGACGAAGCAGCTGGACCGCCGGAACCCTTGAGCGAGATCTCCCTCCCCTCGTAGGTCCGGACCTCGCATCCCGCGCCCTGCAGAAGACGAGCGGTCCGCGGATTGCCGCTCAGCATGACGCAGCGACCCGGGGCGACCGCCAGGACGTTGCACCCCATCGTCGCGAACTCCTCTTCGGGGACCTCGAGAAGCTCGATGCCGCGTGCCAGCAGGCGCTCGCGGAACGGCACCGGCAGCAGACGCGAGTAGGCCAGGGCGAGGTCGACGTCGATCGGGCTCAGGAGCGACATCAGGTGGAACACGTCGTCGGGCCCCTTCCAGTGCGGCAGCGGCACGGCGATGACTTCGTCCACGCTGTCGGACAGGATCTGCCGGAGCTGGCGGATCCCCTCGGCGTTCGTCCGGTAGCCCTGGCCGACCGCGACGGTCCGCTCGTCCAGGAAGACCACGTCACCGCCCTCCAGGCGGCCGTCGCCCTCGATCTGCCCGGCGATCGGGATGCCGGACTTCTCGAAGAAGCGCGCGGCCGCCTGCGGCTCGCCGCGACGCTGGGGCTTTCCCATGCCGCACAGGATGGCTCCGCGACCCGAGATGAGGAGCGCATCGCGCACATAGATCGAATCGAGTCCGGTCGCGTCGTCGCGCGGCAGGAACAGGATCTCGGTCCCGGACCCCTGCAGCAGCCCGGCGAACCGCTCGTGCTCCTGCGCCGCCCGGCCGAGGTCGGGACGGCCGGTGAACCGCAAGTCGCGCCACTGCGCCTCGATCCGTCGTTCGTCCACGAAGGCGTCCGCGGGACGCTTCAGCAGCAGGCGGCGCAGCGGAGCGACCTCGGACCGGCAGCCGATGTCGTTCACGTCGGGTCTCCCCCGGATGGCGGATCGGGCCGCCCCGGCGGGTCGTGCGCCGCAGGAGGTCCCGCAGTGGGCCCACCTGGATTCGAACCAGGGACCAACTGATTATGAGTCAGCTGCTCTTACCAGGCTGAGCTATGGGCCCGCGGAGGGCGGACACATCATTATTATATATATATGCGCGTGCCGCGCCTTGAGCCCGACCAGGCGCCTGTGCAAGGATACGCCGCACGCGAAGCAGGACGAGGAGGCGATTGATGGAGAACCGTCGCAGGGCCGGTGGCGAGGATCTGAACCTGTGGAACATCGTCAGCCGCCAGTTCGACAAGGCGGCGGCGACGCTGGACACGCCGAAGGGGCTCCTGGATCAGATCAAGGCCTGCAACGCGGTCTACTACACGCAGTTCCCCGTGCGCATCGGCGACCGCTACGAGATCTTCCAGGGCTGGCGCGCCGAGCACTCGCAGCACCGCAAGCCGACCAAGGGGGGGATCCGCTACAGCGAAATGGTGACCCAGGAAGAGGTCATGGCGCTGGCGGCCCTGATGACCTACAAGTGCGCCATCGTCGACGTGCCGTTCGGCGGATCAAAAGGCGGGATCTGCTTCGACCCGAAGAAGTACACGCGCGAGCAGGTGGAGCACGTCACGCGCCGCTACACCGCGGAGCTGGTGCGCAAGAACTTCATCGGTCCGGGGATCAACGTGCCGGCGCCGGACCTGGGGACCGGCGAGCAGGAGATGGCCTGGATGGCGGACACCTACGAGGCTCTGACGCCGAACCAGGTGGACTCGCTCGCCTGCGTCACGGGCAAGCCGGTCACCCAGGGTGAAGCCTCGAGGGGAAGCGCGTCGCGGTCCAGGGATTCGGCAACGTCGGCTACCACGTGTCCCGGTTCCTGTCCGAGGAGGACGGCTGCCGCGTGATCGCCATCGGCGACGTGAACGGAGGCGCCTACAACCCCGACGGTCTGAACGTGGCGCAGCTGTCGGACTACCGCGACAAGACCGGATCCCTGGCGGGATTCCCCGGCGCGAAAGAGCTGCCGGGTCCGCGCGACGTCCTGGAGATCGAATGCGACATCCTGATCCCCGCGGCCCTGGAGAACCAGATCGCCCTCGACAACGTCGACCGCATCAGGACCAGGATGATTGCCGAGGCGGCCAACGGCCCCACGACGCTGGGCGCCGACGAGAAGCTGAACCAGCGCGGCGTCATGGTGATCCCCGACATCTTCCTGAACGCCGGCGGCGTCACCGTCTCCTATTTCGAGTGGACCAAGAACCTGTCCCACATCCGCTACGGCCGGATGGAGAAACGGCTGGACGAGATCTACCGCGACAGGTTGGTCGCGACGTTCGAGCAGGTCACCGGCAAGGTCGTCCCCGACCGGCAGCGCCGCGAGCTGCTGAAAGGGGCGGATGAGGTGGATCTGGTGAACTCGGGGCTGGAAGGGACGATGCAGAACGCCTACCGCGAGATCCGCGAGGCGCTCGACAAGGATCCGCGCCTGGCCGACCTGCGCACCGCCGCGTTCGCAGTGGCCATCCAGAAGGTGGCGCGCAGCTACATGGAGCTGGGGGTGTTTCCGTGACGGGTGAAGGCGCGGTCCGGCCTCAATTGACGCTCCCGCCGCCGGTCTCCTCCTCGACGACGCCGAACTGCTGCCCGAGCGTCTGCTGGATGAACAGGGCCTGCTGCAGCTCGCGCTGCGCCTTGTCCATCTGTCCCATCTTCACGTACGCCCGGTAGAGGTTGAGATAGGGGAAATGACGCGGTTCGTACCGCGGCGCCTTCTTCGCCTGCTCCAGCCACGGGATCGCCTGGTCGATGCGGCCCAGGTGGATCAGATAGGAGCCGATGTCGTTGTAGGGGTTCCCGAAGTTCGGATCGACCGTGATGGCGATCTTGCACTGCTCGATGGCCTCCTCGTAGCGCCCTTGGAAGCTGTACGTCCAGCCGAGGAAGGTGTGGGCCTCGGCGGTCGCGTACTCGTCGATCGAGGCCTTGTAGAGGCGAATGGCGTCCTCGAGCTGCCCGGACCTCTGCCGCTCGTACGCCCGCTTGAGAAGATCCACTGCGCGCTCGATCCGTTCCTCGTCGGTCATGTCCTCCCGGCCTCCGCGGTGCCCCGCGTTCTCCATCCTAGCGGCGCGGGATGACGCCGTCAACGGCGTCTCGGGTAAGATAGGCCTCCTCGTGCGGAGGTCCTCGATGGCGTTCGCGTGGCGCTTGCCGCGCCGGCCCGCGCACCCGGCACTCGTCCTCGCCCTGTGCGCCGCCGGCCTGGCGGTGGCCTGCGCGCGCAGGGCGGCGCCCCGCGACGGCGGGCCCGCTCCGCCGGCGAAGAGCGCACGCTTCGCCGCGTTCGCCGAGGTCGATCTCGACGCCGAGCTGGACGACCTCTCGCCCGAGGGGACGGCTCGCAAGGTCCGATTCTTCCACACGGCCCTCGAGTCGCTCGACCGGGACTTTCCTGCGGCGTCCTTGACGGAGCAGGAGCGGATCGATCGCGACATCATGGCGGCGCAATGCCGCCTCGCTCTGATCGATCTGGAGCGGGTCCGGTCGATCGAGACGAACCCGACGGCGGCGGTCGAGTCGATCGGCACCGCGCTCTTCTTCCCGGTGGTGTTCGAGTACGCTCCCGCGGCCGAGCGCGGTTCCGGAGTCATCGCGCGTCTGGAGAAGACCACGGCGTTGGTCGACCAGGCGATCGCGGCGCTCAAGACCAGCGCCCCCATCTATACCGAGGTGGCGATCGAGGAGAACGACGGCAACCGGGACGTGATCGAGAACGCGCTCCCGGCGCTGTTCCCGAAAGGATCCGATCTGGAATCACGCTACCTGGCGGCGCGCGGCCCCGCCCTCCGGGCAATCGACCGGCTGTCGCGCTTCCTTTCGGGCGACCTCAAGACGCGCTCGAGCGGGGACTGGCGTCTGGGGGGCGAGCTGTACCGCGAGAAGTTCCGCGCCTATTTCCAGGACGACCTGGACCCCATGGATGTCCTGAAAGAAGCCGAGACGTCGCTCGCCCGCGTGCGCGCCGAGATGCTGGCAGTGGCGACGCCCCTGCACGATGAGTGGTTTCCGGCGCACGCGGGCCACCGCACGATGCAGGACCCGTAGACCCGCACGAACACCATCGTCCGCGAGACGCTCGATCGGATCGGCCGCGACCACCCGGCGCGCGACCGGCTGTTCCAGACGATCGAGACGGACGTCCAGGAGATCTCGGCGTTCCTGGAATCGCGGGCGATCGTCTCGATGACCCGGCACGACAACCTGGCGATCATCGAGACGCCGCCGTTCCTGCGCGGCATCTACAGCGTCGCGGGGCTGAACGCCGCGCCGCCGCTGGAACCTTCGCTCAAGTCGCTCTATTACGTGACGTCGATCCCCGGAGACTGGCCCGACGAGAAGGCCGACGCGAAGTTGCGCGAGTACAACCGCCACAAGCTGTATCTGCTGTCGATGCACGAGGCGCTGCCGGGTCACTACACGCAGCTCGAGTACGCCAACCGCGTGCAGCCGGAATGGCGCCGGGTCCTGCGCAGCGCGTACGGGAACAACGCCTACATCGAGGGATGGGCGCAGTACGCCGAACAGGTGATGCTGGAGCGCGGCTTCCACGACGGCGGCGAGCCGAAGATGACGCTGATGTTCCGGAAGGAGGAGCTGCGGGTGCTGGCGAACGCCATCCTCGACGTTCGCCTGCACGTGCTGGGCATGACCGATCAGCAGGCCCTGGACCTGATGATCAAGGACACGTTCCAGGAGAGGCCGGAGGCGGAGGGGAAGCTGCGCCGCGCCAAGTTGTCATCGACGCAATTGCCGACGTATTTCGTCGGCTGGCAGGCGTGGCGCCGTCTGCGGAACGACGCGGAGGCGCGGGGCGGGGCCGGCTTCGACCTGCGCGCCTATCACGACGAGGTGCTGTCGTACGGGGCCATCCCGATGAGCGCCCTGCGCCGACTGGTCCTGCCAGAGTGATCCTGCTGCTGCTTCTCCTCCTGGTCCTGCCGGCGTGCGCCGGCGGGCCGGCGGCCCCCGCGCCTGAAGCTCCGATCCTGATGGTCTCCGATCGTGGCGGGGCGCTGCGCATTTACGAGGAGGCCGAAGGCGGAGGGGCGCGTCTGGTCGGCAGCCGCAATGCCGCGGATCCTGGCTACAGCGACACCATGCCGGCGCGCCTCCCGGACGGCCGGGTCGTGTTCGTGTCCGATCGCGACGGAAGCCCGGAGATCTACGTCGCCGCGGCCGACGGCGGCGCCACCCGCGTCACCTCCGACCCGCCCGATCGCCCCGCCGCCGCCTCCGCGCCCGCGCCCCTCGGGCGCGACCGGATCGTGTTCGCCCGCAGCGAGCCGGGAGCGCCCCCCGGCGCGCCGCGCGATCTCTACGCGCTGAGGCTCGACGGCACCGGGGCGACGCGTCTGACGCACCATCCGGCGGACGAAGGGGCGCCGTCGGCCTCGGGCGACGGCCGTTCGATCGTCTTCGTGTCGAATCGCTCGGGAGCGGACCGCATCTACCTGATTTCAGACATCGATGCCCCCGACCCGGAGGCGGGCGCCGTCTGCCTGTCCGATGTCGATCCGCGGCGTCCGTCGGGCACCGCTGCGAGCGGCGAGGCATCCGACGGCGCGCCGGCGTTTCTCCCGGACGGCTCCATCGTGTTCCGGCGCGCTCCGGCGGGCGGGGTCGCCCACCTGTACCTCATGGGACGGAACGGGGCGCGCGCCGGTCTGCGTCAGATCACCGATTCCATCACGCTGCCGTTCGGCGCGTCGGAGCCGGTTGTTCTCGACGCGGGCACGATTCTGTTCGACACAGGGCCGGTCTATGACAGGGGACAACGTGGCGGCCCGGTTCGCTACGCCGTCTACCGGATCACCCTGGGGGGGTTCAATCTGACACGCGTGACGCGGGAGCACGCGACGTACAGGGACTATACGCGCCACCTCACAGAGCGCTGAAGTGTACCTCACCGCGCGCATCGGCTGCGGTCATGAGCCCGGCGGGGACGGCGGCTGGCTTCGAACTCCGTGATCCGGGCCGCCTCCCGGCCCGGTCGCTATCCGGTCGCGGACGAGGCGCTCCCGGAGGCGCTGCGCACGTTCGCGGCGCGAAGACCCTTCGGGCCCTTCTCGACCTCGAAATCGACCACTGTGCCCTGCTCGAGATCGTCGAAGTTCATCCCGATGAGGCCCGAGCGATGGAAGAACACTTCTTTCCCGTCGTTGCCCCGGATGAACCCGAAGCCCCGGTCACGAACCACCTTCGCGATTGTGCCGCGAGCCATACCATTCCCCTCATTGACCCGTTGCCAAGAGGACAGTCCGATTGCAAGCCTGACTTGCAAAGCAAGGCCCTGACCCTGCGGGCCAGCCCTTCCCGGCCACGGACCGTCCAACGCCACTGGAAAGGGACACCAGTAACAATGAGAAGACTCTAGGTGTCCACCGACGCGCTGTCAAGGCCCCTGAAGGGCATTAGGGTGAAGACCCTAATGGGTCTCGGACCCCAGCAGGTCCCCGGGGGAGAGGACGGGCGCCCGGCACGCACCGTTTTCGCATACGTAGGCGGCGGGACGCCCGCCGACGGGGGTCTTACCGGAAACCAGAGGCAGAAGCCGCCCGGCGTCCGCGGCGCCGGGATCGGCGAGGGCGAGCACGGTGTTGGGCTCATAGGAGTCACGCAGCGCCTGCAGGAAGGGGCGCAGCGCCGGGTCGTCGCGGCGCCCGGCGAGGACGATCTGCCGGACACCATCGAGGTGCTGATCGAGGGCGCACAGCATCATGCCGAACGCCGACGGGATGCGCTCGATGCGCTCGCGGTAGAGACGCAGAATCTCTCCGCCCGCGTCGCGGAGCGAGTCGTCGCCCATCAGCGCGGCCAGCCGCGGCAGCGCGAGCGCTGCGACCGAGGCGCCGGCGGGAAGCGCGCCGTCGTTCCCTTCGCGCGTGCGGGCGATCAGAGGCTCGTGGTCGCGCGCCGTGAAGTAGAACCCGCCGGCCCGTTCCCCCCCGAACAGATCGATCATCTTCCCCGCCAGGGCGCGCGCCTCCGAGACCCAGGCGGGGTCGAAGGTGGCCTCGTACAGATCGAGGAACGCCGCGACCAGAAAGGCGTAGTCGGTCAGGTACGCCGGATGGCGCGCCTGGCCGTCCATGTAAGAGTGCAGCAGCCGGCCGTCGCGGGCCATCTTCCCGAGGACCAGGCGAGCGGCACGCTCCGCTGCCTGAACATAGCGGGTCTCGTCCAGGACGCGCCCGCCGTATGCCAGCGCCGAGATCATCAGGCCGTTACAGTCCGCCAGGATCTTGTCGTCGCGGCCCGGACGCACGCGGCGCTCGCGGGCCCTCAACAGCCGCGCCCGGGCGGAGGCCATCCGCAGACGCAGCTCACCTTCATCCGTGCGCAGTTCGGCGGCGATCTGAGCCGTCGTCTTCTCGAGGTGCAGGACGCTCCGGCCGTTCTCGAAGTTCCCTCCCGGCGCGACACCGTGCACGTTGCTGAACAGCCCGGCCTCCTGCGACCCGAGGACCTCGGTGATCTCTTTCGGCGTCCAGACGTAGTACGTCCCCTCCTCGCCCTCGCTGTCGGCGTCGAGGGCCGAATAGAACCCGCCCTCCGGGGAAGTCATCTCGCGCAGCACCCACTCGAAGACGTCGCGCGCCACGCCCCTGAAGACGATGGCGGACGCCGCGCCGCCCTCCGGCAGCGACGGCGATACCGCCAGCCGCCCGGTGGCCTGGGCGGCCTCGAGGTAGACGCGCGCCAGTAGGGCGTTGTCGTAGAGCATCTTTTCGAAATGCGGCACCATCCACATCGCGTCCACCGCGTAGCGGTGGAACCCACCGCCGAGGTGATCGTGGATGCCGCCGCGCGCCATCTTGTCCAGGCTCAGGACCGCCATGCGCAGCGCCTCCGGGTTGCCGGTCCGCCTGTGGTAGCGCAGCAGGAACGACACGTCCATGCTGTGCGGGAACTTGGGTGCCCCGCCGAATCCCCCCTGCTGGTTGTCGAAGCGACCCGCCAGCTCGCCGAACGCCCGGTTCAGGATCGACGCGGTCGGGAGCCGGGGGGAGAGGGTCATCTCCGACAGGCGGGCGATCTGCGCCGCGACCTCGCCCGCCATGCGCGTCACGTCGTCCCTGCGGGAGCGGTACGCGTCCGACGCCGCCACCAGCACGTCGGCGAACCCGGGGCGCCCGTGACGCGCCGCGGGAGGGAAATAGGTCCCCGCCAGGAATGGCTTCCGATCGGGTGTCAGGAACAGCGAGTTCGGCCAGCCGCCCTGCCCCGTCAGCATCTGCGTGGCGGCCATGTAGACCTCGTCGAGGTCCGGCCGCTCCTCGCGATCGACCTTGATGTTCACGAAGCGCTCGTTCATGACGGCGGCGATCTCCTCGCTCTCGAATGACTCGCGCTCCATCACGTGGCACCAGTGGCACGAGGAGTAGCCGATCGACAGAAAGATCGGCTTGTCCTCGGCCCGGGCGCGCTCGAGGGCCTCTTCGGACCAGGGGTACCAGTCGACCGGATTGCGGGCGTGCTGCTTGAGATACGGACTGGTCTCGTGTGCCAGCCGGTTCTCCCGATTCGTCGTGGCCAAAGAGGCAAGGCTACAGGACGGCAGGTGCCGGGTCAACCGCGGCCACCGCGAACCGCATGC
>QHXY01000035.1:16674-22803 GCA_003223145.1 Acidobacteriota bacterium
CAGGTCGTTGTGGCGCAGATCACGCCGCGTCAGGCGGACGCCGTTGACGAAGGTGCCGTTCCTGCTGGCGAGATCCTGTACGGCGTGCTTTCCCTGCTGGATGATCAGGATCGAGGCGTGCTTGCGCGACACCTTCTCGTCCTCCAGGACGATGTCGCACTCCCTCCGGCCGATGGTGTAGCTGCCGATGCCGGTGATGTCGAACGAGCGGCCTTTCAGGTCCCCCTCGATCACCGTCAGGTGGATCGATTTCCCGCCAAGGGCGGACGGCTTGCGCAGCACACGTTGGGCGGGGCTCTCGAGCGCCGTCTCGTCGATCGCGCCGCCCTCCACCGCCGACGTGGCCGGGCGGCGCGAATCGCCGTTCCCGGGACAGATCATCCCGCCGACCGTCGTGGCTCCGCCCGGGGCGTTGATTCCGCCGGGAGCGGGGGGACGCGACGGGGGCTTCGAGGGCGGCAGGGGCTTCTCCTTGCGGATCAGCCACGCGCCGGTGCTGCGGCGGAGCCTCGGTGACGGGTCGACTCTTCGGTCCATGGGTGTGCTCATCATGTCCTCCATCATGGGGAGGCGTGCCAGTCGAGTTCGAGACGCGTGCGTGATGCCGAGCGCTGCTCGCCGGTGAGCAGCGCGACCTGATTCCGCCCCACCGTCCCTGTGATCTTCGATTTCGCGGCGAGCTCGCCTTTGTCGGCCATGAGGCGGACCTCGACGCCGTGCTTGCCTGCGGGGACGGAGAGCACGTGCGTGACCGTTCCCGACTTGCCCCGGGTCGCCTCAAACGGCTTCGACAGCACCGTCTTGCCGTCGACCAGGACGATGAGGCGCCCGCTGCGCATCCGGTGCTTCACCTCGACCCGGATGCGGCCGGCCGGGCGATCGGTGGACAACGAGGCCGCGGTGTCGCCGGCACCCGTGCGTCCGCGCCGGGCGGCCGCGAGCACCCGGCGGATCTCCGTCGGGCCGGCGGAGGTCACCGCGCAGACCGCCGGCGCCCGATGCCCGGCCCGCCCCGCGGGAGGAAGGTCGGCGCGGGGGCTGCCGGTCCATCCTGCCGCCCGATCAGACGGCCGCGGTAGCGTGGCGCCGGCGATCGCCACGCCGCCCGGGGACGCGGGATGGGCCGACCCCGGGGTCGCCGGCGCGATCGGATTGTCCGCGCCCCGCAGCGATGTCCCCAGGGGACCGTGGAACAGAGTGACGATCGTCCAGTTGACTCCGATCAGGGCCAGCACCAGGAAGGCCACGAGCGCTCCGAGACGCCACTGGCTGTTGAGAGTGAACCAGGGAGAAGGAACGAATGCCCCCGCCGCGCCGTCCTCCGCGCCGTCGGACTCTCCGGTGTGTCCCGGTGTGGTCTCCGGCCCAAATGTCCCATCGACCTCGCGTGTCACCGTCCGCAAGGCGCCGACCATCTCCTGTCCTGTCTGGTAGCGATCGGCCGGGTCCTTGGCGAGCGCCTTCTCGAGAATCGGGTCGAAGTCGGGCGAGACGTCGGCCTGCGCCTCGCTGGGTGGCTCGGACGGCTGCGACGAGATTCTGTACAGGACCTCCGAGACGCTCTCGCCCTCGAACGGCGCCTTGCCTGTCAGAAGCTGGAAGAAGATGACACCGAGAGAGAACAGGTCCGCCCGCCCGTCGACCGGCGACCCCTTGAGCTGCTCGGGCGACATGAACCCCGGCGAGCCGACGAACTGGTCGGAGCGCGTCAGATCCGAACCCGGCAGGCGCGCCACCCCGAAATCGGTGATCTTGACGCGTCCCTGCTCGGTGATCAGGACGTTCGCCGGCTTGACGTCGCGGTGCACGATGCCGCATTTGTGCGCGTAATCGAGCGCGGCGGCGATCTGCACGACGATCCCGACCGCCTCCGCCGCGGGCAGCGGCGCCCGGGACAGGATCACCTTCTTGAGATCCTGGCCGGGCACGTGCTCCATGACGATGTAGGGGCTGCCGCTTGCGGCGTCCTGGCCGATGTCGTGCACCGCCACGATGTTCGGATGAATGAGCGCTCCGGCGGCCTGGGCCTCGCGCAGGAACCGCTCGCGGTACTGACCCGCCTCCTCCTCGGAGAGGTCGGGGCGGATGCTGATGACCTTCAGCGCGACGTTGCGGCTGATCACCGGGTCCCGGGCCAGATACACTTTTCCCATTCCTCCCTGGCCGAGGGTCTCGACAATCGTGTAACGCCCGATACGGGAGCCGGGCTCTCCGGCCGGGGCGAGCTTCCGGAGATCCGCTCCGTCGTCCTGAGGACCGGCGTGGCTGTCTTCCGTCGAGACGGATTGGAGATCGGCGGATCCATCTCCCGTGACCGCTTCGCCGGCGTGAGCCTTCTTCCGTTTGCGCTTTTTCTTGCCGAACACGCGTCCCCCGCAGCACGAGAATGACGTCCAGCTCATCGGGCGGTGAACCGCTCGCAATATAAGGACCGGTCCCGCGGGCGGCAAGCCAGAGGGCCCTTCCGGCGGGGCTTTTCACCAAAGAGACATTTCGGCGCCGACGGCGCGTCAACCGTCTGGCACGCCGAGGCTCTGCCGTCCCGGAGACGCGGGTCCCGCGTCCTCATCGCCGGCTGGCGTTCCATAGTTTGGAGGTGTAGGATCACCGCGATCCCGATCTGGAGGACATGCATGGCCGTCAGAAAGCTGCCCACGGAGCGCCCGCGTCCGGCGGCCGCGGGACCCGGCGTCAAGCCGGAGGTCTATCTGAAGCTCTACGAGAAGATGCTGCGGGCCTACTTCGTCGAGGAGCAGTGCCGCATCTTCGTGCGCGCCGGCAAGTGCTCCTTCTACGCTTCGGCCCGCGGGCACGAGAAGGTCCAGATCGCCATGTCCATGCTCCTGCAGCGGGGCAAGGACTGGTTCTTCCCGTATTACCGGGAGAAGGCGCTGATGGTCGGGCTCGGCATGCCGCTTGACCAGATCTTCCTGGGGATGCTGTCGCGCCAAGGCGACACGAACTCGCTCGGGCGCAACATGTCGGAGCACTTCTCGTCGCGCGAGCTGCGGGTCGTCTCCCCGACGGCGTGCACCGGCACGGAGTTCCTGATCGCGGTCGGCATGGCCAAGGCGATCGTGGCTGACGGCCGCGACGACATCGTGTACGTCTCGGGCGGCGAGGGCTCGACCTCGGAGGGCGAGTTCTTCGAGGCGCTGAACAAGGCCCAGCACGACCGCCTGCCTGTCCTGTTCCTGATCCAGAACAACGGCTACGCCATCAGCGTGCCGCAGGAACAGCAGACCCACTCCCGGCTGGACGAGGTGGCGCGCGGCTTCGGCATGCGGTCGGTGCGGGTGGATGGCACGCGCTTCACGGAGATGTACCACACGCTGCGCCCGCTGGTCGAGGACGTGCGCCGGGGCCAGGGGCCGCTGTTCGTCGAGGCGATGGTGGTGCGCATCGACTCGCACTCGTCGTCCGACGACCAGACGAAATACCGCGATGCGAAGGACATGGAGGAGGCACGCCGCAAGGACCCCCTGGCGCACACCGAGCTGCGTATCCGCGAGCTGCGGCTGCTCAGCGACAAGGAGATCGAGGAGTGGCGCGCGCGCGTCAAGACCGAGGTCGAGGAGGTCGCGCGCCGGGTCGACGCGCTCCCTTACCCCGACCCCTCGACCGCCGCCGCCGACATTTACAGCCCCGACCGCGTCGTGGTCGAGGAGGGCGAGCCCGCTCATCTCTCCGACAAGCCGATCACCATGGTGGAGGCGATCAATCACGGGCTGAGCGAGGAGATGCAGCGCAACCCGAAGATCGTCATGTGGGGCGAGGACATCCAGGATCCGAAAGGGGGCGTGTTCGGCGTCACCCGCGGGCTGACCGAGAAGTTCCCGGGACGGGTCGAGAACTCGCCGCTGGCCGAGGCGACCATCGTCGGAACGGCGCAGGGCATGGCGATAGGCGGGTACAAGCCGGTGGTCGAGATTCAGTTCGGCGACTACTCGTTCCCGGGCTACATGCAGATGCGCAACGAGATCCCGACGCTCCGCTGGCGCTCGGCCTCCGCCTGGACCTGCCCGATGGTGGTGCGCGTGGCGGTCGGCGGCTACATTCGCGGCGGGCCGTTCCATTCGCAGACCCCCGAGACGCTCTACGCCCACACGCCCGGCTGGTACCTCGCCTACCCGAGCAACGCCGCCGACGCCAAGGGACTCATCAAGAGCGCCTGCCGTATGGACGACCCGATCCTGTTCTTCGAGCACAAAGGTCTGTACCGGCAGGTGTACACGAAGACCCCGGAGCCGGGGCCCGATTACCTCATTCCGTTCGGCAAGGCCCGCACCGTGAGGCGGGGGGACGACCTGACGGTTGTCGCGTGGGGCCGGACCGTGCACATGGTCCAGCAGGCCCTGAGCCAGGTGGCGGGCGAGGCGGGCGGCGAGCCGTCGGTGGAGGTGATCGATCTCAGGACCATCGTGCCGATGGACATCGAGGCGGTGCTGCTCTCGGTGTCGAGAACCGGCAAGGCGATCGTGGCGCACGAGGCGCCGGTGTTCGCCGGCATGGGGGCCGAGATCGCCGCCCGGATCGCCGACCAGGCGTTCGAGTCCCTCGACGCCCCGGTGCGGCGGGTCGGAGCCAGGGACTGCTTCGTCCCGTTCGCCCCCAATCTCGAAGCGGCCGTCCTGCCCGGCGTGGAGGAGATCGCCCGGGCGATCAAGGAGCTCCTGGAGTACTGACCCTCGCTCTCGGAGGCGGCATGCCGCGGCGCACCGTCCTGTCGATTCCGTCACCCTCCCTGGTGGTGATGATGGGAGCGGCGGGGTCCGGCAAATCGACGTTCTGCCGGCGCAACTTCCTCCCCCGGCAGATCGTCAGCACCGACGCCTGCCGGGGGATGCTCGCCGGCGATCCGGCCGATCAGAGCGTCAGCGCCGCCGCCTTCAACCTCGCACATCGCATCACGGAGTCCCGACTACGGCGAAAACGCCTGACCGTGTTCGACGCCACCAGCGTCGACGCCCGGGCCCGCCGGTCGCTGCTGGAGATCGCGGCCCGCCACGCGCTGCCCGTCGTGGCGATCGTCCTGGACCTGCCGACCGCGCAGTGCCTCGCCGGAGACCGGAGACGCAGCCGGCGGGTCGGGCGCGCGGTGATCGAGCGCCAGGCGCGCCGTCTGCGCGACTCGCTCCCGCGGCTGCGCTCCGAGGGGTTTGCGGCCGTGCGCGTCATCCACAGCGCCCTCGACACGCGCCGCCTCCGGGTCGCGATCGGCTCTTCCGCGCGCCGTCCTCCCCGAGCCTCGGGCAGGATTCCGGAGGACGTCGGGCCGTTCGACATCATCGGAGACATCCATGGCTGCGCCGACGAGCTCGTCCGCCTTCTCGACCGCCTCGGATACCGCAGACCGTCGCCGCGCGCCGCCTTCCGTCACCCGGCCGGCCGCCGGGCGGTCTTCGTGGGAGATCTCGTGGACCGCGGGCCGCGGGTCGTGCAGGCGGCGCGTATCGCCATGCGGATGGTGGCCGCGGGGAGCGCGCGCTGCGTCCCCGGCAACCACGAGCTGGAGTTCCTGCGATGCGTGCAGGACGGCGCCGGGGCGTCCGGCGCCGGCACCCTGCTGTCGATCCGGCAGCTGCGCTCCCTCCGCCTGGACGCGCGGCGGCGCTTCATCGATCAGTTCCGCGCCTTCGTGAACGGGCTGCCCGCCCATCTCCTCCTCGACCGCGGCCGACTCGCCGTGGCCCACGCCGGGATCAGAGACGAATTCATCGGCCGCGATTCGCGAGCGGCCCGCCTGTTCGCCATCCACGGGCAGACGACCGGGGAGCGCGATCGGTACGGGCTCCCGGTGAGGGTGAACTGGGCCGCCGGCTACTCCGGGCAGGCGCTGGTGGTGTACGGGCATACACCGGTGCCCGAGCCGGAATGGATCCGCAACACGGTGAACATCGACACCGGCTGCGTGTACGGCGGGAAGCTGAGCGCCCTGCGCTACCCGGAGATGACGATCGTGAGCGTCAGAGCCCGCCGCACCTACTACCGCCCGCGGCGCTCGCTGCCGGCGGGGGTCGGTCTGCGGGCCGAGACGCGCACGCCGCCCTCCCCCGGTTCCCTCAGCGTCCTCGAGACCCGGCTTGCGGGCGCGTCGAGGCTCCGGCAATCGCCATCCTGACCTCCGCG
>QHXY01000274.1 GCA_003223145.1 Acidobacteriota bacterium
CGGCATCCTGAAGGCGCTCGACCGCCTGCCTCGACGCTGATGCCGCCGAGCTTCGAGGTGATCGGGTTTTTGGGCATCATGGCCGTCTCCTACATCGCTGCGGCGGCCGCAGCGCTTCTGTTCGAGGACGATCGCGCCCGGCGCGTGACCGGCCTCCTGTCGGCCGCTGGCGCGCTGTCCGGGATGGGCGCCGCGGCGCTCGGTCTCGCGGCCGGCCGCTCGTCCGTTTTGGAACTGCCGTCGGCGCTCCCCGAGGCGGCCCTTGAGTTCAGCCTCGACGCCTTGAGCGCCGCGTACTTGATCCTGATCGGCCTGGTGGCGGTTCCCGCGGCGATCTACAGTCTCGGCTACGGGCCGGAGCGTGCCGTCGGAGCGGTGGACGGTGCCCTCGGACGGCACAGCACCGGTTGGCGGCCCGCCCGTGCGATCGTCCCACTGTTTCTCCTGGCGATGAGTCTGGTGGTCCTGGCGAACAGCGTGTTCACCTTCCTGCTGTTCTGGGAGGTGATGTCGCTGGCATCGTACTTCCTCGTCATCGGACGGGGCGACTCCCCGGAAAACCTCAGCGCCGGGCGCTGGTACGCCGGGATGGCTCACGCCGGCTTCGCGGCGATCGCCGCCGCGCTGTGGCTCGCCGCCGCGGGGACCGAGGCCGGACGCTTCGAGGAGATCCGCCAGGCCGCTGGGATGCTCGCGCCGGCGGCGCGTCATGCCGTTTTTCTCCTGGCCCTGCTCGGTTTCGGCTCAAAGGCCGGGGTCCTGCCGCTGCACGCCTGGCTGCCCCGGGCGCACCCCGCCGCGCCCAGCCACGTTTCGGCGCTCATGTCGGGTGTCATGCTCAAGATCGGGATGTACGGCCTCCTGCGCGTCGGCCTCGATCTTCTGGGAGGCGGGCCGCCGTGGTGGGGAGGGCTGGTGTTGGCGCTCGGTGTCGTCTCGGCGCTCGGGGGCATCCTGTCGGCTCTGGTCGAAAACGACCTGAAGCGCCTTCTCGCATACAGCAGCGTGGAAAACATCGGGATCATTTTCATCGCCGTCGGCATCGGCCTGGTGTTTCAGTCCTACGGAATGGCGGGGCTGGCCTCCATGGCGCTGGCCGCGGCGCTGTACCACGCGATCAATCATGCGGCCTTCAAGGGGCTCCTGTTTCTCGGATCGGGCGCCGTGCTGCAGGCCACGGGAACGCGCAACATGGAGGAGATGGGGGGTCTCATCAAGCGGATGCCCCAGACCGCCCTGTGCTTTCTCGTCGGGTCGACGGCGATCGCCGCCCTTCCCCCGCTCAACGGCTTCGCCAGCGAGTGGATGATCTTCCAGTCGCTCCTGGCGGGCGCCGCCATCCCTTACCCGCTCATGGCGGCCATGATGGCGATCGCCGCCGGCACGCTGGCGCTGACCGGCGGGCTGGCGGCGGTCTGTTTCGTCAAGGCGTTCGGCATCCCGTTCCTGGCGATGCCGCGCACCGCCGCCGCGGAGGAGGCGCGTGAGGTCCCGCGGACGATGCGACTGGGAATGGGCCTGCTGGCGTCCGCCTGCGTGCTCCTCGGCGTCCTGCCGTTCGCCGCCGCGCCGATCCTGTCCCGCGCATTCTTCGGCATGCCGGGCCTGTCGGACACGCCGGCGGCTTTCCGTCTGGGTCTGGTGATGGAGGCCGGGGCGGGCGCCTCGGCCATCTCGCCGACCGCGCTGGCACTCTGTCTCCTGGCCGCGGGCGGGGCGATCCCGCTGGCATTTCGCCTGGCGGGTTCCTCGCGCGCCCTGCGGCGCGCCGAGACCTGGGGATGCGGCCGCGCGGTGCAATCGCCGCGCATGGAATACACCAGCACCGCCTTCGCCGAGCCTCTGCGCCGTGTGTTCGCCGATTTGTATCGCCCGGCGAAGACGCTGGACATCGAGTTCCACCCGGAGTCGAAATACTTCGTGCGCTCGATCCAGTACCAAAGCCGCATCCGTGCCTGGTTCGAGGACGCCGTCTACCGCCCCCTGTTCGGCCTGGCGCGACCTCTCGCCGGCACCGGCCGGCTCATCCAGAGCGGCTCGCTGCACCTGTACATCGCCTACATCGTCGCTGCGCTTCTGGCGCTGCTCCTTCTGGCCAGGTGGATGTGACGTGATCCCCTGGCTGCTCGAAGCGCTGCAGTGCCTGATGACCCTGATTCTGGCCCCCGCCTTGATCGGCTTCGTGCGCCTGCTCAAGGCGCGCCTGCAGGGACGGCGCGGGGCGCCGCTGGTCCAGTCTTACCGGGATCTCGCGAAGCTGCTCAGCAAGGAGCGCGTCGTCTCGACACAGGCCTCGTGGATCTTCCGCGCCGCGCCGCTCGTCCTGTTCGCGAGCACGCTCGTCGCCAGCCTCCTCATCCCGCTGGTGGCCGCGCCCCTGCCGTTCGATCGCGTCGGCGATCTGATCGTGGTCGTCTATCTCCTGCTCCTGGGGACGTTCTTCCTGGCGCTCGCCGGGCTGGACACCGGCTCGCCGTTCGGCGGCATGGGAGCGAGCCGCGAGATGACCATCGCCGCGCTCGCCGAGCCGACGATCGCGCTTGCGATCTTCGGCATGGGGGCGGGCGCGGGATCGACCAACCTCGGAGAGATCGTGGCCCGCACGCTCGCCAACCCGGGATCCACCCTCAGCTCGGGCCACCTGATGGCGTTCGCCGCGCTGTTCATCGTGATGCTCGCCGAATGCGGCCGCCTTCCGGTTGATAATCCGGCGACCCACCTGGAGCTGACGATGATCCACGAGGCGATGATCCTCGAGTATTCGGGCCCGTACCTCGCCCTGGTGGAATGGGCCGCGCAGATGAAGTTCTTCCTCTTCCTGGCGCTCCTGTCGAACCTCGTCTGCCCCTGGGGCGTGGCGGTGGCGCTGCGTCCGGGGACCCTCAGCGTGGCGGTGGCGGCCCTCATCATCAAGCTCGCGGTCCTGGCGATCGGGATCGCCCTCCTCGAAACGCCCTGCTTGCCCTCCTGGCGATCACCACGTCGTTCCTGGTGAGGTGACGCGTTGGCACCCGACCTCTTTTCCCGACTCGTAACCCTGGCCTCCAGCCTGGTGCTGCTGTCGGGGATCGCCGTGCTCTGGAGGTACAGCCTGGAGGCCTACATCCGCGCCTTCGCGCGCCAGTCGTTCCTGTTCGTTGTGACCATCGTCCTGGTCGCGTCACAGACGGGCGACGCGCGACTGTATCTCGTCGCCGCCCTGGTCTTCCTCATGAAGGTCGTCCTGATCCCGAACGTCCTGCAGCGCGTCCAGCGCCACGTCGGCGCCGACCTCGAGATCCATCCTTACGTGAACACCCCCGCCAGCCTGGTCATCACCGGCGCGCTGACCCTGCTGTCGTACGCGGTGGCCTCCCCGGTGACCACCCTGGGGTCGGTGCCGACCCGCGGCGGCATACCGCTGGCGCTGGCGACCGTGTTCGTCGGGCTGTTCATCCTCGTCAGCCGCAAGAGCGCGTTGAGCCAGATCATCGGCTTCCTGGTCCTCGAGAACGGCATCGCGCTCCTGGCCGTCCTGGCGACATTCGGCGTGCCTCTCATCGTCGAGCTGGGCGTCTTTCTCGACGTGCTGCTTGGCGTGCTGGTCATGCAGGTGTTCGTGTACCGCATCCGCGAGACGTTCGACACGCTCGACGTGGATCGTCTCAAGAAGCTGAGGCACTGAACCGGTGCTCCTGATCGCGCTGCTCGCCTGCCCGCTGCTGGCCGCCGTCTTGGCGGCGCCGCGGTCCCTCGACCGCGCCGCCGTGGAGCGGGCCGGCGTGGCGCTGGCCGGGTCCGCTTTCCTCCTCTCCCTCGTCATCGCGACGCGCGTCGCGGGCGGGGGCGTGGTGTCGGTCGGCCCGGAGGAGTTCCTGCGTGCCGACGGGCTGTCGGCGGTCCTGGCGCTGATCGTGACGGGCACCGGACTCGTCGCCCTGGGGTTCGAGGCTGCCGCGGGTACGGCCGCGGCCACGCCGGAAGCCGAGGGCGCCCACTTCTGCCGCTATCATGCGCTCGCGGAGCTGTTCCTATTCACCATGCTCCTGGCGGTGACCGTCAACAACGTCGGCGTGATGTGGGTGGCGGTCGAGGCGACCACGATCATCACGGCGTTCCTGGTCGGTCTGCGGCGCTCGCGGGCGGCCCTCGAGGCCTCATGGAAGTACATCCTGATCGGATCGGTCGGGATCGCGCTGGCGTTCCTCGGCACGGTGCTCGCCTACTTCAACTTCGTGCAGCGCGTCGGCGTCACGCCCTTCGCGCTGCACTGGACGGTCCTGTCGCGCGTCGCCGGGGCCCTCGATCCCGACGTCACGCGCCTGGCGTTCGTGTTCCTCCTGGTCGGGTACGGGACCAAGGCGGGGCTCGCGCCGATGCACACCTGGCTGCCGGATGCGCACTCCGAGGCGCCGGCCCCGATCTCCGCCATGATGTCCGGTTGCCTCCTGCCCGTCGCGTTGTACGCCATCGTGCGATTCAAGGTCGTGG
>QHXY01000036.1 GCA_003223145.1 Acidobacteriota bacterium
TGGCCGCTGAAGTGGTGCGCCCCCGGCAGAAGGACGATGTCGCGCTGCTCCTCGCCGCGCAGCGCCGCGCAGATCGATTCCTGGTCCCGTTCCCCCGCGACGCAGAAGATCGGCAGTCCCTCGAGGGCGCGGGCGTGGTCGGCCACCTTGTAAGGCGTGGCTTTCTCCTTGGTCCTCAGCCAGTCGAGCATGCTCACCTCGAATGAAGCGCTGGCTCCCGGGGAGATCAGGATCAGTCCTGCGAACACGCCTTTCAGATCCGGCCGGTCGAGGACCACCGGCATGACCTCGGCGCCGAACGAATAGCCTCCCGCGAGCAGCGGCAGGTCGCTGCGGCGGCAGACCTCGACGAGCTTCTTCAGGTCAGCCGCGACCTGGTCGGGCGGCTTCTCATGCCAGAAGTATTTCAGGGTGTTGATCGCGACGGTCGAAACCTCGTGCTCCGCGAGGATCTGCACCAGAGTCTTGTCGAAGTTCGACCATCCGCCGTCCCCCGAGATGAACAGCAGGATGGCGCGCGGCCGCTCGACCAGCCGGAGCACCAGGGGCAGGTCCAGAGCGTGCAGATCCCTCTCGAGGTCCGTACCGGCGGCGGCCGGCCGCGGCTTCGCGGCGACCTCCGTCTCCGCCGCCGCGCGCACGGTGTCGGCGAGACCCTGGTCGAACGCCTCGCCCCACTTCTTGGCGTTGCCATAGCCATGGCCGACCCCGGCCATCGTGGTCACCTGGGCACCGCGGACCGCCGCGGCGAAGACCCGGGTCGCCTCCGGCGTGCAGGTGTGGTCGGAGAGCCCCTGGAGGACCTCCCAGCGGCAGGAGATCTCGGGAACGGGCGGCAGGTCGGCCTTCTTCCTGCGCGCGTCGTACGCGGGGCGGAAGCTGTCGTGCGGGCAGAGCGGCGGCACGCCTTCGAGATCGGGGCAGAAGCCCAGGCTCATGCCGCCCGAGAAGCTTTCCGAGGAGGCCGCCAGCGCGGCATACACCAGAGTGGCGCCGCTGGAGTAGCCGATCAGGAACGGCCGGGTGTACTCCGGGAACTGGAGCTGCTTCTCCAGCGACTGACCGATGACTTCGAGCTCTCCGGCCGGATACCAGCACGGCCCCCGGGAGGAGCGGGCCGCCTCCCGCAACCGGGGATACGACAGTCCCGCGACCACCGCGGGCGCTCCCGCGGCGGCGCGGCGGGCCATGTCGAGGACCCCCTTGCTCCAGCCTCCGTCGCCGCTCAGAAACAGGATGGCCCGGTCGGTCGGATCGGGCGGCACGTACACGGTCGCCTCGCCGACGATCGGCAGGCGGAGCGTGCGCTCCTGGATGGCCGGGTGCAGGGCCGCGACGGCGGCCAGGATCGCGAAGGCGATCACGAGGTACCTCTTCGGGGCTGCAGGAAGGACCGCCAGCCGCCGGCGATCAGCACGGACACCTGCATCACGGCGAGCGGCCATTCCCAGAATTCGGGATAGGCCATGTAACGAGGCGCCCAGGTCGGGTGGAATTTCGCCTTGTAGGCGCGCAGGCCCTGGAAGTTGTAGAGGCCCTCTCCGTGCCGGAACAGGAGATGCGCCAGCTTCTCCCACAGGCGCGCACCGCTGAACTCGCCGACTGACGCCAGGGGGGCCATGCCGAAATTGAACGTCGCGTATCCCTGGCTCTTCCCCCACAGCAAGAGCTTGACGAACAGGTAGTCCATGACCCCCTCGGGCGCGACGCCCGAGTAACGCATCAGGTCGATCGACAGCTCCTGCCTGCCGGGACCGGTCAGGACGTTGGCGAAGGCCACCGCGCTCCCGAGGTGGTCGAGCACCAGGGCGCACGGAAAGCGGCGGAGGTACGCCGCGCTCCACGAGCCGATCGAGAACTGCTTCTCGCGAGCCTCCTTGCTCTCCAGCCATTCGTCCGAGATCCGCTTCAAGTCGGGGAGCCGCGCCGCTACCTCGGCGGGCGGGACGACCGCGAAGCTGAAGCCCTCGCGGGCCTCGATGCGGTTGACGGCATGCCGGAAGTGCTTCCACTTCGTGCCTTCCAGGGAGAAGCTGTCCAGGCTGAGGATCGCCTCCTCGCCCAGCTTGAAGAACGAGAAGCCGTGGTCGTGCAGGAGCGGCAGCCAGAACGCGGCGACCTGATAGAAGACCAGCCGGCGGTCCATCTCCTGGGCCCGCGCCATGAGTGCCTCCAGGAAATCGCGCTCCTCGCCGGACGGGACGGTCGGGTCGCTGAAGACCACGAGATAGGCGCCGACGACACGGTAGGCGCAGAAGGCGCGCTCGCCGTGGAAGAAAATCGCCTTGTCGCCCGCCGCCACCATCAGGGGCGAAGTCCCCGAGCGGGCCGGCACCCGCATGCCGACGTACAGGAGCAGGGCGACCGCGGAGATCCCCAGGAGCGCCAGCGAGCGCAAGAAGCGGGCCACCTGGTCGGCGTGGCTCACGAAGCCGAAGGTCCACCACAGGGACGGCTCGTACGGCACGGCGGTCTGGGAGCTGAACCCGACCAGGGCGAACACGCCGAAGGCGAACGCGACGATGGCGATCGTCGTCCAGCCGAACCAGGGCGCCCGGCCCTCCTTCTTGAACAGCGCGCCCTGCGACGCCGTGACGGCCGCCAGCGCGAACAGGATGATCGCCTCCTCGTAGTCGAGCCCTTTGAGGAACGCCAGGACGCCGCCGACCAGGAGGACCGCCACGGTCAGCCGGTGCGCCACCCGGTAGCCGCGGGCGATGCCGCGCGCCAGGACCAGCAGGACCAGGCCGGTGAGCGCGCCCATGAGATGCGAGATCTCGACGACGCCGACGGGCACCCAACGCTTCAGGATCGTCAGCCGGTGCGCCAGCGCCGGCGAGGCGGTGCTCGCCAGCATGACGACGCCGCCGCTGCCGATGAGGAGCGCCAGGATCGACGGGACCGGGCGCAGCCATCGCACCCCCGCGCGCGCGCCGC
>QHXY01000278.1 GCA_003223145.1 Acidobacteriota bacterium
CCATGGACAAGGGGCTGCGCTTCGCGATCCGCGAGGGCGGCCGCACCGTCGGCGCCGGCACCGTGGCGGAGATACTGCAGTAATGCGCGACCTGATCACCTTCCAGTGCAGCCAGTGCAAGAGGCGCAACTACGTCTCGACGAAGAACCGGAAGAAGACGACCGAGAAGCTCGAGTTCAAGAAGTTCTGTCGCTGGTGCAGGGCGCACACGCTTCACAAAGAGACGAAGTGAGGGGGATCCGCCCGAGGAGGGGTCCCCGCGTGAAGGCCAGTAGCTCGAACGGCTAGAGCGCCGGTCTCCAAAACCGGATGTTGGGGGTTCGAATCCCTCCTGGCCTGCCAGATGCGAGGCGGGCGCGAGCGACGCGGGAGCCGCATGAACTGGTGGCAGAGGGTCAAGACGTTCCTGTCGGAGATTCGGGCGGAGCTGAAGCGCACGTCGTGGCCCTCCTGGAAAGAGGTCCGCGGGACGACGACCGTGGTCATCGTGACCGTGTTTATCTTTGCGCTGTTTCTTTGGGTCGTCGACACCGCGCTGTTCCAGATGGTCACGTGGGTCTTCACGCACGCGGGTTGAGGGCGATGCCGGGCATGGCGAAGCAGTGGTACATCGTTCATACCTACTCGGGGTACGAGAACAAGGTCCGCGAGAGCCTCAAGCAGCGGACCGAGGCGCTCGGGATGGAGAACGAGATCGGCGAGATCCTGATCCCGACCGAGGACGTCGTGGAGATGCGGGACGGCGCCAAGATCATCTCCAAGAAGAAGTTCTTCCCCGGATACGTGCTGATCAACATGGAGATGAACGACGCCACCTGGCACGTGGTCAAGAACACTCCGAAGGTGACCGGCTTCGTCGGGTCGGGACAGAAACCGACGCCGCTCACCCAGGAGGAGGTCGACCGGATCATCAACCAGGTGTCGGTGGCGGCCGAGAAGCCGAAACCGAAGTTCCATTTCCAGAGGGGCGACTCGGTGCGCATCGTCGACGGGCCGTTCTCGAATTTCTCCGGCCTGGTGGACGAGGTCAACAACGACCGGGCCACCGTCAAGGTGATGGTGACCATTTTCGGGCGCTCCACGCCCGTCGAGCTCGATTTCCTGAAGGTGGAGAAGCTCTAGGAGCGCCCTGAGGTTCCCACATGGCCAAGAAGATCGTCGGATTCGTCAAGCTGCACATTCCCGCGGGGAAGGCGACCCCCGCGCCGCCCGTCGGCCCGGCCCTGGGTCAGCAGGGCGTCAACATCATGGACTTCTGCAAGGCGTTCAACGCCCAGACGGCCAAAGTGGGCGAGGGGATGATCATCCCGGTGATCGTCACGGTGTACGCCGACCGGTCCTACACCTTCATCACCAAGACGCCCCCCGCCAGCATCCTGCTGAAGAAGGCCGCCGGTCTCGCCAAGGGGTCCGGGGTGCCGAACAAGGAGAAGGTCGGCAAGGTCACCATGCTCCAG
Organism: Acidobacteriota bacterium; assembly: GCA_003223145.1. Lineage (GTDB taxonomy): Bacteria > Acidobacteriota > Polarisedimenticolia > Gp22-AA2 > Gp22-AA2 > Gp22-AA3. Next base: position 1,458 of record QHXY01000278.1, read on the forward strand.
GTCGAGGAAATCGCGCGCACCAAGATGCCCGACCTCAACACCGACGACCTCCAGGCGGCGATCCGCACCGTCCTGGGAACGGCGCGCAGCATGGGGATCGAGGTGACGACGTGAAGACGCACGGCAAGAAGTACGTGGCGGCGAAGAAGCAGGTCCCGGAGAAGCCGGTCAGCCTCGACGAGGCGATCCCGCTCGTCAAGAAGATCAAGTACGCCCGGTTCGACGAGACACTGGAGCTGGCGCTGCTCCTCGGGGTCGACCCGAAGCACGCCGACCAGATGGTGCGCGGCACGGTGGTCCTGCCGCACGGCACGGGCGCCTCGAAGCGGGTCCTGGTGATCGCCTCGGGCGAGAAGATCAAAGAGGCCGAGAAGGCCGGTGCCGACGTCGTCGGGGGCCCGGAAATGGTCCAGAAGATCCAGGAGGGCTGGCTCGATTTCGACGCCGTGGTCGCGACGCCCGACATGATGAAAGACGTCGGCCGGCTCGGGAAGGTGCTCGGGCCGAAGGGGCTCATGCCCAACCCGAAGACCGGAACCGTCACGTTCGACGTGGCGAAGGCCGTGCAGGAAATCAAGGCCGGGAAGGTCGAGTTCCGGGTCGACAAGACGTCGATCATCCACGTCCCGTTCGGCCGCTCCTCGTTCGAGGAGAAGAAGCTGGTCGAGAACGCCCGCGCCCTGGTGAGCGCGATTCTGCGCGCCAAGCCGCCGTCGGCCAAGGGAAAGTTCCTGCGATCGGCGTACATCTCCAGCAGTATGAGCCCGAGCGTCCGGCTGGACACCGGAAGCCTGGAAGCGCTGGCCTAGACAAGGGAGCCTACGCCGATGAACAAGCAGGAGAAGTCCCAGGAGATGGAGGCTCTCAAGAGCGCGCTGCAGGGGCAGCCGCCGACCTTCATCCTCGCCTACCGCGGGCTGACCGTGAACCAGGTCGTCGCCCTGCGCAAGAAGGTCCGGGCCACTTCGTCGCGCTACCGCGTGGTGAAGAACCGGCTGGCGCTCCGGGTCATCAAGGGGACGCCCTATGAAGGCCTGGCGCCGCACTTCGAGGGGCCGACGGCCATCGCCTACAGCACGAAAGACCCGGTCTCCCTGGCGAAGGTCCTGGACGATTTCACCAGGGATAACCAGGGTCTTCAAGTGAAGGCCGGGCTGGTGGACGGCCGGATCGTCGATCCCCAGTCGATCAAGGCGCTCGCGTCGCTGCCCACCCGGGAGCTCCTGGTGGGGCGCCTGCTGGGAGCGCTGAACGCCCCGATGACACGGCTGGTGATGGTGCTGAAGGCGCCCCACCGCAACCTGGTGCGGGTCATGGACGAGATCGCCAGGAAGAATCAGCAGACATCCCAGGACGCCGTCGCGCCCACGACCTGACCCCCGGCGAGGGCGCCCGGTCCGCACGGAGATTGTGCAGAGCGACACAAAGCGCACTGACTCAGGAGGCGAGAATGCCAGCGATCACGAAGGAAGACGTCAAGAGCTACCTGAAAGCCGCCCCGATGCTCGAAGTGGCCGAGCTCGTCAAGGAGCTCGAGGCGGAGTTCGGAGTCTCGGCGGCCGCCGCCATGCCGGTCATGATGGCGGGTGCGCCGGGCGCGGGTGCCGGAGCGGCCGCGGTGGCCGAAGTGAAGGACACGTTCGACGTGGTCCTGACCGAGGTCGGCGACAACACGAGCCTCGGGCTGAAGGAAGCCAAGGACCTGGTCGACGGCGCGCCGAAGACCGTGAAGGAGGGAGTGTCCAAGACGGAGGCCGAGGAGATCAAGAAGAAGTTCGGGGAGGCCGGCGCCAAGGTCGAGCTGAAGTAGAGAGCGGCCGACGCCATGCGCCTGACCCGGCCCCTGTCCGGAAGGGGCTCCATGTTCCTGACGTCCGCGTACAACTCCACCCGCGCCACGGCCGCCCGGCAGGCGCAGGGGGGAAGGGGGACTCTTGACCCAGATCATGAATGATGAAGAGCAGTCGATCCCGACAAACGGCAACGGCCGTGAGCGTGTCAATTTCTCGAAGATCCACACCGCCATCCCGATCCCGAACCTGATCGAGGTGCAGAAGCGTTCGTACGAGCGCTTTCTGCAGATCTACACGGCGCCGCAGGATCGCGAGGACACGGGGTTGCAGGCTGTCTTCAAATCGATCTTCCCGATTTCCGACTTCCGTCAGACGTGCTCGCTGGAGTTCGTCGAGTACACCATCGGCAACTGGGAGTGCAAGTGCGGC
>QHXY01000276.1 GCA_003223145.1 Acidobacteriota bacterium
GCCCTTGCCGTCCGGCTTCTTCTCCGAGACGATGTGGATGCAGTCGTCCGGGCAGACGGTCTCGCACAGATGGCAGGCGATGCACAGCTCCTCGCCCGACTGCGGGTGAAAGCGCAGGCGGGGCACGCCGCGGAAGCGTGGCGACAGCTCGACGCTCTCCTTGGGGTACTCGACGGTGATGTGCGGCCGGAACTGGTTCTTGAGCGTCACCCAGAGCCCGACCCACAGCTCCAGCAGGAGAATCGTCTTCAGGAAATCTTTCACGGCGGAGGAGCGCCGATCCGCCACGATCTGGGCCACGCCTTCACCCCCTGAGCAGGATCACCAGCCCCGTGGCGATCACATTGAGGATCGACAGGGGGATGAGCCACTTCCACCCGAGCGCCATGAGCTGGTCGTACCGGTACCTCGGGTACGTGCCGCGGAACCAGATATACAGGAACAGGAAGATCGAGACCTTGAGGAAGAACCAGAACGCCCCGGACACGGCGGGGACGCTCATTCCCGCGAGGCCGCCCGCGTCGGTGATCGCCACGGCGCACCCCAGGAGGCCTCCCAGGACGCCTCCCGCGAACATGCAGCGCAGGCCGGTGCCCGAACGCTGGTCCACGAGCCATCCCAGGAAACCCCCGAGGACGAGGGGGCCGAGCACCAGCCAGCCGTTCTCCAGCCACCCCAGGGACGCGACACCGGGGAACGGCCGCAGCCAGCCGCCGAAGAACAGGATGGTCGCGATCGACGACACGACGATCATGTTCGTGTACTCGGCCAGGAAGAAGAACGCGAACTTCATGCCGCTGTACTCGGTGTGGAAGCCGGCCACCAGCTCGGCCTCGGCCTCCGGCAGATCGAACGGCACCCGGTTGGTCTCGGCCACCGCGGCGATGAAGTAGCAGAAAAATCCCGCGATCTGCGGGATCACGAACCACACACCGGCGTCCTTCTGGGCCCTGACGATCTCGACCATCGACGCCGTGCCGGACAGCATCATCACGCCGATGATCGCGAAGCCGAGCGGCACCTCGTAGGAGATCATCTGGGCCGAGGAGCGCAGGGCGCCGAGCAGGCTGTACTTGCTGTTGGAGGACCAGCCGCCGAGAATGATCCCGTAGATCCCCAGCGAGGAGATCGCCAGCAGGTACAGGAGCCCGACGTTGACGTCGGTGATCCAGGGGTTCACCTGGTACCCGCCGATGGTGAAGGGCGCGCCGGCGAACGGGATGACCGCGAGCGCCGCCAGGGCCGGAATGACCGTGGCGATCGGGGCGAGGATCGACAGGGGGATGAGCCACTTCCACCCGAGCGCCATGAGCTGGTCGTACCGGTACCTCGGGTACGTGCCGCGGAACCAGATATACAGGAACAGGAAGATCGAGACCTTGAGGAAGAACCAGAACGCCCCGGACACGGCGGGGACGCTCATTCCCGCGAGGCCGCCCGCGTCGGTGATCGCCACGGCGCACCCCAGGAGGCCTCCCAGGACGCCTCCCGCGAACATGCAGCGCAGGCCGGTGCCCGAACGCTGGTCCACGAGCCATCCCAGGAAACCCCCGAGGACGAGGGGGCCGAGCACCAGCCAGCCGTTCTCCAGCCACCCCAGGGACGCGACACCGGGGAACGGCCGCAGCCAGCCGCCGAAGAACAGGATGGTCGCGATCGACGACACGACGATCATGTTCGTGTACTCGGCCAGGAAGAAGAACGCGAACTTCATGCCGCTGTACTCGGTGTGGAAGCCGGCCACCAGCTCGGCCTCGGCCTCCGGCAGATCGAACGGCACCCGGTTGGTCTCGGCCACCGCGGCGATGAAGTAGCAGAAAAATCCCGCGATCTGCGGGATCACGAACCACACACCGGCGTCCTTCTGGGCCCTGACGATCTCGACCATCGACGCCGTGCCGGACAGCATCATCACGCCGATGATCGCGAAGCCGAGCGGCACCTCGTAGGAGATCATCTGGGCCGAGGAGCGCAGGGCGCCGAGCAGGCTGTACTTGCTGTTGGAGGACCAGCCGCCGAGAATGATCCCGTAGATCCCCAGCGAGGAGATCGCCAGCAGGTACAGGAGCCCGACGTTGACATCGGTGATCCAGGGGTTCACCTGGTACCCGCCGATGGTGAAGGGCGCGCCGGCGAACGGGATGACCGCGAGCGCCGCCAGGGCCGGAATGACCGTGGCGATCGGGGCCAGGGTGAACAGAAAGCGCTCGGCCTTCTCCGGGATGATGTCCTCCTTGATCAGGAGCTTGACCGCGTCGGCGATCGGCTGCAGCAGGCCGTGCCACCCCACCCGGCGCGGCGCCAGGCGCACCTGCATGAACCCGAGGACCTTGCGCTCCACCAGCTGCAGGTAGGCGATGGCGAGCGGCAGGATCAGGACGACCACCAGGATCTGGATCGTCGGGATGACGATGTTCTGGATGAACGCCGTCTGGTCCATGCTCCCTCTAACGATCCACGTCGCCGAGCACGATGTCGATCGACCCGATGACCGCCACCACGTCGGCGATGAGCTGCCCCTTGCACATGATCGGCAGCGCCTGCAGGTTGACGAACGACGGGGAGCGGAAGCGCATGCGGTACGGCATCTCTCCGCCCTTGCTCACGAGATAGAAACCCTGCTCGCCCCGCG
>QHXY01000037.1 GCA_003223145.1 Acidobacteriota bacterium
TGGAATGGAGCGATCTTCAGGTCGGCCACCCGCTCGACTGGCCAGCAGTAGCGACCGTAGGCCTCGACGTAACGCTCGACGTTCTCCAGGCGGGTCTGGAAGCGGGCGAGGATCTCCTGGCTGCCGTCGTTCCTCGCGGAAGACTGGCGAAGGGCGTCGATGGCGGCGCCGACAGAAGCGCGTGCCGACGCACCCGTGGGGGCATACTGGAGACGCAGGAGCTCCTGGGCCTTGGCGGACCACGGCATGATCTCCGCGTCGAGGCAGATCCAGTCCGTCTCGAGTCGGCCCCAGAGACCCGAGCGCTCCATGGCCTCCCGCAGTCGGCCGAGGACCTCGGATTCGTGGCCAGGCACCGAGAAGAACGGTCGCCCTGTCCGCGTGTATATGGCGCCGCCACCCACGGGAACCCCGAAGCGACGCCGGGCCACCTGGCCGTCTCGACACAAGACGATGACCGCACGCGACCCCATGTGCTTCTCCTGGCACATGACGCGGGGAACCCCCTGGTGCTTGAAGTAGGCGAACGTCTCGCGCGGGTGCTCGAGATAGTCGCCGTGCTGGCAGGTGTCCGGTGGAGCCATGGTCGGAGGCAGGTAGATGAGCCAGTGAGGGTCCGCGGCGAAGCGGCTCATCACCTCGAGCGCCGCCACCGCGTTCTCTTCGCGAACCGTCACGCTGTGGTGGACACGCGTCGTCACGATTCGCTTGCCGGTCACGTCCTTGATGTCCAGGAGGTCGTTGTAGGGGCGCTCGGCGACCGGCAGCGCCGTGGCATCCCGTGAAGCCGCCGAATCAGTAGGAGCCAGGGGCCGCGCCGGCTGGTAGTACATCTTCCGCGCCGGGACCTGGACGAGCTCCTTTTCCGGATAGCGCAACGCTGTCAGGCGGCCACCGAAAACACAGCCGGTGTCGATGCAGATCGTCCGGTTGACCCACACGGGATCCGGGACCGGGGTGTGCCCGTATACAACCGTCGCTTCGCCACGGTAGTCGCCGGCCCAGTTGTAGCGCACCGGAAGGCCGAATTCGTCGGTCTCACCGGTCGTCTCGCCGTAGAGCGCGAAGTCGCGAACACGCGCCGAGGCCCGCCCTTGCAGCTCCGCCTTCAGTCCGGCGTGGGCGACCACGAGCCGGCCACCGTCGAGGACGTAATGACTGACGAGCCCATCCAGAAAGGCGGCGACCTTCTGGCGGAACTCCTCCGGCTCGTGCTCGAATTGCTGCAAAGTCTCGGCGAGACCGTGAGTGATCCGGACATCTCTCCCCCGGAGTTTGCGGAGCAGCTTAGCGTCGTGGTTCCCGGGAACGCACAATGCGCCTCCTGCCTCCACCATGGACATCACGAGTCTCAGGACCGCCGGCGTGTCGGGACCACGGTCCACGAGGTCGCCCAGAAAGACAACCTTGCGTGCTTCAGGATGCTTCGCACGAGGTTCCGCGCGCTGGTCCTCGACCTGATACCCCAGGTGTCGGAGAAGGTCCACCAGCTCGTCGAAGCATCCGTGGACATCTCCGATGATGTCGAACGGTCCTGTTTCTCCGCGTCTGTCGGGCCAGAGAGGTCGGCGCTCGACCGTGACTGCATCGACCTCTTCGAGTGTCTTCAGGACCGTGACATGCCGGAAACCCTCCCGACTCAGCCCACGCAGCGAGCGTCGCAGATTCTGAGCCTGCTGGCGGATGACGTGCGGGCCGAAGCGCCTGTCCGGACGCGAGCGATTCCGCTCGTGGCAAAGCGCCGCGGGCAGGTCGAAGACGATCGCGACTGGCAGCACATGGAACTGGCGCGCAAGCTCAACCAGCCCCTTTCGGTCCTCCGGCTTGACATTGGTCGCGTCGATGACCGTCAAGCGGGCGGCTGCCAACCGCTTGCCGGCAATGTATCGCAGGATGTCGAACGCCTCGGCGGTGGCAGACTGATCGTTCTCGTCGTCGGCGACCAGTCCACGGCACGTGTCCGAGGACAGGACCTCCGTCACCCGAAAATGCCCGCGTGCAAAGGTCGATTTTCCGCTGCCCGATGGTCCGATCAGCACCACAAGGGAGGGAGTCGGGATCTCGATCTTCATCGCGAGAAGACCACCATCTGAGTCGGCGGCCCGACTTCCGGATCTACCGGGCCGACAGGCAGGAATCGGGCCGAGTATCCGAAGTGTCGGCCGGCCGCGCTCGCCCAGGCCTGAAACTCGTCCCGCGTCCATTCGAAGCGGTGGTCGCGGTGCCGGAAGCGACCAGCCGCCAGCCCGGTGAAGCGGACATTGAATTCCGTATTGGGTGTCGTCATCACGATGGTGGACGGCCGGGCGAACTCGAAGACGCAGCGCTCGAAGGCTGGCAGACGACCCGGATCGAGATGCTCGATGACCTCGATCGCACACGCCGCGTCGAAGCCGGCGAACCGACTATCCCGATACGTGAGGGCTCCTTGGAAGAGATCGAGCCGGTCCTTGACCTTTTGCGGGAGGCGTTCGGGGTCAAGGCGTCGGCGCGCCATCTCCAGGGCGCGCCACGAGACGTCCGTGCCGACAACCCGATCGAATTCCCGGTCCCGAATCAGCGCCTGGAGCAGCCGTCCTTCACCGCACCCTAGATCGATAACGCGGCGCGCACCCGCCTGCTTGAGGGCCGCGACGACAGCGCCTATCCGCTGCTCGTTGAGGCTGATCTTCTCCTCAAGCGCCTCCTCCTGCCGGGTTTGGACCTCCTCGGTCGCCTCGGGATCGGGGTCTTCGTCCGCGACGAGGCGTTCGAGAGCCTCGCGGACCAGGCGCCGCTGGCGCTTCAGGTACCGGCTGACGATCAGATCTCGCTCCGGATGAGCGGAAAGCCATCCTTCCCCACGCGCCAGGAGCTTTTCGAGCTCATCCTCGCCGACCCAGTAGTGCTTCTCGTCGTCCAGCACTGGAAGCAGGACGTACAGGTGGGTCAGGAGGTCGCGGAGCCGACAGGTCGCCGAAAGCGTGACGGCAAAGAAGGGGCTCTCGCCCCATGCCGGGAAACGCTTATCGAGTGGCAGCCGCTCGGCTCTCACCGTGTAACCCAACGGCTCGAAGAGCCGCATCAACAGGCGATCACCACCACGGCACGGGACGGCGGAGAGGGCCGCTTCCAGGGGGATGGCTGCCTCGGCAAGGTCTTGTCGTTCTTTACTCTGCCCCTTCAGCGCGGAGCCGTAGACCCGGGCCAGCGCCACACTTAAGAAGGATGAAGAAACGTACGGTCGGTCATTGACGTACTGTCCGAGCGTCCCTGAGTCCCCCGTCGGGCCCTTCCATCCGCGCACCAGGCCCACGGGGTCGAGGTCGAGGAGGAGCGCTGCCGTACAACGACCCTCTTCCGCAACTGGATAGAAGACGTGAGCCCGGCCGAAAGCTAGATCGAAGGACTGGCAGCGGGCAGGGTTCTTCATGAGCAGATACCCCAGGTCCGTCGCCGGCCGGTGAGCGGTCGTGATCGAGAGCAACATGGTTATCCCTATGATGGAACGCTTAGCATACACTCAGGTTAGCTCCGTGCTCCAGGCAAACAGTGAGCTGAGTCCGTCACGCGTCAGCGTTCTCGCTCCTTCACTTGCGGATTGCTCATCAGACTCAGGGTCGACGGCTCTTCTCCCATGCGCGTGCTGAGGTTGCGCTGCGGGACCTGCGGTCCTCCAGTTGTGTAGACGCGGAATGCACGTATGATCCGGAGCACGTGGCAACGTAATCGTCGACTCCGGTGCGGACGGTAGGCCCCTTGAATCCGAATTCCTTGAGAACCAGGGTTACCACCCCGGCAGCCGGCCTGTCGAGGATGCCTGGAGCCAGCCGAGCCGGGCCTTCGCCCAGAGCTCGGGGTGAACGGGAGGCTTGACACGATCGAAGTCAATTCCAAAGGGGAGATCTGGTTCGGAACCGCGACCGGCCATGTCTACCGGAGCGCGGACTGGAACACGACCTGGAACGAGATTACTGTGCCGTTCCGGCAGTATTGGCCGGGCAATTATTCAGCTTCGTATGACAGCATCAACCACGTCCGATTCTTCGACGCCCAGCACGCGATTATCGCGGGATACATGGGCGATTCCCAGGACGTCGTCTACCGGACTGTTGATGGTGGAGCAGGCTGGTCCAGCGTACGCCTCCCAGCAAGCCTATGGGTCTACGACGCGCGCACCACAACCGATGGGTTAGCCTGGCTTGTCGGTTCAGACGGCTCGCTCTTGTTCTCGGAAGATTTCGGGGCCTCCTGGTCGGCCCTGAAAGCCCCGTTCGACCAGATCTCCCGGTCGCACAGCGTCCAATTTGTGTCTCGATCGCTCGGTGTTGTCGGGTCTCTTCACGGCTCCCTGAAGATCACGCGGGATGGGGGGCACTCGTGGCGCTCGATCAAGACACCGACCGAGACAGGTGACGTGAAATGCGAGTACGACCGAATAGAACGCGCACGGATTTCCGCCGATAAGGTGATCGTCGAGCAGTGCGGCGGGGTCTTCTATCGCGGGTTCAATCACAAGGAACCGTGGCGTCAGCTTCACGCGGGCGAGCGTGCGCTGGTGTCCTACGAGATGTCACCCGAGGGTCTGGTGGCAGTCGCCTCCGATCGTGAAATCGTCAGATTCGCTCCGAATCTCCAGGCCCCGCGTTCAACCGGATTCCATCTCGAAGCTTTCCCCCTGGACATGACCGTCGGTGCAGGGAAAGTCGTATTCGTCGACAGCAATCTGAAGGTGTCGGTCATGGACGGTGAGGGATTCAAGTCGTCTCGCATGCTGCGCGGCGGCATCGCCACCACCTGGCCTATTTCGGAGCGTGATCGAGGACTCGATGGAGCCTTCTGGGGGATCTCGCGCTACTTCTTGTACCGGTCCTCCAACGTCGGAATCACATGGGAAAGGCAAGCCGAACTCCCCCAAGAGGTGGATGGTCTGGCTGTGCAGGCGTCGGGTGACATTCTCCTATGGAATCGACACGGCTTCGTGACGCGCTGGAATCCGGCGGACAGACAATTTCACCCTGTTCCGGGCCTCGATGGTCTCGACGTCGTCGGCCTCTTCCGGAGGGGCAACCTCTGGCTGGTTTACGGCGGAATGCAATCGGAGACGACGCAGCGGATCGAGGTCGCGAGAACCTACTTCTCCGGTCAATTCGCGGGCTCCGCCGACCACGGGTATGTCGCCGCCTCCACGGATGGTGGCGGTACCTGGCGCGTCGTGGACGAATGGAAGGACGGTGGTGTCCAGGCCCTGTTCCTTGGCGAAGACAACACCCTCACCCTTCTCTCGTGGCTCGGTGCAGTTCGGAGAGGCCGGTTCAATCTCGAGCCGACAGGATCGCCCACCGCGGCACTCGAAACGATTCTGCCCGTCTACAAAGAGACCTGGGGCCGCGTCCCATACGTCGAAGATGCGCACATCCTAGAGTTCATCGGGGGCACCGACGGGTCGATCAAGGGATGGACGCACCATCTGGGAGACTTCCTCTTCCACACGGTCGATGGGGGCAAGACCTGGGTGAAATCCGACGTCAGCAAGCAACCTCTCGATAGGATCTACCGTCTTGGGGAAGGTCGTTGGGTCGGCCTGGCCCCGCCGGATCAGATTCAGATTTGGAAAGATGGGAAGTTCATCTCGCTGAGGAAGTTCTCGGAAAAGATCACGTGGACGATTGTCGACACAAGCGGCAGTCTGGTCCTCCAGCTCGACAGCGGACAGGTCTGGTCCCTCTCGCCTGACTCCAAGGAGTGGCGATTGCTCTCAGATCAGAAAGCCCGCCAGACGGCCAGGTAAGGATTCCTAGGGGGACACGGAGTCATCCGAGAGGTGGCACACAGGAATAGGCACATGGAGCACCGAGTCTCCATTTCGCAACGCTCTTCTATCTTGAGAACCCGCTTCTGAGACCACGCTCTTCCGATTCCTGTCCCTTCAGTCCTTTCGTCTACCGGTTCCGCCACCCTGGCGCTCGCTGATTTTACGACGGTTGCGGGTTCGTCGGTGAGCGATATCCCTGAGCTTCCGGATCAACTTGTGAGCCTCCGGATCAACTTGGGCTCCGGGCGCCCGCTGGTCAACAGGTTCGCTCCGCCGCGGTTCCAGTTGACTGTCCCGGCCCACGCGGTATATTTCAGCCCGAGCCATCCAGAGAATCCGGTCGCCTGATCGTCCCTGTCATCCTTGCTGCCGCCCCGTTCGTGTGGCGGCCAGGAGGTACGCACCGATGGGCACCCGACGAAGATCGACCCTCATCCGACCTTTCGTTGTGATGGCGGCGCTCCTGTTCGCCGCCGCGGCGCCGTTACTGGCGCGACCGCTCTTTCCGAACCCCGCGTATGACGTCGGCGTCGATCCGGGGGACATGGTCGTCGGCGACTTCAACGGGGATGGAGCGCCCGATGCCGTCGTCGCGGGCGGGGTGGAGGGCACGCTCCTGGTCCTGCTCGGCCGGGGGGATGGGACGCTGGCGGACCCGCTGGCCGTGCCGGTGGGCGGAGCGCCCAGGACGCTGGTCGCCGCCGACTTCAACGGCGACGGCCGGGCCGACCTCGCGGTCACGACGGGTGGCGGTAGCGGCGGGGGGTACGTGAAGGTGCTCCTCGGGAACGGGAGCGGAGGGTTCTCGATCGTCTACAACATCCTGGTGGGCGGCTCGATCACCGGTCTGGCGGCGGGCGATTTCGATGGGGACGGTCGTATCGACCTCGCGGCGACCGACTCGGCGGGCCATGCGCTGGTGGTGGCCGCCGGGAACGGGGACGGCACCTTCGGGCCGGTGACCACCTTCCCCGCCGGGGACGACCCTGTTGCCGTGGCGGCAGTGGACATCGATGGCGACGGTCGCCCGGAGCTGGCGGTTGCGGAGTTCGTCTCGAGCACCGTCACCTTCTTCTTCGGCGAGGGCGGCAGCTTCAGGCCGGTCGGCTCCCTCAGCGCGCCGGCCGGGCCGATCCTGGCGGCGGACTTCGACGGCGACGGCGCCGTGGATCTCGCCGTCGGCAGTGTCTGCCAGGGATTCGGCCCGGGGCTGGGCGACCGGGCGACCGTGTCGGTCTTCCTGCGCCGCGGGGCCGGTGTCTTCAGCGACCCGATCGCCTACACGGTCGAGATCTGTCCGCAGGCGCTGGTGTCGGCGGATGTCGACGGCAATGGCACGGCTGATCTGGCGGTGGCCACGTACCGTTACACCGGGATCCACGTTCTGCTCGGCCGCGGGGACGGCACCTTTTCGACCGATCTGCTCCCTTTTGGATCGGGCGGCTATTTCACGTCGCTCGGCGCGCCCGATCTGGATGCGGACGGCAAGCGTGATCTCGTGGTGGTGAGCGCCGCCGCGGGCACGCTCTACACCTACCGCGGGAATGGCGACGGCACCTTCGGGCCGACTCCGCATCGTGTGGCGGGGACCAGCCAGTCGCTCGGGTCGCCGCTGGTGTCCGACCTGGACGGCGACGGGCGGAATGACGTGGCGGCCACGGACTGGTCCGCGGGCGAGGTCGTGATCCTGAAGGGCCGCGGTGACGGGACTCTGCAGCCGGAGCAGCGTTTCCCCGCCGGCTCGGGGCCGGCGCAGGTGGCGGCGGCCGATTTCAACGGCGACCATCACGCCGATCTGGCGGTCGCCGACAACAATTATTACTACGTCACGGGCAATCGGGGGGAGGTGTCGATCCTGCTCGGCAACGGTGACGGCACGTTCGCCCCGCAGGCTCGCTACGACGCGGGCTACGGGACGATCAACGTCGTGCCCGCCGATGCCGATCGGGACGGCAAGATCGATCTGATCGTGCTGAATAACGGCGGCGAGACCAGCGCCGGGGTCGTGCAGCCGGGCTCTCTCTCGATCCTGCGTGGCCTGGGGGATGGCACCTTTGCCAGACAGGTTCAGATACCGGCCGGCCCGGCGCCGCGCGGGCTGCAAACGGCCGATTTCAATCTCGACGGATTCGTCGATGTGGCGTTTCTCACCGGCGCGAGCGGGACTCTCGGGCTGGGCGCCGTCTCGGTCCTGCTCGGCCGGGGCGACGGCAGCTTTTCCGCTCCCATCGTCCTGGGGGCGGACCGGGCCCTGAATGGTCTCGTGGTGGCTGATCTCAACGTGGACGGAAGGCCGGATCTGCTCCTGACCGGCTCGACCGATTACGGCCCCGAGCCGGGATCGGTGACGGTCTTCCTTGGCGACGGTCAGGGAGGATTCGTTCGCGCCGGCTCCTCCCCGGCCGGTTATCTCCCCTTGGTGGCGGTCGCGGACGATTTCAGCGGTGATGGACGTCCCGAGGTCGCGCTGATCGAGCCGTCGGTCTACCTGTGGTTCTACGGCCAGCCGGGGCGCTTCGGAAACGTCACGGCGTTCTCCTCCGGGATTGCGTCGGGAGACATGGACGGCGATTTCCGCCCCGACCTCGTCGTGGTCGGGACCTATCCCCTCGGAGGGGGCGACGCCGTGACGATCCTTCTCAACCAGTCGGACAGCATTCCCGATCGCGATCGGGACGGCATTCCCGATGCGCTCGACAACTGCCTGAACGTCGCCAATCCAGGGCAGGAGGACCGGGACGGCGATGGCGTCGGGGACGCCTGCGACGCGTGCCCGACCATCCCGGTCGCCGATCCCGATCCGGCCGCCTGCCCTCCCGTGGTCGCGGGAGTGACCCTCTCGTTCTCCAGCCCGCTCGGACGGGGTTCGGGCACGATCTCCTGGACGACCGCCTACGAGGTCGATCTGCGCGGGTTCAACGTGGTCGTCTTCGACAACCGGGGGGCGCGCGTGCAGCTGAACGATGTGATCGTCCCGTGCGAAGCCTGCATCACGGGCGAAGGCCGGGATTACGCGCTGTTCCTGCCGAAGCACAAGAACGGCCACAACGTCTTCGTGGAGACGGTGCACGCCGACGGCACGACCCGCCTGTGGGGCCCGGCACGGCGTCTGTGAGCCGCGGGTGCGGCGCTGGGTCGTGACGGCGCTGATGGAAGCGGAGAAGAAGCTCCGTCGGGTGAAGCGTCATCGGGACATCCCCGACGCTCTCACTCATCTCGCGAAATCGGCTCCACAACGTGACGTCCGAGCCGGCGACCGCATTCCTCGAGGGTCAAACACTTGCATTTGAGCACTAACTGCAGCAGAGCCTTCATTCGGTGAGCGTCGGCGATTACCTGGTCGAGTTCCTTTTGCTTTCGCATTGCCAACGTACGCCATCGAGCCGACGGCGATACCTGAGTGCCGAACCCGCTCAGCAGTAGTTGTGCTTCAGCGATGGAGAAGCCGCTCCGCTTCGCGTATTCGATCACCGCGAGAGTATCGAACACACGAGCATCGTACTGGCGCCGGCCGCCGGCCCGAGGCTGAGGCGAAATCAGGCCGACCTGCTCATAATACCGGAGCGCGGACGGTCGCAGCCGTGCTCGACGCGCCACCTCGCCGATGGACAGTCCCTTCAACCCCTCCCTCTTGACTTAAAGTGAACTTGAGACTCTAACATCATCCTTGGCGGTTCTGCAAGCCGCGAAGGAGAAGACGCTCATGATTCTGAGAACGACACTGATAGCTGGCCTGCTGGCCCTGGGCACGTCCGGAGGACAGAACAACGCCGCAAGAGCCGAGACGCCGTTCTTCTGCAACTTGAAGGCCTTGACTGGGCCGGAACGCAGCGAGCACCAACAGCTCACAGGGCGGCTGGGCGAATCGATTCTACACACTGTCGAAATCGCCGACGGTTATGCGTTCGAGGTCGATGGCCGTCGAATCTCGTTCAGAGAGCTCGCGGCGTGGACCGAGTTCGAGCGCCGGTGCTGTCCGTTCTTCGATTTCAATCTCGAATGGCGTCGCGACAACGGACCGGTGACTCTTCGGCTGACCGGACGCGATGGAGTCAAGCAGTTCATCCGATCCGAGTTTCCCGGGATCGTTCGATGACTGTGGCACCGCGACTAGACAGAGACCGGCGAAGGAGGTGACGCCATGCCACAGATCTCGGCTCAAGAGTTCGAAGGGGTGCCACTGCGGGTTCACGAGTTTCTTGCCGGCGTGCCGCTGCATGACGTATGGGCCATCGACCTGCCGCGCTGGCGTACCGGCGTGACGCTTGATCAGTTCTTGCGGGCAGCACACAGCCGTCTATTCACGCTCTCCCCACTTGTGCGCATGCTGCTCCACATACGCCTCCTCGTTGGAGGACTCTTCGGCTGGGATCGTGAGCCGCCCGCACCTGCGTGGGAAACCTTTGCAACGCGTTTGACCGACGCCGATCATTCGAGATCACTGGCGACGGCCGGCACGCGTGATGGGTTCTTCCGCATCGTCTACCGTTTCGAAAGCGAACAGCTCGTCGAGCTGATCAATCGGACCGCCCACGCTGCCGTCCTGAGCGCTCTTGTGGAGACATCGAGCGCCTATCGGTTCTATTTCGCAGTCTATGTCCGCAGTGTGGGCCGCTTCACGCGGCTTTACATGGCCCTGATCGATCCCTTTCGCAAGCTAATCGTCTATCCGTCACTATTGCGTAGTGTCCGCGCCAGCTGGAATCAAGTATTCGGCACACGGTGCACCTGCTGATAGAGGCCATTCCGGACCATGGAGGTGAGGACAATGGGAACCCTGGCGTTCAAACAGCTACCACTGGTCGTCAAAATAGCGGTGGGAGTCGTGTTCAACAACGCGTGGTGGTCAATCGAGGAGTTCGTCATCAACCGTTACGGGCTGTGGAAATTCATGCCGTACTACAAGGTGGCTGATCCTTGTGTCTGGGACCTTGCGGTCGCGGTAATCACCACCTTGGCCATTTGGCGTGCGTCTGCAGGCCGCACAATCGGGGTATCTGGTTAGCGGGTCAATGAACGAGCAGCGGCGCCCTTAGTTTCGCTTCGTTGGGGTGGAAGACCTGGCGCGCGGTGCGCGCTTCAGCGAGAAAGCGCCGCAGCCGTCCGGGGTTCGCGTCGAATCCCCGCGGCAGGAACTTGAGGGCGACCGGCTGTCCAAGCTTCAGATCGTCGGCCCGGTAGACCTCACCCATGCCCCCCCCTTCCCAGCAGCCCCACGATCCGGTAGCGGCCCGCGAGGACGGCGCCCGGAAGAAACCGTGCCTCCCCCGGCGCGAGATGTGAAGAGCCCGGACGCCGCGCCGCCGGGTCGGCGCCCGGCGGGAGATTCTCCGTCGGCAACACGGAGGAGGGCGGAACC
This sequence comes from Acidobacteriota bacterium, assembly GCA_003223145.1. Classification (GTDB taxonomy): domain Bacteria; phylum Acidobacteriota; class Polarisedimenticolia; order Gp22-AA2; family Gp22-AA2; genus Gp22-AA3. The sequence continues at coordinate 11,154 of QHXY01000037.1, forward strand.
GACTGACCGCAGGATCCGCGGAAGCGACTACCGGCGGGGAGGGGACGCGAGCAGCTCGGGCACCGACTCGGAGCCGACATTCCGCGGAGCCTATCACGCCTAACCGCATGCGCCTCTCAACGCTACTCGAAGGAGCGTGGTACGCTTGAAGACGGGGCGCCTCCGCCTGCGCCACCTAGATCGAGAGCTCGCTGTCCCCGCGCCATTTGCCTGAGGATCCCCACCGGGGCTATAAACCCGTGTGCGTGTCGACCAGCTGGGTGGTAACCACTGTCCCGGATTCGAGAAACCCGCGCCACCGCGTTCGGATCCGCGCTTCGCCGACCTTTTGCGCCGCACCGGCCGTTTGGTCTCATAATGCCCGGACGGCTGAAGGGGGCAGGTCAATATGAAGGCGATCGTCCAGGATGGATACGGCTCGCCCGACGTTCTCAAGCTCCGGGACATCGCGATGCCGGTCGTCGGCGACGACGGTGTGCTCGTGAGGATCAGGGCGGCCTCGCTCAACGCCGCCGACTGGCATCTCATGGGAAG
>QHXY01000277.1:0-1001 GCA_003223145.1 Acidobacteriota bacterium
CTGCGGGGCGCAGAACCGTTCCGACAACCGATTCTGTCTGAAGGACGGGACACCGCTGCCGCCGATCGACACGACTCGCCGGACGCGCGGGTTCGTCCGTTCCCCGGGGACCTATTCGCCCGAGGAGATCGAGCAGGTCATGCATCGGGTGTCGCAATCGGTCGTGCGTATCCGGGTCAGGACGACCACGACCTACAAGTACCCCGTCGTCTATTTCAAGGATCAAGAGGCGGAGTATTTCCGCAGCGCCATGATCGGCAAGGTCGAGACCTCGGACAACGACAATCGTCTGGCCGGCTCCGGTTTCGTGATCAGCCGGGACGGGGAGATCGTGACCAACGCCCACGTCGCCAGCCCGGACGGCATGAAGGCGGACCTCACGATCGAGTCCCAGGACGGGCAGACGTTTCCCGCACGTCTGGTCGGCGTGGATGCCGCGAGCGATCTGGCGCTCCTGAAGATCGACAGCGGCGCTCTTGCCCCCCTGGACTGGGGCGATTCGGACTCGGTCCGGGTGGGCCAGGAGACCTGGGTCATCGGCAATCCGATGGACATCGGCATCTCGATCTCCCGCGGCACGATGTCGGGGATCACCGGCACGCGCCTCGGGATGAACCAGGTCGAGGCGTTCCTCCATTCCGACGCGCAGATCACGCACGGCAACAGCGGCGGCCCCCTGGTCGATGTCCTCGGACAGGTCCTCGGCGTGAGCGATATCGCCTTCTCCAAATCGCGAGGGCAGGGCTACTCGATCCGGTCACGCATGGCCAGACTGGTCGTCGATCGGCTGCGTCGCGCCGGCAGTTACGACCGGGGTTTCATCGGGCTTCAGGTGAGGATGGTCGACCAGGAGACGGCGCTCCAATACCACCTGAGACGCAGCGAGGGCTCCGTCGTGGAGTACATCATTCCCGGCTCGCCCGCCGAGAGGGCGGGCTTTCGACCGGGGGACGTCCTTTATGGAATCAACGGCCGCCAGATCGCCTCGACCTACCAGCTCC
>QHXY01000277.1:1007-2457 GCA_003223145.1 Acidobacteriota bacterium
GGTCGAGCTCGCGACCACGACGGCCCTTCGTCCGGCGGCGCCGCGCGTCGATCCGCTCGAGGACATCCAGAACTACCTCCGGATCCGATTCGAGGAGGACCAGAAGAAAAAACAGGTCTTTATCCGGGATCCGAACCGCTCCCAGCGCGCGCCGGGGCTCTACGAGGGCTTCCGGGTCAAGAGCGTCCTGCCGGCGCAGCAGTGGCCCGAGGAACCGATCACCCTCAACTATTTCAGGACGCGCGCCAAGACCGTACCGATCGACAGCCTCCAAGACTTGAGAGCGGCACTGAAGCAAGCCTATCTCGGAGGCCGGATGGCCGTGACCTTCGAGATTGACAACCCTCCGGCTCCTATCGCCTCGGTGGCCTTTGATGAGATCTGGCCGGTCATTCTCTGATTCGACCCGTCCGGCACCGCGTCCACGGAAGACTCTGGCGCGCGCCGCCGCCGCGTTCATGCCCGCGGCGCTCCTGCTTCTGGGCGGGATCGGCTCGGCACAGCAGGCGCTGCCGCCCCCGCCCGAGAACCCCGGTGAGACCCCCACGCCGGCCCCCGTGCCCTCCAGGCCGAAGCTCGTCACGTGCCCACGATGCGGATACATGTGCGATCCCGGCTGGCATTACTGCGTCGCCTGCGGCTGGGATCTGACCGCGCTCGAGGGCGAGGCGGAGGAACGACGACTGCAGTCGGTCGCGCGCGCCACGCTCGGAGTCACCACCATGGTCGGGCGGCGGAAGCGCTTTGCGACCGCCTTTCCGTTCGGCGGCCCGGGCCTCTTCCTGACCAACGCGCGGGTCCTGGTCGGCTCCGACGAGAGCTTCATGAAGGTCCGGAATTTCATGAACCGCGAGTACTCCGCTTCCATCGTGGGGTACGACCTGCCGTCCGGAGTGGGTTTGCTCAAGGCGGCGATACCGGATGTGCCACTGCTCGAGACCGCTCCGATGTCGCCTTCGCCTCCGCAGTCCTCCTGGGCGGTGTGCTACCCGATCGTCCTCGAGGACGACGTCGTGCGCTACCTTCCGGTCTCGCTGCACCGCGGCAAAGTGACGGCCACCGGGCAGTCCGGCACGTTCCTGGTGTCGTTCGAGAGTCTGCTGCGGACCGACCACGCGATCGAGGAGGGCTGCACGGGCGGGCCGCTGATCGACTCCCGCGGCCGCCTCGCCGGGATGATCCTGGGAAGCCCGGACAACGGCATCACCTACGCCTCGCCGCTGGAGGGACTGCAGGCCGTCGTCGCGTCCCTGTCGCATCACGAGCGGGCGGTGCGGCCGTTCTTCGGCTTCGGTCTCGTGATGCCCGACGATCGCCGGCGAGCAAAGTTCGGGATCGAGACCAGGGAGGCCCACCCCATGATCGCCTACCTGATACCCGGATCCCCCGCCGCCGATGCGGGGGTCCGGTCCGGAGATCTTCTCAAGGCCGTGGGGGGACAGACGATCGC
>QHXY01000281.1 GCA_003223145.1 Acidobacteriota bacterium
GGCTGGGGCACGCTGGGCGCCGAGACCACGTACTCCTCGATTCGAGCGATCTGGTCGGTCGGAACCCCCATCCGGCCGCCGCCATCCATCTCCAGGACGGTGAACTTGTCGCCTTTTTCTACGCTCTTGACCATGATCGCCTTGCCGTTGACGAAGTAGACGACTTGGTCGGCGAAGGCGAAGGAAGCGGCGGCGCACCCGAGGAACATCGCGAACAGAGGGAGTTGAATTCTACGGTTTCGCATCATGTTGACCTCCAGTAACCCCCGCACCGAACCGGAAAAGGCCCACCATGCGGCTCGCCCCCCGGTGCAACTTCAGAACTACCCCCTGCGAAACGGAAGTCACGGCGAATCACAAGTCTACGACGAATACCGGTGGGGGGCAACAACATTCGGCTCCTACGATTCGGTTTGCAAGACCCCCTCCGCCACGTAGCGGAAGTCCAGAATCCTGGCCCCAAGACGGGCGGCGCTGTCAGCGACCGCCTGGCGACGACCCGCACGCGACCAGAGGACGACGCAACCTCCTCCCCCGGCCCCGCACACCTTGCCGGCCACGGCGCCGGCCGAGCGGGCCGTGTCGATCAACCGATCGATCGTTTCGTTGGACACCATGGGAGACATCCGCTTGCGCGCTTCCCACTCCTCGCCCAGCGCTTCTCCGGCCGCGTCCCAATCGGCGGCGAGTAGCGCCCGGCGCATGGCGCGCGTCGCGCCGATGATTCGATCGAGCGCGGCGCGGACCGTTTGGTCGCCGTCCAGGTGCCTCTTGAGCATGTCCCAGTTCGACAGTCCGGAGGAGCGGGAGACCCCCGTGAACACCAGGACCGTCCTGTCGCGGAGCGTTTCCGGGTCCGCAGCGAGCCGCTCCACGCGCGTCCCCTCGACCGTATAGTGCAGGGCCAGGATGCCGCCGCCAAGGGCCGGGTGGTAATCCTGCTCGCCGGTCGGAATTCGCAGGACCTGGGTCTCGATCGAGCGAGTGAGCGACAGGAGGGCCGCGTCATCGAGCCGGCGCTCAGTGTATCGATCGAGCGCCTTCGCCAGGGCGATGCCGAGCGCCGAGGAGCCGCCGAGTCCCGAACCCGCCGGGGCCTGGCAGTCCGTCGAGATGCGGCAGGATGACGGCGACCCCCCTCGATCCTTCCCCAGGAAGTGGGCCGCAAGACGCATCGGGAACTCGAGCTCGCTTTGGGCGGTCGGGAGCGCCGCGCGCAGTTCGGCCACGCTCGCGAACCGCGCCCTGCGGTCGCGGTCCGCCGACACCAGCTCGATGCCAGCGTGAGAGGTCGTCTCGATCAGGGCCCGGGCGTACTGATCGATGGCCGCGTTGACGGTGACAGGTTCGTCGTGCAGTAGATAAAGCGGCCACAGATCGATCGTGCCGCCCGCCAGATCGATACGCGTGGGGGCGCGGGTCTCGACCCGCTCAGGCATCGAGACGCCCGCTCGGGCACTGATGCCCTGCGATGATGTCCTGCGCCTCGTCTTCCGCCTCTCGAGGTACCAGGATCCTCGTCTCGCCCAGCCCGTCGACCGTGAACGGGTAAAGGGTGTGGCTGATATCGGTCGACAGGCTCACCGGGATGCCGTAGAGCTCGAGGATTCCCTTGATCAGCTGCGCCTCGAGGTCGCTCCAGGTGCGGTAGACGATGGTGGACATCACGGCCGGCTCCTTGCGCTGAAACCCATCATAGCCGCGCCGCGCGAAGGGGGTCAACCGCGCGGTTGATGAACCATGGACGCTGTGCTAGGATGCCGCGTTTTTGGTGCGGCCGTCACGGCTCGTCCGCGCCCACAGCGGCTTTCGTCACCATCCCCGGCGGAACCTCCGCATGTCGCAACCCGACCGCTCCGACATCACCGACCGCCTCGCGGCGTGGACCCTCATGGCGGTCTCCTTCGTGGTGCCGCTCGTCTACTGCTCCAGCCTGGCCGATCCCTTCAGCTTCCCGAAGCGCACGGTGATCCTTGCCGCCGCGATCCTCCTGGGAGCCATCGCGACGTTGAGACGGCCCGCGCAAGAGTCCGCACGGGTCGCAGCCCCCGTGATGCCCCTGGCGATCGTCTTCCTGGCCTGTGCGGCCATCGCCTGCGTTCGCGCCGTGAACGTGGGGCTGGCGCTCTGGAGTCTGCTCGATCTGGCCGCCGGGCTCCTGCTGCTCGCGGGCACGATTCGCTGCCTGAGCGATGCGGCCGCCGTGCGGCTGGTGTTCCGCTCCTTCCTGATCGCGGCGGCCCTCGCCGCGCTGGGCTCCCTCCTGCAGATCTTCCTGTCCGGCCAGCAGGGCTCATCGCTCTCCTCGCTCTTGCCGCCGAACCGCGGCGGGACCACACTAGGCGATCCTGCGTTGACGGCCCAGTGCCTGATCCTCGCGCTGCCGATCGGCATAGGCGCTGCGGCCCTGTCCTCCGGGGCCTGGCGCCTGGTGTGCGGCGGGCTCCTGGGCGCGATCGCGGCCACCCTGGTGTTCATCGGCCGGCCCGAGGGATGGATTGGCGGCGCCGGCGCGCTCGCCTTGATCATCGCCGGCCGCGTCGCCCAGGCGGCCGGACGCGGCCGCCGCTGGTCCGACCTGGCTCCCGACCTTGCGGGAGAAGGCCTGCGTGCCTTCCTGATTGCCGGTATCGTCTTCCTCCTGATCATCGCGCTGTCGCGCTTCGCGGCGCTCTACCCGGGTGGCAAGCCGGTGACGCCGCTGGCCGGAGTGTCGCTCCTGTCGCCGACCACCGGCGACGCCTCCGCGGATCGGGCCGCCGCGATCCCTGGCACGATCTCACTCATCCGCCGGCACCCGCTCGGGGTGGGTCCGGGCTGCTGGCGGCACGCGTTCCTGGAGGTGGCGTGGCAGGGTCCGGGAGGAACCCCGTTCACGCTCAGCCACCAGGCGGTCCATCCGGGCAACGCCTTTCTCGAATTCGCCGCCGAGACCGGTGTCGCCGGAGGGATCGTTTTCGCCCTCCTCGTCCTTCTCGTCCTCGCGCAGTCGCTGGCGGCCGCGTGGCGGGCCGCGTCCCCGTGGGACGGCGCGGCCTGCGCGGCGTTCGCGACGGTCGGCTCTCTGGTCGTCATGTCCTTCTTCGGCGCGCCGCTTCAGGAGCCGACGCCGTCGCTGCTGTTCTGGATCTCTGCCGGCGTGGCGCATGCGGCCGCCGCCCGCGTGCAGGGCGCCCCGCGCTTCCTGCGTTACCTGCTCCCGCGCGAGCGCACCGGTGCGCCGCGCCCGTCCTTCCCGGGGCGCGCCACCCTCGCCATCGGTGTGGGCTGGCTGGCCTGCGTCACCGGTCTCGGCTTTCTGGTGTGGGACCGCACGCGAGCGTCGATGCTATCGCTTGCGGGGCAGGGCGCCTTCTACTCCGGCCAGTACGAAGCCGCCCTTCTCTCCTTCGGACAGCCGCCCGCCCGCCGCTCTCCCGATCATCTGCCCCGCATCCTTATGGCGAGCGCCTATCTGCGTCTGAAGTTTTACAAGCTGGCGGCGCAGGAGTTCGATGAGACGCTGAAGCGCTCGCCCCACTTCGTGGCGGCCTACCTGGGACGCGCGACCGCCTGGGAGGCCCAGGGCCTGTGGGACCGGGCGGACGCCGACTACCAGGCGGCGCTCGGGATCTGGCCGCACAACCCGGATATCCTCCTGGCGCTGGCTCGTCTCAACACCGAGCGCGGCCGCCTCGACGACGCTCTCGACGACTACCGCCAGGTGATGAAAGTCAACCCGAACCTGGCGGACACCTACTTCCAGATGGGCGAGATCTTTCTGCGGCGCAACCAGCTGGACGAGGCGATCGAGGCGTACCGGGTCTGCGGCATGAAGAACCCGAAGTACCCGCACATGCGCCTCAGGCTCGGGGATGCCTTTTTCCAGAAGGGGCTGCAGGAGATGGCGCTGCGCTATTACCAGGCGGCCGCGGGAGAAGACGACAAGGACGTCGACGCGCGGCTCCGGATGGCGAACGTCCACCACGCGATGGGACAGCCCTGCGACGCCCAGGAGGCCCTGGAGGCGGCCCGTGATCTCGAGACCGACACCGGACGCCGCCAGGCGATCCTCGACCTGATCAAGAAGGTCGAGCCCGATTGCCACAAGCGGCCGGGCAAGCCGTCAGCCAGGAAGAAGTAGGCGGATCCATCCTCGCCCTACTCGATCCAGATCTCGATATGGCATGTGTCGTCGTCCACCTCCAGCAGCTTGCCGGCGCCCGACTTCTCGATCGCCCGGAAGATGTCGTCGAGATCGATCCCCTTCCGCTGCGCCTCGTGCTGCAGCTCCTTTCTTTCCTGATCGCCGATGGCTTCGACCAGCATCCGGGCGAAGGCGACGGGCAGGTTGACCCTCAGGTCGTAGCGCTTCTCCTGTTTGTTGTAGACGGTCATCCGGATGAGACTCGGCGTTCCTGCGCGGGGCGGCGCGCCCGGCGACACCGCGGGAGAGGGGGTCGGCGCCGGCGCGTCGGACTGTGGAACCTGCTGCGGGTCGACCTTGAGGATGGCGATCAGGATCTCGTTGCGAATCTCCTGGTCGGTCTGGGCGGCGTAGGCTTTCTTCAGGACCGGCAGGGCTCGCGCGCGCAGCGCCCGGTCGGACGAATCGCTGGCGTGGATCGCCGCCAGCATGGAGACGTACGGCGAGGCGCCGGCGAGACCCTCCCGCAGGGCTGCGCCGCACGCCGCGGTCTGCGCCGGCGAGGAGCAGGCGGTGGAAAAAATAGCGGCCCAGGCCTCCTCCACCATCACCCTGTCCAGCGGGTGGCCCGAGACAAACTTGCGGAAGGCCCCCAACCCCTGGGCCTCACGCCCCGGGATCCGCGTCAGCGCCCGTGCCCGGTAGAATTCCGCCTGCGGGGCCGAGGGGCCCGAGGGGTATTTCTTCAGGACCTCCTCGCAGCCGCTCAGGACCGCCGGCCAGTTCTGGTCGAAGATGTCCACCTTGACCTGACGGAACAGGTCGTCCTCCGTGGCCGCCGCGCCGGGGCCTCCCGGACCGAGCGCGAGCAGGAGCGCGGCGACGATCGCCCGCGCCGCGGAGGAACGGCGCGCGACCGCGGAACGCCCGCCGCATTCAGACGACATTCAACCTCCGCTGCAGATCGCGCGTCACGAGATCGATGTGCAGCAGGAACTGACGCTGCTCGATCTGATCCCTCAGCTCGCGGATCTGGCCCGCCGGGGCGCAGTCCTGCAGCGACGCCACCTGCATGAGAACCGGCTCGAGCTGCCGGAGGAGGCCCGCGAGCCGCTGGTCCCGCAGGCTGTCCAGGTCGCCCTCGTACAGGTTCTTGCGCCGCAGGAGCTGGCGCGATCTCTCCGCCTCGAGCGACATGTCGAGCCCGCCGCCGGGCTTGCGGCAGCGCGCCGGCGCCTGCACCAGGCTCATCAGGAGCGCCCGGCTGTCGCTCAAGTAGCGGGCCGCGCTGCGCCGCGCCAGACGGTCCTCGATCTCCCGCGCCGCTGCGCGGGCCGATTCGGCGGTCAGCCGCACAGGCGGCCTCGGCGACCCGTCCCCGCCGTCCCGTCGCCGCAGCGTGGGAGACAGGGTCCAGAGGGTCGCGATCACGAGCGCGGCCGCCGCCAGCCCAGCCCAGAGCCCCGCCGCGGCGTTCGGGTTCGGCAGAAACCGCCGGCGCCCGACGACGGCCCCCGGAGTGATGGCCTCGCGCGAGGCCGCCGCGCGCGCCCGCGCGACCACCGCACGCGCGAAGACCTCCCAGTCCACCTCCGATTCGCGTGGGAAAACGTTCGCCGGCCCGGCCGCGTCGAGCACCCTCCGCAGGGCCTCCCACTCCTTGGCGCACCCGGCGCAGGACGAAAGATGCCGCGCCAGGGTCGCCTCCTCCCCGGCCGACAGCGCTCCGTAGTACCGCGGCGGCAGCGCCCTCTGAGCGGCGCGACAGCCACGGCCGGCGCCTCTCCTCACGTGCGCTCTCCCTCACCGGTCCCGGATGTGACCGGAGGATCGCAGCGCGACAGATAGTCCCGGATGGCACGCGTGGCGCGATGCAGGGACGACTTGACCGTGCCGAGGGCGCAGCCCCGGCTGGCGGCGATCTCCTCCAGCCGCATTTCACCGAAGTGTCTCAGCATGAAGATCTCGCGCTGCGTCGCCGGCAGCGTCGAGATCGCCTCCTCGATCTTCTGTCCCAGCTCGCGCCGCTCCTGCCGCTCGAGCGGCGACTCCTCGGGCGACAGCAGGCGGAGCGGCGCCGGCCCGTCCGGACGATCCGACGCCGCCTCGAGCGGTACGACGGGACGGATGCGACGGTGGCGGATGAGGTCGATGCAGTGGTTCCCCAGAATGCGCGCCGCCCACGTGAACGGGTGGGCGTCGGGACGGTAGCTGCCGCGGGCCACGTAGATCCTCACCAGCGTCTCCTGCACGGCGTCCAGCGCGTCCTCGTGGTTCCGGAGGTAGCCGCAAGCCAGCCGGTACAGTCGTCTCTGATAGCGGCGGACGAGCGTCTCGAAGGCCCCCTCGCGGTCGTTCCTGATCCCGTCCATGAGGGCGAAGTCATCCGGCTCCACACCCCCTCCGCGTCCGATCCAACGGCCGTCGGCCCCTCTTGGTTTACCGGATCCGGCGCGCGGCGATGAATTCCTCGATCGCCAGGAGCGCCTCCGACGGGAGGTCCAGGAAGCGGACCCCGACTCCGGGCAGAAGGTTGCTCCCGGGCGCCGTACGGACGATGCGCCGCACCTCTCCCTGCAGCTCCAGAGGCCGCGTACCACGGCCCGCGGGCCCCCGACGCACGGGCAGGTGGAGGACCAGGCGCAGACGCGTGCCGATCGCGAACGGTCTCGGGCTCTTGAGGAAGAGTCCGTGCGGACTGAGGTCGCGCGTGTAGGCCGCGTACGAACCGGTCCGGGCGGAGAACTCGACCCGGCAGCTCACCGGGATGCGGCTCTCCAGCCTCTCCAGGAGCGGCGCGTACCGCCGGACCTTTTCCAAGAAGGCCGGCGCGTCGAACGGTTTGATCAGGACGTCGTCGCAGCCGGCCCGCAGACAGTCCTCCCGCCGGCCCTCCGTGGTCACGATGACGACCGGGACCGAGCCGACGATGGGGTCGGCCTTCAAGTGCCGGCACGCCTCGATGCCGTCCATCACCGGCA
>QHXY01000279.1 GCA_003223145.1 Acidobacteriota bacterium
CTGGATTCCATGGGCGTCGAGGGGCGGAAGCAATCGCGTTCCAAGTACGGGGCCAAGCGACAGAAGTCGTAGGAGCGCCAGGGCGCTCGGTGGGGCGGCGGGGTTGTGTCCGCCTCGTTCGGTGCGGGGCGGAGAGCCGAGGCGTCCTGCCGGGAGGTTGTTCGGGTCATGCCGCGACGGGCGATGGTGTGGAAGAGAGAGACGGTGGCCGATCCGATCTACCAGTCCGCCCTGGCCACCAAGTTCATCAACTGCATCATGAGCTGCGGCAAGAAATCGGTGGCGGAGTGGGTCTTTTACGGCGCCATGGACATCGTCAAGGACAAGACCAAGGACGAGCCGATGAAGGTGCTGAAGCGGGCGGTCGACAACGTGAAGCCCCTCCTGGAGGTGAAGTCCCGCCGGGTCGGCGGCGCCACGTACCAGGTCCCCGTCGAGGTGAACCCGGCGCGGCGGCAGTCGCTGGCCATCCGCTGGATCATCTCCTACGCCGCGCAGCGCGCTTCGGAGAAGCGCATGCTCGACAAGCTGGCGAACGAGGTGCTGGACGCCGCCAACAACAGGGGCGGCGCGGTCAAGAAGAAGGAAGACACGCACAAGATGGCGGAGGCCAACAAGGCCTTCGCCCACTACCGCTGGTAAGGAACATGGCGCGCCCGCATCCTCTCGATCGCTATCGCAACATCGGCATCGTCGCCCACATCGACGCGGGCAAGACGACGACCACGGAGAGGATTCTGTTCTACACCGGGAAGATCTACAAACTGGGCGAGGTGCATGACGGCACCGCGACCATGGACTGGATGGTGCAGGAGCAGGAGCGGGGCATCACGATCACGTCGGCCGCCACCACCTGCTTCTGGCGCGACCACCGCATCAACATCATCGACACCCCGGGGCACGTGGATTTCACCGCCGAAGTGGAGCGCTCGCTGCGCGTCCTGGACGGCGCCGTCGGCGTGTTCTGCTCCGTCGGGGGCGTCGAGCCGCAGTCCGAGACGGTGTGGCGGCAGGCCGACAAGTACAAAGTCCCGCGCATCGCCTTCGTGAACAAGATGGATCGTCAGGGTGCCGATTTCGAGCGCTGCGTGCGCATGATGAAGACGCGCCTGAACGCCCGGCCGGTGCCGGTCCAGATCCCGTGGGGACGCGAGGAGAAGTTCCAGGGGATGATTGACCTGGTCGAGATGAAGGCGATCCGCTTCGGCGAGGAGTCGCCGGGCTCCGATTTCGAGGTGCGCGACATCCCGGCCGAGATGAAGGACGAGGTGCAGCACGCCCGCGAGCGTGTCATCGAGGCGGCCTGCGAGAGCTCCGACGAGCTCCTGCACAAGTACCTGGAGGGGAAGGAGCTGACGCCGGCGGAGATGCGCCAGGCGCTGCGCAAGGGGACGATCGCCCTGCACTTCACGCCCGTCCTGTGCGGCGCCGCCTTCAAGAACAAGGGTGTGCAGCAGCTCCTGGACGCCATCGTCGCCTACCTGCCGTCGCCCGTGGACGTCCCGCCGGTCGAAGGGACCCTGCCCGACGGCAAGACACCGGTGGTCCGGCGGACGTCGGACGCCGAGCCGTTCTCCGCCCTGGTGTTCAAGATCATGACCGACCCGTTCGTCGGGCAGCTGTCGTTCATCCGGGTCTACTCCGGGAGACTGGCGTCCGGAGAGCGCGTGCTCAACGCCAACAAGGGCCAGTCGGAGCGCATCGGGCGCCTGCTGCAGATGCACGCCAACAAGCGCGAGGAGATCAAGGAGGTCTACGCGGGCGACATCGCCGCCGTCGTGGGTCTGCGGGGCGCGCAGACCGGCGAGACGATCTGCGACGAGAGATCCTCCATCGTCCTCGAGCCGATGGACTTCCCCGAGCCGGTCATCAAGCTGGCCATCGAGCCGAAGACGAAGGCGGACCAGGAGAAGCTGGGCACCGCGCTCGGCAAGCTGGCGCAGGAGGATCCCACCTTCAAGATCCAGACCGACCCCGACACGGCCCAGACCATCATCTCGGGGATGGGCGAGCTGCATCTGGAGATCATCACCGACCGCCTGGTGCGCGAGTTCGGCGTCGGCGTCAGCGTCGGCAAGCCGCAGGTCGCCTACAAGGAGACCATCCGTCAGGCGGCCAAGGCGGAGGGCAAGTACATCAAGCAGACCGGGGGACGCGGGCAGTACGGCCACGTCAAGATCGAGGTGTCGCCCCTGCCCCCCGGGAGCGGGTTCGAGTTCATCAACGAGATCGTCGGGGGCTCCATCCCGCGGGAGTACATCAAGCCGGTCGAGGAGGGGATCAAGGAGGCGATGCAGGCCGGCCCGCTCGCGGGCTACGAGGTCCGCGACGTGCGCGTGGTCCTGTACGACGGCTCGTACCACGAGGTCGACTCCTCCGAGATGGCGTTCAAGATCGCGGGCTCGATTGGCTTCAAGGAGGCCCTCGGCCGGGCGCGACCCGTCCTGCTCGAGCCGATCATGAGCGTCGAGGTGGTCGTCCCGGAGCAGTACATGGGCGACGTCATCGGCAACCTGAACGCGCGCCGCGGCAAGATCGAGCGCATGGAGCCGCGGGCCGGCACCCAGGTGATCACCGCGAAGGCACCGCTGGCCGAGATGTTCGGCTACGCCACCGATCTGCGGTCGATGACGCAGGGCCGGGCGAACTACTCCATGCATTTCTCGCATTACGACGAAGCACCCAAGTCCGTCAGCGAAGGCGTCATCGCCCGCATCCAGGGCCTGGCCAGGTCGTAGGGACGGGGGCGGGCGCCGCAAGCGCTTCGGAGGATCCGAAATGGCCAAGGAGAAATTCCAGAGGACGAAGCCGCACGTGAAC
>QHXY01000280.1 GCA_003223145.1 Acidobacteriota bacterium
GATCTGTTCGCCGCCATCGCCACCTTCAAGCGGGTGCGGATGGTCCTCAAGACCCTGGTGGCGCAAATCGACATCCTTGAGACGATGACGCCGATGTCGTTCCTCGCCTTTCGCAGCCGGCTCGAGACCGCCTCCGGGTTCCAGTCGGAGCAGTTCCGCGAGCTGGAGTTCCTGCTCGGCTACAAGCGCCCCGAGATGCTGAAGTACCAGCCGCCCGGGAGCCCGCTGCACGAGCGGCTGCAGAAGCGGCTCGCCGAGCGCTCGCTCGTCGATCACTTCTACGACTTCCTGGAGACGCGCGGCGTGGCGATCCCCGCGGCGCTGCGGGCGCGCGATCTGACCCTGCCGAACGAGCCCGATACGACGATCCAGGACGCGCTCCTGCGCCTGTACCGGAACCAGCCGGACGCTTCGATCCTCCTGGAGCTGATGACCGATTTCGACGAAGGGCTGCAGGAGTGGCGTTATCGCCACGTCAAGATGGTCGAGCGCACAATTGGCAACCAGGCCGGAACCGGCGGCTCCCCGGGCGCCGAGTATTTGAAGAGCTCGCTGTTCAAGCCGGTGTTCCCCGACCTCTGGGCGATCAGGAGCCGGGTTTGATCGTCGCGATCACCTTCAATTCGATCGCGATGTCAGTCGGCAGGCGGCTGACTTCTACGGTGGTCCGGGCCGGCCGGTTGTCCGCGAAATGCTCGGCGTAGATCCGGTTGTAGACCGCAAAGTCGTCCATGTTGGTCAGGAAGACGGTCACGTCGACGATGCGGTCCCAGGAGGACCCCGCATCCTCCAGCACCGCACGGACGTTCTGGAAGACGGATCGGCACTGGGACGCAATGTCGTGGGCCACGACCTTCCCGCTCGCGTCGTGTGTCGTGCCCGTGATCTCCTTCGAGCCGCGGGTGCGCGGGCCGATCCCGGAAAGGAACAGGAGATTACCGGCGCGCCGCGCGTGCGGGTAAGGGCCTACCGGCTCCGGAGCCCTCGGACTCATGACTTCCCCGTTCTTCGCGCCCTTCATGAAGGTCACCCTTCCGTCGCGTCGTGCTGAAACTGGATGCACACGTTCTTCGGCTCGGTAAAGAAACGCAGCGCCTCCTCGCCCCCTTCGCGCCCAAGACCGCTCTTCTTCATGCCACCGAACGGGACCCTGAGATCGCGCAGCAGCCAACAGTTGATCCAGATCGTCCCCGAGGCGATGCGCTCCGCCAGGCGATGGGCGCGCGGCAGGCTCTCGGTCCAGACCATGGCGGCCAGCCCGTAATCGGTGCCGTTCGCCCAGGCGACCACCTGGTCTTCGTCCTTGAACGGCGTGATCGTGACCACCGGCCCGAAGATCTCCTCGCGGTTGACGCGCGATTCGACCCCCAGATTGGTGATCACGGTCGGCTCGACGAAGAACCCGTTCCGGCAGCGCTCGCTCACCGCTTTCGCGGGTGGCCCGCCGCCGCATTGGATCCGCCCGCCCTCCTGCCGCGCCGCCTCGATGTACCCGAGGACCTTGGCGCGGTGCGCGCTCGATATCAGGGCACCCTGCTCGGTCGAGGGCTCGAGCGGGTCGCCCACCTTGAGGCGGGCCGCCCGCAAGGTGAACTCCTCGACGAACGCCGGGTAGAGCTCCTGCTCGACGAAGATGCGCGACCCACTGAGGCAGATCTCCCCCTGGTTGGTGAACGACGCTCTGAGGCTCGCGGCCACGGCCTCATCAAGGTCGGCATCGTTGAAGACGACGTTCGGGTTCTTCCCCCCCATCTCAAGCGCCACCTTCTTGAAAAGCGGAGCGGCGTTCTTCGCGATGTCCGCTCCGGCCACCGTGCTCCCCGTGAAGGAGAGGGTCGGGATCTCCGCGTGCCGGGCGATCGCCGCCCCGACGGTCCCGCCGCGTCCATGGACGATGTTGAGCACACCTCCAGGCAGGCCAGCCTCGCGGCAGATCTCCGCCAGCATGAACGCCGTGACCGGCGTCAGCTCGGACGGCTTCGCCACGGCGGTGTTCCCGGTCGCCAGGGCGGGTGCGATCTTCCACGTCAGGAGGTAGAGCGGCAGGTTCCAGGGGACGATCAGCCCCGCGACCCCGCGCGGCTGGCGCAGGGTGTAATTGATCGCCTTGCCTTCGGTGGCGTGCGATTCGGAATGGAAGTGCAGGTTCGCCGTCGCGAAGAATCGGAAATTGCTCGCCGCGCGCCGGATATCGAGCGAACGCGCCAGTCCGATCGGCTTGCCCGTGTCGATGCTCTCGGCCCGGGCCAGGTCCTCATGACGCGTCTCGATCCGGTCGGCGATCGCAAGGAGCACGCGCGCGCGCTCCTCCGCCGGTGTTCGCGACCAGGCGGGAAACGCCCTCTTCGCCGCCGCGACCGCCCGCTCGACGTCGCGCTCGTCCCCGTCCGGGACCGACGCGAAGGCCGCCCCGGTAGCCGGCTCGATGTCGTCGAGAAACTTGCCGGAAACCGGCTCGACCAGCTCGCCGTCGATATAGTTCTTGAGCGCGTTCACGGCTACAGGCACGCGATCCGGCCGCCGTCGACCGGTAGGCTGACCCCGGTAATGTAGCCCGCCGCCGGCGTGGCAAAGAAACCCGCCGCGGCGGCGATCTCCTCCGGGACTGCGAAGCGCCCCATCGGGATTTCCGACTTCATCTGCCGCTCGACCTCGTCCTCGCCAGCCCCTGCGGCGCGCGCCTTCGAGCGGATGAGCGACCGCAGCCGCTCGGTCGCGGTGGCGCCGGGGAGGACATTGTTCACGGTGATCCCGAAGGGAGCCAGCTCGCCCGCGAGGGTCTTGGCCCAGGCGGCGACCGCCCCGCGAATCGTGTTCGAGACTCCCAGCCCCTGAATCGGCTGCCTCACGGAGGTCGAGACGATGTTGATGATCCGGCCGTAGCCCGCCCGTTTCATTCCGGGGATGAGCGTCTGCGCCAGGACCTGGTTGACGATCAGGTGAGCCGAGAAGGCCGACAGAAAGGCGTCCGGTGCGGCCTCGACGATCGGCCCGGCCTGCGGCCCGCCGGTATTGTTGAGGAGGATTTCAACGGGACCCGTGCTCTCGATATGTCGCGCGACGACGGCCCGCACCGACTCCGGCTCGTCGAAGTCGGCGCGCAGGTAGTCGTGCCCGGCCGGCCCGCCGCGGACAGCGGCGAGCTCATTCCGCACCCTGCGCAGCGTTTCTTCGTCACGCGCCAGAAGAGTGACCTGGGCGCCAAGACGCGCGAACTCGAACGCGCAGGCGCGGCCGATCCCCTGCGTCCCACCGCACACCAGCGCCCTCTTCCCGCCCAGTGGCCCCATCGACGGTTCCCGGACGGAAGAATAGCGGGTCGGGGCTCTGCGGGGCAAGTCGCGTGCGGCCAAAGGCCCGAGGCTGCTTGCCTCCCCGGCCGGAGGCTACGAGGGAGGCGTGGTCACGTCGAAATCGACTTCCCCCTCCGCCTGGTGACCGCTCCGGTTGTCGGTGACGAGAACCTTCCATCGAAACGTCCCCGCAGGCCACGCGCGCAGGTCGAGAGAATAAGCCAGTGATTTGCTTGACAGGTGATGCAGAAGAATCGGCTTTCCCGCCTGGCGTGGGCCGGCGTCGGTGATGTAGAAAAGCTCGTACCGCACGTCCAGATCCGGCTTGGCCCTTCCGTCTTGATCGACGTTGTAGACCTCGTAGGCCAGAAGGATCGAGTCGCTCTGTTGGAAGTTGGAGCCCGGCTCAGGGATCAGCCGCCTGTTCTCCTCCGATCCGGATCCGACCGTCCGGTGCGCTTCCTGTGGATCGTCTTGCAGGCGTCCCAGGGCCAGGGAGGATAGCGCCAGGCCGCTGCCGAAACGGGGCACGTCGATCGTATCGGCGCGCATCGCTCCCCGATGACTTCTCCTGTCAAGGATGTTGACAATCGCCTTGTAGGTCCCTGGCTCGATGATGAAGGAGCCTTGTAAGAGCAGGGGTCGGCCGATAGGGCTCGAATCATCGTGCGCGAGCTGCATCCGTGACGTGAAACTCCCCACGGGCTTCCCCTTCTTCGCGTCATCGACTGCGACCGACAAGGCGATCTCCGGAATCTGCAACTCGCCGGTCGCGCCGCGAAACTGCTCCTTGGAGAGCGCCAGCGTCACGACCACGCGGGTCGAGTCGCGCTTGACCATGTAATAGTCATAGCGCAGGCGATAGTCGAGCGAGGCCGTGGCGAAGTCGGCTCCTACATCGGTCGGGGGAAATTCAGTCATCCGGAACCGCCCCCTCATCATCTCCACCGTGCCGTTCTTCGTCCGCACACCAAGAAATGTGTCCCCCACGGCAGGACCATCTGATTGTTGGGACGGGTCCCAATACTCAGTCTTTGTCATTCCGACGCGGAATTCCCCATGACTGTTCCGGTGGAAACGGACCATCACCTCGGGGTCCGCCTCCCGGTTCGGCAGGGCGATGTACTTCCAAATCTCGTACGGCCCCTGTTGCTCGCGCTCATCCGGTGGGCCGAAGAGGATGTAGAATTTCCCTCGATCGGTCCTCCACCCCGGCGTCATGCCCTCCTGGAACATTCGGTCGGCCTCCGCCTGACGTTTCCAGAACTCGGTCCGTCGCTCATTCTCCGACGTGCCAGGCGTCGGATCGAGCGCCGCCCAGAACTTTTCGATGAACGCCGCCCGCTCAGCTTCTGTTCCGAGCGTCTTGTATTCCTGATCTTCTTTCACGATCAGGATGTAGCGGATCGGCCCCAGTCGCCAGGATGGATCGGGAGCATCGGAGGGCGAGTCGGCGGCGATGAGGGTTGCC
>QHXY01000282.1 GCA_003223145.1 Acidobacteriota bacterium
CCCGGGTGTTCAGCAGGCCGCCCAGAGCCAGCGCCTCGCGCCACGGCATTCCCATGAGGCGGGCGGAAAGCGCGGCGCCGCCGAACTTGCCGGCGACCGCCGCCGTCACGATCAGCAGGCAGTCGAGCCACCCCCCGGCGCCGCTCAACAGCCGCACGCTCGTCTTCAGTCCAGTCAGCGAGAAGAACAGTGGCAGGAGCAGGACGATCGTTCCCTCGAATCTCTCTTTGATGGCGCGCTGGAAGCGAGCGCCCCTCGGCATGACCGCCCCGAGCAGGAAGGCGCCGAACAGCGCGTGGATGCCGAGCCGGTCCGTGAGCCAGGCGGCGCCCGCCACGAGGACGAGAACAAGCGCCAGGAGGTCGGGTGTGAGCCGGCCGCGGCGGCGATGGATCCGTTCGAGCGTCCGCACGGCAGGGCGCGCGCCGAAGAACATCACCAGGACGTACGCCGCGAGCCCGACGGGTATCAGCCAGGGAGTCGCCGCGTGGCCCGGGGCCCGTACCAGCAGGAGCACGGCAGCGAGCAGGCACCAGGCGACGACGTCGTCCACGGCCGCGCAGGCGATCGCCACCGCCCCCACGCGACTGCCCAGGAGCCGCTTCTCCGTCAGGATGCGCGCCAGCACGGGAAACGCAGTCACGCTCATGGCCGTGCCGAGGAACAGCGCGAACGCCGCGAAGCCGGCGCCGTCCGGCGCGGGCCCGTGCGGCAGACGGAACGCCAGAGCGACACCGAGCGCGAACGGCACCGCGATGCTCGAGCCGCTGGCGGCGATCGCCACCCGTCCCTGCCTGCGCAGCTCGCCGGTATTCAGCTCGAGGCCGATCAGGAACATGAACAGCACCAGCCCGATCTGGCTCAGCAGCTCCAGAAGACCGAGACTCTCAGCAGGGAAGAGCGAGGCCGACAGACCGGGAGCCATCCAGCCGAGACACGACGGTCCCAGAAGGAGGCCGGCCGCCATCTCTCCGACGACCTTCGGCTGCCTGAGCCTGGAGAAGATCCATCCGACCAGGCGCGCCAGGACGAGGATGACGACGATCTGGACGAGCAGGATCGACAGGCGCGGCATGCGGGGCGCGCGCTTACGGGATCTCGATCATGCCGTCGCTGACCAGCACGGAGGAGCCGCCGACGCGCGTCTCGGTGATCGCGCCGCTCTTCTTCTCGGCCTCGACCTCGAGGAGGCTCGGGCGGCCCATCTCGAAACCCTGCTCGACGACCCAGCGCAGCGTGCCGTCGCGCCGGGTGTCGCGCACGCCGAGATAGCCCGCCAGGGCGGTGCCGGCGCTGCCGGTCGCGGGATCCTCCGCGACGCCGACCGCGGGGCCGAACATGCGGGCGCGCAGGTGGTGCTCCCGGTGTTCCGGATCGAAGGCGAACAGGTACGTATTGGGCGACCAGGACCGCGCCAGCACCCTCTCCCAGACGTCGAGCCGCAGGCGCGCGCGTCCGACCGCGCCCCGGTCGCGCAGCGGGATGAACAGGAACGGCAGGCCGCACGACACCGCCTGCGGGCCGTTCGGCGCGTCGAGCACGTCCGCCTCGTCGAGCGACAGCATGGCGGCGAGGTCGGCCCGCGCCGGGGCGGGCGGTCCGAACTCCGGCGGCCGCGGGGCCCGGAGCCGCGCCGAGACCGGACGGCCGTCGCGCGCCCGAACGGAGACTTCGACCGGACCGACGCCCTCCTCGAGGACGATGGGTGTCGTCTCCCCCTCGAGCGCGATCTCGCCGATGGCGGCCAGGACGTGCGCCGTGCCGATCGTTGGGTGCCCGGCGAACGGGAGCTCGGCGCTCGGCGTGAAGATGCGGATGCGCCGGGTGTGCTGCGACGACTCCGGCGGCAGGACGAAGACCGTCTCCGAGAAGTTGAACTCCCGGGCGGCGCTCTGCATCTGGACGGTCGTCAGGTTCCGCCCGTCGGGGAGGACGGCGAGCTGGTTGCCTCCGAAGATGCGGTCGGTGAAGACGTCGGCGGTCAGGAAACGATGGCGCATGTCGGTCCGCTGTCGGCCAGTTGGGAGCCGCCAGACTAGCGCCGCCGGTTCGTCGCGTCAAGCGCGCGCACGGCCTGTCCGGAATCTCGCGCGGGACTTGACGCCCGGAACGGACGGCGCAAGAATCCCGGCATCCAGGGAATCCGCAACACAACAGGCACGCGCCCCGCGACCCCAGGCGCGCCGGGAGGAATCCATGATGGAGATGCAGAAGCCGCAGGAAGCACATCGGAAGCTCCAGGCGCTGGTCGGCACCTGGGTGGGTGAGGAGAAGCTGTTCCCGTCGCCCTGGGACCCCAAAGGCGGGAGCGCGCTCGGCCGGTTCCAGGCGCGCGTCGACCTGGACGGGTTCTTCGTGATCTGCGATTACACCGAGGAGCGCGGCGGCCAGGTCACCTACCGGGGGCACGGCGTCTTCGGGTACGACCCGCAGCAGAAGACTTACACGATGAACTGGTTCGACTCGATCAGCCCGGGCAGTCCCGCCGCGGCGCGCGGCAAGTGGGAGGGGGACCAGCTGATGTTCGAGAACGCCCATCCGCGTGGACACAGCCGCTACATCTATACCTTTGAAGGGAACGATCGCTATACCTTCAGATTGGAGAATTCCACGGATGGCAAGAGCTGGGCGCCGATGATGGAGGGAAAGTACAAGCGGCCATAGGCCGGCAGGACCGGTCGTCAAGGCGGGGGCGGCCGCAGCGTGACCAGGGTCGCTCCCCAGCCCCCGGCGTCCTCGGAGGCCGTCCGGAAGGACGCCACCTCCGGCAGCCTGCCCAGGAGCGACAGGACCGTCCTGCGCAGCGCCCCCGTGCCCTTGCCGTGCACGATCCGGATCTGCAGAATGCCGCGCTCGCGGCAGGCCGCCAGATAATCGGTCACCAGGTCCTTGACCTCGGCCGGCTGAAAAGCGTGCAGGTCGAGCGTGCCGTCGATCGGGAGATCGACGGCGGCCGGCTCGTCCTCCGGGCGGCCCTCGTCGCTCATCACCTCACCTCCCGCAACACTACCACCGCCCCGCCGCGCTGTCACTGACCGGCGGCGCTCTGTTATCCTGGGCGGCCCTGGCGGGGTGAGCCATGCGCATCGACCTGTTCAAGATGGAACGGACGCAGTGCCTGTACGAGAACGAGGTGGAGCACAATCTGTCCGAGAGCGGCGTCCTGCCGATGCGGGTGCAGGAGCTGCTGGACGGCTCGCCCGATCCGGGCTGGCTCGGTGCGGCCCGTCTGAAGTACCCCGCCTCGCGCGGTTCGGAAACGCTGCGCGACCGCATCGGGCAGTTCTACGGCGGCGCCCGACGCGACAACGTCATGGTGACGAACGGCGGGTCGGAGGCCAACTACGTCTGCTTCTGGGGCCTGCTCGAGCAGGGCGACCGCGCCGCCGTGATGATCCCGAACTACTTGCAGACCCGGGGGCTGGCCCGCGCCTACGGCGGTCGCGCCGACTCCTTCCGCTTGGCCGAGCGCCGCGCCGCCGGCGGCGCGCGCTGGGCGCTGGACACGGGGAGCCTGGAGCGTGCCGTGACGCGCCGCACCAGGCTGATTCTCGTGACCAACCCGAACAACCCGACCGGCGCCGTCCTGACGGAGGAGGAGATGGACGCGGTGGTGCGGGCCGCCCGCCGCGCCGGCGCCTGGATCGTCTCGGACGAGGTCTACCGCGGGGCCGAGGTGTCCGGCCCGACCTCGCCCACGTTCTGGGGCCGCTACGACAAGGTGCTGGTCACGGCGGGATTGTCGAAGGCGTTCGGTCTTCCGGGTCTGCGCACCGGCTGGATCGTCGGCCCGGCGAAGACCATCGCGAGGCTCTGCTCGTATCACGACTATCTGACTCTGACGCCGACGTACCTGTCGGATCGTTTCGCGGAGATCGTCATGGAGCCGGCGCGGCGCGAGGCGGTCCTGGCGCGCACCCGCGGCATCATCCGCGCCAACCTGCCGGCGCTCGAAGAGTGGATCCAGGCGCAGGGCGAGCTGCTCACCTACATCCGCCCGGTGGCGGGCGCCATCGCCCTCATCGGCTACCGGCTGCCGATCGGTTCGGCCGCGCTGTTCGACCGGCTGCGCCGCGAGCAGTCGGTGCTCGTGACCCCGGGCGCCCACTTCGGGATCGGCCGCTACATCCGGATCGGCTACGGCTACGACCGGGACTCCCTGAGGCGCGGGCTGCAACGCATCGACGCGTTGCTTGAAGGGCTGCGGCGAGGGCGGGCCCGCCGGCGGTGCGCCGCCACCGGCCCGTGAGAGCCCGCGCCCCGCGCCGTTCCGCCGCCGTCCTGGCGCTGATCGCGGCGGCGCCGCTGGCGAGCGCCGCCGCGCCGGAGCGCGCCGCGACCGCCTCCGCCACGACACCCCGGCGCACGAAGAACGTCATCCTGCTCACCCTCGACGGCCTGCGGATCCAGGAGCTGTTCGGCGGCATGGACCCGCTGCTCGCCGGCAAACGCGTGCAGAAGAAGTCGGGGATCTACGATCTCGACCGCGCGCGACAAAGATTCTGGCGCGACACGCCCGGGGAGCGGCGCGCGGTCCTCCTGCCTTACTTCTGGGGAACGCTGGCGCCGCAGGGGATCGTGCTCGGCGACAAGGACAGAGGATGCAGCGTGCAGCCGCGCAACCCGCTGCTGTTCTCGGCGCCTGGTTACGCCGAGATCCTGACCGGCCAGCCGCAGCCGGATGTCATCACCAACGACACGAAGCGCTACCCCCACCGCACCGTCCTGGAGTTCGTCCGCAGCGAGCTGCGTCTCGGGAAACGGCAGGTGGCCACGATCGGCTCGTGGGACGGCTTCGGAACGCTGTCGTCCTCCGAGGCCGACGCGTTCTTCACCAACACCGGCTACGAGAGGGTGCCGGCCGGCATGGCCACGCCGCGCATGGAGTTTCTCGGCGACCTGCAGTTCCAGATCATGGCGCTGTGGGAGGAAGGGAGAAGCGACGCGGTGACCTTCAACATCGCCCTCGAGTACCTCAGGACCGAGCGGCCGCGCCTGCTGTACATCGCCCTCGGCGAGTCGGACGACTGGGCCCACGCCCGGCGCTACGATCGTCTCCTCGACTACATCAACGTCGCCGACGGCTACCTGCGCCGGCTCTGGCAGACGTTGCAGTCCATCGACCAGTACCGCGGCAGCACGACCCTCATCCTGACCACCGACCACGGCCGGGGCATCACGCCGTCCACCTGGGTCGAGCACGACCAGGGCATCGAGGGCTCCGAGGACATCTGGATCGCCGTCATCGGCCCCGACACTCCCCGGCGCGGCGAGGTGGCGCCCTGCGACACGCTGCATCAGTCGGACGTGGCGGCGACGCTCCTGCGCTTCTTCGGTCTCGACGGCCACCTCTTCAACCCGCAGGCCGGGCCTCCGATCGCGGCGGCGTTCGAGGAGAGGGAACAGCCACCCGGACGACGCCGGTGAAACACCGGGCGGAGCCGGTTGCGTCATCCGGCATCCCCGTGCCGCGAAACGGGTTCGGAGCGATCCTCCGGTTGACGTTTGCGGTCATCGATCGTATATGACGGTCACGATCAGCAGCCGCACCCCATCGTCGTCAGTACTCGATGTCGTTGCGCGCTCCAGAACCGTCCCGCTCCCGGGGCGGGTTCGGGCGCGGCGTCGGGAGAATAGTCGATTGACAGTGCCGGATCATGACCGTATATAGCAGCCAGCTCGCGGCCGAACCGGGGGGGTCGGCCAAAGGCGCTCAAACTCCCCAAACACGTTTCGAGGTGGGCAGTGCAGGATCATCTGCCCGCTCGTGTTCTCGTCGAGTCCCAGAAGGGTTGTCCCGCATCCCTCTCCGGAGGAACACCCATGCGTCCCGATATCCGAGTCCGCACCGTCCCAGGTCCGGCCGCCCGCCTCGCGTACAGCCTGGTGGCGTTCGCCATGCTCCTCCTGGTCCTGCCGGCCGGCGCGCTGCGCGCCGAGATCCCGCCCCCGGCGACGGACGTAGTCAACGCCGCCGGCGCGATTGAGATCCAGGTCGACCCCGGCCCCGTTCAGTTCGTCCGCCTGGCCGGTCAGATGGCCATCCGGCGCGGCGTCGGCGATCCGAACGTCATCCCGATGGAGATCATCGCTTTGAGCCTGACCGGCTTCGACCCGGTTTACGGCACCGTCAAGGTGACCCAGGACCCGGGCCCCATCAGCGCCGGCAAGATCGTCATGACCCCGCCGACCGAGACGCCGGCCGACTCGTTCTTCGATGTGTTCGTGGACGTGGGACTGCCGGACATGGGGGCGTCGTTCACGCCGGCCGCGAGCTTCAACATCCAGGCGATGACGACGGCGATCCCGTTCCTGGAGGTGTTCGCGCCGACCTTCTCCCAGAGCGTCGACCTGATGGACTCGTTGACCGGCCGGCACGCCCGCCTGACGCACCTGGCGATCGACCCGCACCCCCAGGTCGACATCCTCGGGACGCAGGCGCAGCTCAAATGGACCATTCCGCGCGGCAGCGAGACGCTCGGTCTGACCGGCCAGTCGATCATCGTCGCCTCCCAGACCTACGCTCCGGGCCCCGCCCTCCAGCAGTTCAACACCGAGCTCGTCGCCATGAGCCTGACCGGGAACAGCGGTCTCGTCGGTCCGATCCGATTCAACGAGCAGGCTCAGGTGCACTCACCCGGACAGACGGGGGCGCTCGGACCCGGTCCGGTGATCTTTCCCGCCAGCTCGTTCTTCGACGTCTTCTTCCGGGTTGACGACTCGTCCTTCGACGTGTTCGGCTGCCTCGACCCGCTGACCGAGAAAGCGACGGTCAGCGCCTGGCCTCCCCTGGGGACGCCGTACCTGCCGCCCGGCCCCTGCAAGCTGTACAACCTGAGCACCGGCCAGCAGGTCGGCTCGCTGGACAACTTCACCTGGGTGTGGACCCAGCCGACCGGAACGTGCGTCGACGCCGACGGCGACGGAGTGTTCGCCCCGCCCTGCGGCAACGACTGCGACGACCACGACCCGAACAACTACCCCGGCAACCTGGAGAACTGCAGCGACGGCCGCGACAACAACTGCAACCAGCTGATCGACTGCCGCGATCCTCTCTGCCTCGGCCGCGCCTGTGACGACGGCGACGTGTGCACGCGGCCCGACCTCTGCACCAGCGCCGGCACCTGCGTCGGACCGCCGGTCGACTGCAACGATCACGATCCGTGCACGCTCGACCGCTGCAACCCGAACACCGGCCAGTGCGAGCATGCGCCGGTCAATTGCGACGACCAGAATCCCTGCACCGTCGACCGCTGCAACCCGAACACCGGCCAGTGCGAGCACGTTCCGGTGATCTGCGACGACGGCAACCAGTGCACGACCGACGCCTGCGACCCGACGACCGGGGCCTGCAAGTTCACCCCGACCGTGGGGGCGCCGTGCGACGATGGCAACCGCTGCACCACGGCCGACGTCTGCCGGCTGTTCCCGACGGGCGGGGTCGTCTGCGTGGGCACGCCGGTCAACTGCGACGACCAGAATCCCTGCACGTCCGACTCCTGCGATCCCCTCACCGGTCTGTGCGTGCACGCCGAGGTGAGCTGCGACGACCAGAACCTCTGCACCACCGATCGCTGCAACCCGAGCACCGGCCAGTGCGAGCACGTCCCGGTGAACTGCGACGACGGGAACCAGTGCACCGCCGATTCCTGCGATCCTGCCAGCGGCCAGTGCGTGCACCAGCCGATCGTCGGGCAGGTGTGCAACGACGGCGACCCCTGCACGCAGGGTGACAAATGCGTCCAGATCCCCGGGGACGGTGTCGTGTGCCGGGGCGTGCCCGTGAGCTGCGACGACAACAACCCGTGCACGCTCGACCGGTGCAACCCGCTGACCGGCCAGTGCGAGCACGCTCTGGTCAACTGCGACGACAACAATCCATGCACCACCGATCGCTGCGACCCGGCCAACGGGGCCTGCCTCCATGTTCCGGTCAATTGCGACGACCAGAACCAGTGCACGCTGGACTCGTGCGACCCGGCGAGCGGCCAGTGCGTTCACCAGTCGCTGCTCGGGCAGACGTGCGACGACGGCAACGCCTGCACGCAGGGCGACAAGTGCGTGCAGACGCCGACCGGCGGGGTCGTGTGCCAGGGCTCCCCGCTGAGCTGCGACGACGGCAACCTGTGCACGCTCGACGAGTGCGACCCCCACACCGGGGCGTGTCTGCACGTGCCCGTGAACTGCGACGACGGTAATTCCTGCACCGCCGACGCCTGCGATCCGGCCACGGGTCTCTGCGTGCACCGCCCGATACCGGTGCAGGAGCCGGAACCGATCAAGTTCCGCGACGAGACGACCATCCTCTGGGCGCCGACCCCGGACGCGTCGCACTGGAACACCTACCGCGGCACCATCCCGGCGAAACTTCTCGCCAGCCGGCTGCCCGGTGCGGTATACGATCAGGCATGCTTCGAGAGCGACGACTCGTTCGGGGACGGCCCGACCATCTGCACCGACGCGTCGAATCCGCCGCTGGGCATGGCGTTCTACTACCTCGTGAGCGGGGAGAGCGTGTGCGGCGAGAGCGACATAGGCCATCCGTCCGCGCCACCGGGCGCCGTCATACCGAACACCTCGCCGTGCCCGACGCCTCCGTAGGAGAGAGCTCTTGAGCCGGCCGGCGAGCGCGGCTCCCGCTTCAGTTCTGTGTCTGGCGGCGGCCCTCCTCGCGGGGGCCGCCGTCCAGGCGGGGGAGGCGGAGGACACGGCGAAGGCGGACGGCAGCGCCGCCGCGCGCGCCGAGCGCCACTCTCCGCGCCAGGGTTACCCGTCGGTCGGCCCCGCCGGCGCGAAGAACACCCTCATCTTCTTCACCGACTACCAGTGTCCCGTCTGCCCGCGCGCGGCCCGCGAGCTGGATCGCCTGGTGGCCGACCTGAACGGGGCTCTGCGCATCGAGCTGCACCACAATCCGCTCGCCATGCACCATTTCGCCTACGACGCGGCGGCGGCCGCCAAGGCGGCGCAGTGGCAGGGAAGGTTCTGGGAGTACCACGAGCTGCTGCTGAAATCGACGCGCCTCGACCGCGACAGCCTGATGGCTCTCGCAGGCCCCGCCGGTCTCGATCGCGAGAAATTCCAGCGCGACTTCGACGATCCGGTTCTGCGCAAGCAGGTGACGGCCGAGGCCAAGGAGGCGCTCGACGCCAATGCCCTCGGCACCCCCGGCTTCCTGATCAACGGCCACGTCGAGGTGGGCTGGGCCTCCACCGCCTGGCTCGAGCAGGTGATCCGCCAGAACCTGCGCTGAAGGTGCCGAGCCCTAGCGCCGCGTCGACTTCGTCCGGCGCGGGGCGATGGAGCCGACCGTCAGGTCGTTCTTCACCCGGACGTGGACCAGCCGCTTCGCCACCTCCTTGGCGCGCCGGACCTGGTCGCGCGACTCGACGCAGCCGCTGAGCGTCACAACGCACTCGCTGGTGCTCACCTCGATCAGGAACGGGCCGATGACGTGGTCCGCCGCCAGGCGGGTCTTGACCACGGCGGTGATCGCGTCGTCGTTGCAGGTCGCCCCGCCGGCCCGAGGGCGGCGCGCTGCATGTCGGTCAGGTCTCCAGACGGCGTTCCACGCGCGTCTTCGTCAGGATGAGGAGGGCGGGCAGCGTCGTCAGCGCCGTGACCAGGCAGGTGACCGAGCCGATGGCGGCGACGATCCCCATGGTGCGCAGACCGGGGTAATTGCAGAAGCCGATCGTGCCGAAACCCGCCACGTTGGTCAGCGCCGCCATGACGACCGCCTTGCCGGTCTCCATCAGACCCTCGAAGTTGCTCAGCCCCTCCTGCGAAATGCGGTGGATGATGTGGATGCCGTAATCGATGCCGACGCCGAGGATCATGGTGGTCACGAAGGCGTTGATGAAGTTCATCTTCATGTACCGCACGTGCATGGCGTCGAGCGCGCTCATGGCGCCGAGCATCCACACGACGCCGACGAGCAGCTGGATGTTGGCGAGCGTCGTCAGCCACAGGCTGCGGAAATCCATCCAGAGCAGGACGGTGACCAGCAGGATGCCGAGGATGACCGCCCGCCAGGCGTCGCGTCGGAAGATCCGCTTCAGCTCGGCGCTGGCGATGTTGACGCCGGTGACCTCGA